>CALWXZ010000190.1 GCA_944385625.1 uncultured Flavonifractor sp. | reverse complement strand
CCTTTTTCTTCTTTGGCATCTATATGACAGAAACCCGGCTTATGCTTGACGCATATGCAGGGTTTTTCGACAGCCTGGAGCGAAGGCCCCAGCCATTGGCTGGGGCCTTCGCTTTTCTATCCCATCATTAAACCCGATACCGCTTCTGCTTGATATAGGAGCAGTGGAGCAAGGTGTGGGCCAGCGGACTGCCGGGCTCGCCCAGATAGTTGTGATAAACAATCTGTACCACTGGATTTTTATGGCTGCGCCGGTATTCCATCTCCTCATCCTGCTTGTATAGAGCTGCGGCCCGGAGCGTCCTGATGTCGGTGAAATTGCGCACATCGGCGTGCTGAATGGGCTGTCCGCCGCCGTTGATGCAGCCGCCTGGGCAGGCCATGAATTCCACAAAGTCATATTGCAGAGAGCCGTCCCGGATGCCGTCCAGCACCAGCTTTACATTGTGGAGACCGGAGGCCACACATACTCGGACCGTTCGTCCGGGCAGCTGGTAGCTGGCCTCCTTCACGCCCGCCATGCCCCGGACCTCGTGGTACTCCAGGGGCGCCATGCCGTCTCCGGTCAGCTCCTCCACCACCGTGCGGAGCGCTGCCTCCATCACGCCGCCGGAGGCGCCAAAGATGGTGGCGGCGCCGGTAGAGATACCCAACATCTCGTCAAACTGACCGTCTGGCAAATGATCGAAGAGCATACCCGCCTGGGTAATCAGGCGGCCCAACTCCCGGGTGGTGAGGGACACATCCACCGGCATACAGCCGTTGGGCAGCCGCTGTTCCTCCCGGCGCACCTCATATTTCTTGGCAGTGCATGGCATGATGGATACCACAAAGATGTCGTGAGGATCGATCCCGGCCTGCTCGGCATAATAGGTCTTGACCAAGGCACCGAACATCTGCTGGGGAGAGCGGCAGGTGGACACATTGCGGATCATCTCGGGGGCGTGCTGTTCCATATACCGAATCCAGCCGGGGGAGCAGGAGGTGATGAGGGGGAGCACCCCGTCGCCCCGCAAGCGGTGCAGAAATTCGGTGCCCTCCTCCATAATGGTGAAGTCGGCGGCGGTGTCCACATCGAATACCTTGTCAAATCCCAGGCGGCGCAGGGCGGTGACCATTTTGCCCTCCACATTGGTACCGATGGGCAGGCCGAAGCATTCGCCCAGAGTGACGCGAACGGAGGGGGCTGGGCCCACTACAACGTGTTTGGTGGGATCGGCCAGGGCGGCCAGCACCTGAGGGGTGTCGTCCTTCTCACTGAGGGCGCCGGTGGGACAGGCCACAATACACTGGCCGCAGGACACGCAGTCCACTTCGTTCAGGTCCCGGTCAAAGGCGCAGCCGATGTGAGTGGAGAAGCCCCGGTCATTGGGGCCAATGACACCGACCTCCTGTGTAACCCGGCAAACGGCGGTGCAGCGGCGACACAGGACACATTTGGAGTTATCCCGTACCAGGTGTGGGGCGGAATCCTCGATCTGGGGATACATATTGTCGCTGGCGTACCGCACGGCGTCGATGCCCAGATCGGCGGCCAGCTGGCGCAGTTCGCACTGGCTGTTGCGGGCGCAGGTGAGGCAGTCCATCCGGTGGTTGGACAGAATCAGCTCCAACGTGAGCTGGCGGGATTTGCGGACCCGCTCCGTGTTGGTGTAGACCTCCATGCCCTCGGCCACCGGATAGACACAGGAGGCCACCAAGCTCTTGGCCCCCTTCACTTCCACCACGCAGATCCGGCAGGCGCCGATCTCATTGATGTCCTTGAGGAAGCAGAGCGAGGGGATGTTGAAACCCGCAGAGCGGGCAGCTTCCAGCACCGTGGTCCCGGTGGGAACGGTGACGGGAATATCGTTGATGCGCAGAGATACCATTTTTTCGTCCATGTCCGTTCCCTCCCTTACTGCTTGCTGATGGCGCCGAACCGGCAGTGGTCCATGCAGGCGCCGCACTTGATGCACTTGGACTGGTTGATGATGTGGGGGGCCCGCACCGCGCCGGAGATGGCGCCGGTGGGACAGCCCTGGGCGCAGCGGGTGCAGCCCTTACATTTGGCGGGGTCCACCACATACTGGATCAGGGCTTTACACACGCCGGCAGGACAGCGCTTCTCATAGATGTGGGCCTCGTATTCCTCCCGGAAATGTTTCAGGGTGGAGAGTATCGGGTTGGGGGCGGTTTGGCCCAGGCCGCACAGGGCGGACTGCTTGATGTGGTTGCACAGCTCCTCGATGGTGTCCAAATCCTCCGGCTCTCCGTTGCCCTCGGTGATCTTGGTGAGCAGGCCCAGCAGCCGCTTGGTGCCGATCCGGCAGGGGGAGCACTTGCCGCAGGACTCGTCCACAATGAACTCCAGATAGAACTTGGCGATGTCCACCATACAGTTATCCTCATCCATGACGATAAGGCCGCCGGAGCCCATCATGGAGCCGATGGAGGCCAGGGACTCATAGTCGATGGGGGTGTCGATGAGGGAGGCGGGGATGCAGCCGCCGGAGGGGCCGCCGGTCTGGGCGG
>CALWXZ010000189.1 GCA_944385625.1 uncultured Flavonifractor sp. | reverse complement strand
AAGACCACCTCCACCATCGACGTGGACAACACCGTGTTCGAGGAGAACACCAACCTGAAGATGACCCGTCCCGCCTTTGGCGGTCACCTGATGGCCACCATCATCTGCCCCCGCTTCCGTCCCCAGATGTCCACCGTCCGTCCCGGCGTGATGCAGACCCAGCCCTACGACGAGGCCGGCGCTGCCAAGACCGTCATCGAGAACGTGGACGTCAAGCTGGACAAGTCCGACATCCATGTGGAGGTGCTGGAGGTCAAGAAGGCCGCCAAGAAGCTGGTGGACCTGATTGGCGCCGACGTGGTGGTCTCCGTGGGCCGCGGCATCTCCAAGGACGTGGAGGGCGGCATCAAGCTGGCCGAGGAGCTGGCTGGCGTCCTGGGCGGCGTTGTGGGCTCCTCCCGTGCCTGCGTGGACGCCGGCTGGATCACTGCCGACCATCAGGTGGGCCAGACCGGCAAGACCGTTCATCCTCGCATCTATGTGGCTCTGGGCATCTCCGGCGCCATCCAGCATCTGGCTGGTATGCAGGACTCCGAGTGCATCATCGCGGTGAACAAGAACGAGTCCGCCCCCATCTTCGACGTGGCCTCCTACGGCATCTGCGGCGACCTGTACAAGGTCACCCCCATGCTCATCGAGGCTATCCGGGCCGCCAAGGCTGCCAAGTAAATTGCTTTTCCCCAAACACCGGCCAGAGATTCTGGCCGGTGTTTTTTATGCAGGGGACCAATTGCACGGGGAAAAGAATTGGAGTATACTGAAACACCGTAGAGAGGGGGAAAGACGATGCTGGAGCGTCATCCCAACGGCGTGCTGCTGCTGGGCGTACTTGGTATTTCCATTTCGGCCATTCTGGTGCGCTTCTCCCAAGCGCCCTCGGTCATTACGGCGGTCTACCGCCTGGGATGGACGGTGGCGCTGCTGCTGCCGGCGGTACTCACAAAATTCCGGGGGGAGCTGCTGCGGGTCCGGCGGCGGGACGGGCTGCTGTGTGCCCTCAGCGGGGTCTGCCTGGCCCTCCACTTTCTGACCTGGTTTGAGTCGCTGAAATGGACCGGTGTGGCGGTGTCCACCGTGCTGGTGAGTACCGAGGTCATCTTTACCGCCCTGGGCTTTGCCCTCTTCCTCAAGGGCCGCATCCCCAAGCTGGGAGTGGCGGCCATCCTGCTGGCTTTTGGCGGCAGCGCGGTGTTGGCCCTGGCCGGTGGCGCCCAAGGCAGCGCATTGTACGGAAATATCCTGGCCCTGGCGGCAGCCGTCTTTGTGGCGCTGTATACTTTGATCGGAAGAATACAGAGAGGATACCTCTCCACCACCATTTATACCTTTCTGACCTATCTGGCCTGCTTTCTGACTCTGCTGCTGATGGCGCTGTTCTCCGGCACCCCCCTGGTGGGCTATGGGGGCAGGGAGTGGCTCATCGGCCTGGGGCTGGCGGTTCTGTGTACCCTTATGGGACACAGCCTGTTCAGCTGGTGCCTGAAATACCTGTCCCCCGCCTATGTGTCGGCGGTGAAGCTGTGTGAGCCGGTGTTCTCCGGCGCCCTGGCCGTCCCCCTCTTTGGGGAGATCCCCACCCCGATACAGCTGCTGGGGGCGGCCATTATCCTGGGCGCCGTGCTGCTCTATACCTGGGCGGAGCGGAAAAGCGCCTGAGTCACTCCCCTGAGACGATTTATGACGAAAAAATACGAACGGTAAAACTTTACAAATAATGGTAAAGATGTATAATTAAGTCATAGATTGGACAAAGGGGGGAAAGCCCATGCGCGAGTTGCTGCTGGAGAGTCCCGAGGGCTGCGGCTACCGCTACGCCATTTTGGTGGACGAAATGGCGGTGGGCGGGCTGTGCTGCGAGAGCTACGGTGTGAAAGTCACCGGGCCGGACGGGGACAGCCAGGAAGTGCCCAACATTACGGTGAGTGCCGGACGCATCGATGAGCTGGTGGAGCTGCTCCGCCGCAACCAGGTGTCGCCGGTGACCCTGCGGGATGTCATCGAGGACTGGCTGTAGGGCGGATCAATCAAAATACAGGGTGATACAGGCTGGCGATTGACAGCTCAGGCAAAATCCGATATGATAAAGTCTGCTGAATCGACCACGCAACGGAGTGGGGCCGGCCAGAGGCTTAGAGGACTACCATTTCGTATGCCGATCGTTCCCGCGGTTACTGCCGCGGGAATTCTCTTAGGCGGAGCTGAGCCGCGGGGAGGAGTTTGGCAGGGCGGGGGAATAGAAACCCGCCCAGACGGCCGCTCCCGGCGGCCAAGCCAAGGAGGAAAACGCGTGAAAGAGAGAGAAACCTTTGCGTCCCGGCTGGGCTTTGTGCTCATCTCCGCCGGGTGCGCCATCGGCCTGGGCAACGTGTGGCGGTTCCCCTACATTGTGGGGCAGTACGGCGGCGCCGCCTTTGTGCTGATTTATCTGGTATTTCTGGTGGTCATGGGCCTGCCCATCATGGCCATGGAGTTTGCTGTGGGCCGGGCCAGCCGGAAGAGCGTCATTGTGTCCTTCCAGGTCCTGGAGCCCAAGGGCACCAAGTGGCACTGGTACGGCTGGTTCGGTATGGCGGGCAACTACCTGCTGATGATGTTCTATACCACCAT
>CALWXZ010000188.1 GCA_944385625.1 uncultured Flavonifractor sp. | reverse complement strand
CGCCACTCCGCTTAAAACTTCACATTTCCCTACATTGAGGCCTTTTTGTGCTGTCCGCACAAGATGGGTCGGTTCAGTGTGCGCCGGCCTTTTTGCGTGCAGAGATATAGAGAAGCGGCCGCCCGGTTGGGCGGCCGCTTTTTGCTTACTTCAGGTGAGAGAAGTCGTGCTTCTTGGCACGGGCGTGATAGTGGGTGTGGAGCAGCTCGTGAGAGCGGTGGGACAGGGGCGCGCCGAAGAACTCCTCATAGACGGTCTTGATCTCCGGGTTGTCGTGGCTCTTGCGCAGAGGCAGGGACCGGTCAATCTCGTACAGGGCCTTGATGCGGGCGTCCCGAACGGCGTTGTTGGTGCCGATGGGCTGGCCGCCGCCGCCGATGCAGCCGCCGGGGCAGGCCATGATCTCGATGAAGATGTAGTCGGCCTCGCCGCTCTCCACCCGGCGGATGATCTCCTCGGCGTTCTTCAGGCCGTTGGCGATAGCCACCTTCAGGGGGGTGCCGTTGAGGTCGATGGTGGCCTCCTTGATGGCGTTGACGTCGTTGCGCACGGCGTCAAACTCCAGGCGGGGCAGGGTCTGGCCGGTATACAGCTCGTAAGCGGTACGCAGGGCGGCTTCCATCACGCCGCCGGTGGCGCCGAAGATGGCGCCGGCGCCGGTGCCGATGCCCAGGGGGGAGTCAAACTCGCCGTCGGGCAGGATGGACAGGTCCAGGCCCTCGTAGCGGATCAGCTTGGCCAGCTCACGGGTGGTGAGGACGTAGTCCACGTCCTGGTAGCCGTCCCGGCCCAGCTCAGGCCGGCTGGCCTCGTACTTCTTGGCGGTGCAGGGCATGACGGAAACCGACACGATGTCGTGGGGGTCCCAGCCCATCTTCTGGGCATAATAGGTCTTGACCACGGCACCGAACATACCCTGGGGGCTCTTGGCGGAGGACAGATTGTCCATCAGCTCGGGGTGATGCTTCTCCATGTAGGTGACCCATCCGGGGGAGCAGGAGGTGAACATGGGCAGCTTGCCGCCGTTCTTGATGCGGTCCAGAAGCTCGCTGCCCTCCTCCATAATGGTCAGGTCGGCGGAGAAGTTGGTGTCGAACACCTTGTCAAAGCCCAGCATCTTCAGGGCGCTGACCATCTTGCCGGTGACGATGGCGCCGGCCTCCAGGCCGAACTCGTCGCCCAGGCCCACTCGGACGGAGGGGGCCACCTGGACCACAACGTGCTTGGTGGGATCCTGAATGGCCCGGACCACGTCGTTGGTATTGTCCACCTCCACGATGGCGCCCACGGGGCACACCAGGGAGCACTGGCCGCACAGCACGCAGTCGGTCTGGTCCATGGGCAGGTCAAAGGCGGTGGTGATCTTATAGTCGCCGGAGCGGTTGGAGGCGGTGAGGGCGGCGCAGCCCTGGACCTCGCCGCACACCTTCACGCAGCGGCCGCACTTGACGCACTTGGAGGGGTCCCGCACGATGGAGGGGTTGTCGATGCGCAGGGGCTCGTTGGAGGAGATGTCGGGCAGCTCGGGGTTGAGGCGGTTGAACCGGCGGCACAGCTTTTGCAGTTCGCAGTTGCCGTTGCGGGCGCAGGAGAGGCACTTCTGCTTGTGGTCGGCCAGGATCAGATCCAGCACGCCCACCTGGGCGTCGTACACCTTCTTGGTGTCGGTAAAGACCTCCATGCCCTCCCACACCACGGTGGAGCAGGCGGCCAGCAGCTTGCGCTGGCCGGTGACCTCCACCATACACATCCGGCAGTGGGCCTTGATGGTCTGGTCGGGGTGATAGCACAGATGGGGAATGTCAATGTTCAGCATCTTGGCCGCCTCGATGATGCGGGTGCCGGCGGGCACCTCCAGCGGCATATGATTGATGGTAAGATGTACCGTATTGCTCATCGGACCGCGACCTCCTCTTTGACGGCAAAGACTTCAGGGAAGCGCTTCATGGCGGACAGCAGGGCGGATTGAGCCGTCTCGCCCAGGCCGCACAGGGAAGCGCAGGACATGATGTCGGCAAACTTCTTCAGGGTGTCCACATCCTTCTGGGTGTGTTCGCCGACGGCGATCTTATCCAGCAGCATGGCGATGTGGCGGTTGCCCTCCCGGCAGGGGGTACACTGGCCGCAGCTCTCGTGGGAGAAGAACTCCTGGGTCATGCGGAGGAAGCCGATGACGCTGGTGCGCTCGTCCACCACCAGCACCGCGCCGGAGCCGATGGCGGTCAGGTCGGCCTGCCGCATACCCTTGTAGGTGTAGGGGGTGTCCAGCTGGGCGGGGGAGCAGATCCGGCCGGAAGCGCCGCCCAGCTGCACCAGGCGCAGGGGATACTCGTCGTTCTCCATGCCGCCGGCCAGATCGTAGACGATCTCCCGGATGGTGATGCCGAAGGGAACCTCAAACACGCCGGGGTGCTTCACGTTGCCGGAGACCGAGATCATCTTGGTGCCCGGGCAGTCCTCGGTGCCCTGGCTCTTGTAGTAGCCCTCGTCGTCCAGCAGCAGGGGAGGCACCAGGGAGAGGGACTCCACGTTGTTGACGCAGGTGGGCAGGTGGAACACGCCGCACTGCTTGATGAAGGGGGGCTTCATCCGGGGACGGCCCGCCTTGCCCTC
>CALWXZ010000187.1 GCA_944385625.1 uncultured Flavonifractor sp. | reverse complement strand
TACGGCCTGGTGGCCGTGGTGCCCGGCTCCGGCTTCGGCGCGCCCAACTTTGTCCGCTGGTCCTACGCCACCTCCATGGACAACATCAAGGAGGGCCTGGCCCGTCTGGAGAAGTTCCTGGCGGAGTAAATCCCGCCCTGTGAAAAGAGACCGCCGATGGCGGTCTCTTTTTTATTGGTCCGCCGGAGGACAAAATCCCCGCCAATCCGCCTCAGGCCGTTGACTTCCGCCTGCAAGGGTGGGTATAATGTAAGGTACGCATTCGATAAGGAGTGAACTGTCCATGAGAATGGTGCTGGCCATCATGTTGTGCAAGATCCTGCGCTTTGTGGGCAAGCTGGTGGGGAAGGGGAGCAGCCTGCCCGGCCAATTTGCCCTCAAATTGTGTCCCGACGTGCTGCGGCGGGTGAAGCTGCCCCCATACGTCATCGCCGTCACCGGCTCCAACGGCAAGACCTCCACCGTGGAGATGATCGCCGCCGTCCTCCGGGCCGCCGGGAAGGACGTGGTATACAACGCCGAGGGCTCCAACCAGATCGAGGGGGTCACCACCCTCATCCTCACCCACTGCACCCTGGGGGGGAAGATGAAAGGCGACGTGCTGCTGCTGGAGAGCGACGAGCGCTATGCCCGCTACAGCTTCCAGTGGTTCCACCCCACCCACTTCGTCATCACCAACCTGTACCGGGACCAGCTCACCCGCAACGGCCATCCCGAGTGGGTGTACGACGCCCTCCTGCCCGCCATCCACGATGAGACCACCCTGGTGCTCAACGCCGACGACCCCCTGGTGTCCTGCTTCGGCCGGGATCATGAGAAGGTACGCTGGTTCGGCCTGGAGGCCTGGGAGGGCGCCACGGAGGAACACCACGGGGTGTACCACGACGGCGCCCGGTGCCCAGTGTGTAAAGGAAGAATGGAGTACACCCTTTACCACTACAACCATATCGGCCACTACCGCTGCACCGTCTGCGGCCACCACCGCCACGACCCCGACTTTGCCGCCACCGGCCTGGACCTGAAAAAGGGCAAGCTGGTGCTGGACGGGGACACCGAGATTACCCTCAGCTTCCGCAGTATCTACAACGTGTACAACATCCTGGCGGCCTGGTCCCTGTGCCGGCTGTGCGGGGTGGACAAGCAGACCATCGCCGACGTGCTGGGCAGCTACATCCTGAAGAACGGCCGGATGGTCACCTTTACACTGGGGGGGCACCACGGCACCCTGCTCACCAGCAAGCACGAAAACTCGGTGGCCTACGACACCAACCTGCGTTATATTAAGGACACCGGCAAGCCGTGCTCGGTGCTGGTCATCGTGGACGCCATCAGCCGGAAATACTTCACCGGCGAGACCAGCTGGTTGTGGGACATCGATTTTGACCAGCTCTCCGCCCCCAATGTTCAGCGGGTGGTGCTGTGCGGCAAGTACGTCAATGATTTGGCCCTGCGGTTTGACTGCTCGGCGGTGCCTCAGGACAAGATCACCTGTCTGGACACCGTGGCCCAGGCGGCCCAGCTGCTGGAGGAGGACGGGGAAGAGGACCTGTATGTGGTCACCTGCTTCTCCGACCGGGACAAGCTGCTGAGCCGGGTCCAGCGGACGGAATAAGGAGGGGCGGACATGAAAATCACACTGCTGCATCTCTACCCGGAGGCTATGAGCCTGTACGGGGAGTACGCCAACCTGACCCTGCTCTCCCGCTATCTCACCTGGCGGGGGGCTGAGGTGGAGCTCAGGACGGTGGGCTGTGACGACGCCCCCGACTTTGCCGGGGCCGACCTCATCTATATGGGGGCGGGCACCGAGCGCACCCAGAAGGCCGCCCTGGGCTGGCTGTCCTCCTACAGGGACTTGTTGAAAGAGGCGGCGGAGGGTTCCCTGGTGTTCTTCACCGGCAACGCCATGGAGCTGCTGGGGGCCTCCATTACCGACCGGACGGGCAAGGTGTATGAGGCCCTGGGCTTCGCAGATTTCACCACCGTGGAGACCGACAAGCGCCTGCCCCACGATGTCATCGCCCAGAACGGCCCTGTTTCCCAGCCGGTGGTGGGTTTCATGAACAAGTGCTCCCACACCGCCGGAGTGGAGGAGCCCCTGTTCCAGGCCATGACCATGGGCATGGGCAATGAGCAGGAGGGAGGAGCCGAGGGCTTCCGCCACGGCAACCTGGTGGGCACCCACATCACCGGGCCGGTTCTGGTGAAAAATCCGGCCCTCCTGGCCTGGATCGCGGAGCGCATCCTGGAGAATCGGGGAGAGGCCCTGCCGGTGCCGGCGGACAAGCCGGACTGGCTGATCCACGCCGAAAAGGCCTACCAGGTGACTCTGGAGGAGCTTTCCGCGCTGGCGAACAAGTGAAGACAGGAAAAATGGCCGCCAAATGGCGGCCATTTTTTCATGTTTCCGGAAGTCCGTAGGGGCGGGGTTTATCCCCGCCCGCCGTTATTCGCTCTGTTTGCTCTTTTTCCGCACCCTGCCCAGGGGATTGGCCCGGGCGGCGGCACGGAGGCTCTCGTTATCCACGTGGGTATAGATCTGGGTGGTGTTCAGGTTCTCGTGGCCCAGCACCTCCTGGAGGGTGCGCACGTCCACGCCGTTTTGCAGCATCAATGTGGCGGCGGTGTGGCGCAGCTTGTGGCTGGAGTAGAGGGCCGGGTCCAGACCCGCCTTCAAAAGCCGCTGTTTTACCATATAATGGACAGCCGCCGTGGTCATGCGGGTGTGGGAGCGGGTGAGGAAGAGGGCGTTTTTGTCCGCCGCCGCCTGGTT
>CALWXZ010000186.1 GCA_944385625.1 uncultured Flavonifractor sp. | reverse complement strand
AACTCCAACGCCATCCTCACCTTCCACGCCGGCGCCGGCGGCACCGAGGCCCAGGACTGGGCCCAGATGCTCTTCCGGATGTACACCCGCTGGGCCGAGCGCCACGGCTTCACCTGCAAGACCCTGGACTATCTGGACGGGGACGAGGCCGGCCTGAAGAGCGCCACCATCCTCATCGAGGGGGAGAATGCCTACGGCCACCTGCGCAGCGAGCACGGCGTCCACCGCCTGGTGCGGGTGTCCCCCTTTGACGCCAACGCCCGGCGGCAGACCTCCTTTGCCGCCGTGGAGGTCATGCCCGACCTGCCCGAGGACGCCGATGTGGAGATCCGGCCCGAGGACTACGAGATGCAGGTGTTCCGTTCCTCCGGCGCCGGCGGCCAGCACATCAACAAGACCTCCTCCGCCGTCCGGCTGATCCACCATGCCACCGGCATTGTGGTGTCCTGCCAGACCGAGCGCAGCCAGTTCCAGAATAAAGACACCTGCCTGCGGATGCTGCGGGCCAAGCTGGTGGAACTGAAGATGCAGCAGCACGCCGAGAAGATCTCCGACATCAAGGGTGTGCAGCTCAAGATTGAGTGGGGCAGTCAGATCCGCTCCTATGTGTTTATGCCCTATCAGCTGGTGAAGGACAACCGCACCGGCTACGAGACCAGCAACATCAACGCCGTTATGGACGGCGATCTGGACGGCTTTATCAACGCCTATCTGAAGGCGGAGGCCACCGGCAACTGGGCGGAGAAGTAAGCCGCCGATACAAAAGGAGAATTTGCCATGCGCAAGGTACTCTATCTGCTGAACTATGCGGGCAAAGCGGGGACGGAGCGGTATGTGGAGACGCTGGTGAAATACCTCTCCGCCGACGGGCTGGTGCAGCCCTTCTTTGCCTATAACGAGGGCGGACTGCTGGTGGAGCGGCTGGAGGCCATGGGGGTCCCCTGCCGGCAGATCACCATGCGCCGCCGGTTTGACAAAGAGGCCGCCAGAGCTCTGGCCCAGCTGTGCCGGGAGTGGGATATCGATCTGATCCACTGCCACTACCTGCGGGAGCACTACACCGCCCTGCTGGCCAAAAAGTACAATAAAAAGATCCGGGTGGTGTACACCAATCACTTCGTTCTGGCCAACGACTTTATCACCCGGCTGTCCAACCGCTGGATGGACAAGCGCCAGGACCAGATGATCGCCGTATGCAACAAGGGCAAGGAGCAGCTTATCGCCAATGGCTGGAGCGCCGACCGCATCCAGGTCATTTTCAACGCCGTGGACCCCGAGGCCTGGGCGGGGGATCGCTCGGAGTCCACCCTCCGCTCCGAGCTGGGCCTGCCGGAGGACCGGTTCGTGATGCTGTGCGCCTCCCGGTTTGCCGACGACAAGGGCCACAAATACCTCATCGACTCGGTGAAGCGGCTCACCCAGCTGACGGACAAGCCCTTTACCCTGGTGCTGGCGGGGGACGGCCCCCTGCTGGAGCCCTCCAAGGCCCAGGTCAAGGAGCTGGGGCTGGAGGAGCAGGTCAGATTTATCGGCTTCCGCAAGGATATCAAGAACCTGTACAAGGGCTCCGATCTGTATGTCAACTCCTCCCGGCACGAGGCCCTGTCCTTCCTCATCATCGAGGCCATGGCCGCCGGACTGCCGGTGATCGCCACCGACATGGGGGGCAACTCGGATATTGTGAACGACGAGGCGGGCTGCGGCCTCCTGGTCACTTACGACGATCCCGACTCCATGGCGGGGGCCATGAAGCGCTTCCTGGAGGACCCGGACTTTCGGGCGGCCTGCCGGGAGAATGCCCTGCGGACCATGGAGGAGAAGTTTGAGATCCACAAGATGGCCAAGGCCACCTACGACGTGTACGAAAAAGCCCTTCACGACTGATTCCAAGGAGTAAAACCTGATGTCTATCGCAAAAAACAGCCTGTTTCTTCGCTTTTTCCTGGCCTTCTGGCTGGGACTCCGGCAGGCCTGGGGCGGCAGCCTGCCCGGCCGGGCCTGTACGGGCCTGGAGCGGTGGTTCACCCGGCAGCTGAAAGGCAGCGTCATTTTCCGCTTTGTCTGGCGGGAGGGGACCATTCCCAAGGCCTGGCCGGACAGCCTGATTTGCAGGCTGCTCACCGCCATCATCAACATTCCCTGTGCCATCTGCAAATGGATCTATCAGATTGGCCGCCCGGTGTGGGACGGCAGCCTGTTCTGCCGCTTTCTGGGGGCCGTGGGCGGGGCCGGGTTCTTCTTCCTGGGCCTGTTCATGCTGGTGATGCTGGTGGCCCCCCATGAGATGTGGAACAACACCTACGGCCTGCTGGGTGCGGTGGCTGTCACCGGCCTGTTCGTCATCGGCAGCGCCTCCCGGGCCCGGGACCGGCTGGAGCTGGATACCCTGGGGCCCTACATGAGCCTCTATATGGCCTTCATCTGTATCGCCCTGGCCGGGTCCATTGCCACCCGCCTGTCCATGCGCTTTTTCGCCTTCCACATCACCGCCTTCTTGCTGGTGCTGCTGGTGGTGAGCACGGTGCGCAAGTACGAGCAGCTCCAGCTGGTGGTGGCCCTGGCGGTGCTGGGCATCTCCATTGCCGCCATCTACGGCTGCTACCAGGGGTATGTCGGCGTGGAGGTGGTGGCCTCCCAGCAGGATATGACCGTCAACGCCGGTATGCCCGGCCGGGTCTACTCCTTCTTTGACAATCCCAACAACTTTGCCGAGCAGCTGGTCATGCTGCTGCCTCTGGAGCTGGCCCTCTTCCTCAACTCCCACTGGCGGGGCAAG
>CALWXZ010000185.1 GCA_944385625.1 uncultured Flavonifractor sp. | reverse complement strand
CACCAGGATCACCAGCAGATCCACGATGTTGATTTTACCAAACAGTCTTCCCTTTTCGTCTATCATCTTTTTGCAGCCTCCGAGGTTGTAAATTCATGTCGCACTTGGTACAATGGTACCGGGTTATTGTATCATAGATCCCCACCGAGACACAAGTACTTTCTTTGGAGGTTTTGAGTCCATGAAGGTCATGCACCTCATCTCCGGCGGCGACAGCGGCGGCGCCAAAACCCATGTCCATTCTCTGCTGAAAAATCTTGCCCATACCATCGACGTCACCATGGTATGTTTTATGGAAGGTCCCTTTGCCCAGGAGGCCCGGGAACTGGGTATCCCAACCGTGGTCCTGCCCGGACACAATCTGCTGAAAATCCGTAAGACCCTGAAAAAAATGATTGAGGAGGGGGGCTATCAGATCCTCCACTGCCACGGCGCCCGGGGCAACCTGATGGGGGCCCTGCTGCGGAAGGCCACCGGCCTGCCGGTGGTCACCACCGTCCACTCCGACTACCGGCTGGACTACCTGGGCCGTCCCTTCTCCCGCCTGAGCTACGGCACCATCAACACCATCGCCCTGCGGAAGCTGGACTACCGCATCGGTGTGTCCGACGCCATGACCGACCTGCTTATCTCCCGGGGCTTTGATCCGGACAAGCTGTTCACCATTTATAACGGCATCGACTTCACCCCCCGCACCCCCGCCCTCTCCCGGGAGGAATATTGGAAAAGCGTGGGGCTGGAGGCAGACCGTGACTCGGTTGTGGTGGGTATTGCCGCCCGCCTCAACCCGGTCAAGGACATTGCCACCCTGGTGCGTGGCTTTGCCCTGGCCCACCAGGCCTGCCCCAACCTGCGGCTGCTCATCGCAGGCGACGGCGAACAGATGGAAATGCTGAAGGATCTGGCCAACCAGCTGGGGGTATCCAAACAGGTCTGCTTCGCCGGCTGGGTGTCCGACACCGACAGCTTCTACAACGCTCTGGACATCAACACCCTCACCTCCCTGTCCGAGACCTTCCCCTACTCCCTCACCGAGGGGGCCCGGGCCGGCCTGCCCACGGTGGCCAGTCGGGTGGGGGGCGTGCCCTATCTCATCGAGCACGGTATCCACGGCTTTCTCTTTGAGGCCGGCGACGCGGAGGGTCTCTCCCGCCATCTCATCACCCTGGCCCGGGACCCGGAGCTGCGCCGGCACATGGGACAGCGGCTCTATCAGCGGGCCAAGGAGGACTACTCCCTGGAGAGCACCCTCCAGCGGCAGCTCTCCATTTATGAGACCATCCTTCGCCGCCAGAGCCGCAACACCGGCCGCCGGGACGGGGCCCTGGTCTGCGGGGCCTACGGCCGGGGCAACGCCGGTGACGACGCCATCCTGGAGGCCATTGTCACCGAGCTGAGGCAGGTGGACCCCGACCTGCCCATCTGGGTGCTCTCCCGCAGCCCCAAGGACACCCGGCGCACCTACCGGGTCAACTCCATCTACACCTTTGCCTTCCCCAAATTCCTCTGGCGGATGCGCAAAACCAGGCTGTATATCAACGGCGGCGGCTCCCTGATGCAGGATGTGACCAGCCACCGCTCCCTGTGGTTTTATCTCTTCACCATCTCCTGGGCCAAGCGCTTGGGCAACCAGGTTATGATGTACGGCTGCGGCATCGGCCCCATCCACTCTCCCTCCAACCGGAGGCGGGCCTCCAAGGTCCTCCAGAAGAACGTGGACGCCATCACCCTCCGGGATACCCACTCCCGGGAGGAGCTGGCCGATATGCACGTCACCCATCCGGAGATCATTCTCTCCGCCGACCCCACGGTAATCCTCCCCGCCGCCCCCGCTCCGGTGGTGGACGGCCTGATGGAGAGCCAGGGCATCGACCCCAACGGCAAATATATCGGCTTCGCTCTGCGTCCCTGGCCCGGCTTTGAGGCCAAGGCCCCCGTTTTTGCCGCCGCCGCCGATTACGCCTATGAAAAATACGGCCTGACCCCCGTTTTTCTCCCCATTGAGCGGCGGCTGGATGTGGACGCCGCCAGACTGGCCGCCAAGTATATGAAAGCCCCCCACCATATTCTGACTTACACCGGCAGCTCCGACCACACCATCGGCCTGTTTGCCCGGATGCAGGCGGTCATCTCCATGCGGCTGCACGCCCTGGTCTTTGCCGCCGGTCAGGGGGTACCCCTGGTGGGGGTGGTCTACGATCAGAAGATCAGTTCCTTCCTCTCCTATATCGGTCAGGACCTCTACACCGATCTGGACAAGGTCAGTGCCGACTCCCTGTGCGGCTATGTGGACGCCGTCTATGCCCGCATCGGGGATACCCAGTTCCTCTCCGGCGGTGTGGAGCGGCTGCGCCAGGTGGAGCAGCACAATCAGGAGACGGCCCGCCGGCTTTTGGAGGGTGTGTCCCGTTGAAACAGATCCTGTGCCTCTCCTCCCAGCCATGGAGTACCATCCCCACCCGCACCCAGCAGCTGATGGCCCGCTTGAAGCAGGCCAAAATTCTCTATCTGGAGCCCCCCTCCCGCAACTACCGCAAGCCCGGCCGCAAGGTGCGGCCGGGTCTGACCGTACACGCCCTTCCACCGGCCCCCCAGGCCGCCGAGGACCAGCGGCTGCTCCGGTTTGTCCGGGACCGCAAGCTGACCCGCCATATTTTGAAGCTGATGGACCTCCACCGCTTCCGGGAGCCCTTGCTCTGGTGTACTTCTCCGGAACAGGTCCACCTGCTGGACGCCATCCCCCACCAGGGCCTGGTCTACGACTGCGCCCAGGACTGGCTGGACACCCCGCCCGAGTGGGAGAGCGATCTGGC
>CALWXZ010000184.1 GCA_944385625.1 uncultured Flavonifractor sp. | reverse complement strand
TTGAGAAGGGCACCCTCTTCCTGCCCCAGCTGCTCATGAGCGCCGAGGCCGCCAAGGCCGCCTTTGAGGTGGTGCAGTCCGCCATGTCCGGCGAGGACCGGCCCAGTCAGGGGGCTGTGGTGTTGGCCACCGTCAAGGGGGACATCCACGACATCGGCAAGAACATCGTCAAGGTGTTATTGGAAAACTACAGCTTCACCGTCGTGGACCTGGGCCGGGACGTGGCCCCGGAGCGCATCGTGGAGGCCGCCGGACAACCCGGGGTGAAACTGGTGGGTCTCAGCGCCCTGATGACCACCACGGTGGTCAATATGGAGGAGACCATCCGCCGGCTGCGGGAGCGCTGCCCCCAGGTGAGGATCGTGGTGGGAGGCGCGGTGCTCACCCCCGCCTACGCCGACCAGATCGGGGCGGACTGCTACGCCAAGGACGCCATGGCCACCGTCCGCTACGCCAAGGAGATCTATCAAAACTGAGGTTGTCGAAAAAGTGGCAAGCCACTTTTTCGAGGGGAGATGCAGCCCGCTGCGCGCAGAATTTGTCCGTTTTAAGCGGACAAATTCCACACTTGTGTGCTGAGAAGTGTTTTCGGCCACGCACAGGTCGCGGCCGAAAACAAATTTGAGATCTTTTCGCGCCTGCGGGCGCGAACTCTGCGAGGCTTTTTTGACAAACTGAAGGACCGCTGCGGTGCAGCGGTCCTTCTCTTATTTATGAAATTCCGGGAAGGGCTCCAGGGTGCGCTCCAGAATGCCGTGTATGGAGGCGATGAGGATACCGTAGTTGGTGATGGGGATGCCCTGGTCGGCGGCGGTGCGCTGGCGGTACTTCATCTCCCGCTCCCCCAGGGTGCAGCCCCCGCAGTGGATCACCAGCTTGTAGGGGGTCAGGTCCTCCGGGTACTCCCGGCCGGAGCAGAAGGTGTAGTCCGGCTCCACCCCGGTGGCCTCATGAATCCAGTGGGGCAGCTTCACGGTGCCGATGTCCTCGCACTGGCGGTGATGGGTGCAGCCCTCGGCAACCAGCACCTTGTCCCCGGTTTTCAGGGTGGACAGGGCCCGGGCCCCCTCCACCGTGAGGGCCAGATCCCCCTTGTACCGTGCCATCAGGATGGAGAAGGAGGTGAGGGGCACCTCACGGGGCACAATCTGGGCCACCTTGGCAAAGGCCTGGCTGTCGGTGACCACCAGCCGGGGAGCCTTCCCCATCTGCTCCAGGGTGAGGGCCAGCTCGGTGTCCCGGCACACCAGGGCGGAGGCCCCCGCCTCCAGCACGTCCCGGATGGTCTGCTGCTGGGGCAGAATCAGCCGGCCCTTGGGGGCCGCCTTGTCGATGGGCACCACCAGCACCACGGTGTCCCCGGGCTGCAAGAGATCGGCAATCAGGGGCTGCTTGGGCCCCTCCTGCCCCGCCAGGTGGGCGGCCTTCTCCTTCAGCGCATGGATGTGCAGGCCGGTGAGGGCGCTGACCCACAGGGTGTTCTCCCCCTCCTCCGGCACACGGTCCAGCAGGTCGGCCTTGTTCCAGGCCAGCAGGTAGGGGATGCCCTTGTCCTTGATGAGGGAGAGCAGCTGCTCCTCCGCCTCCCCCAGGGGGGCGGTGGAATCGGCCACCAGGATGGCCAGGTCGGTTTTATTGAGGACCTGCCGGGTCTTTTTCACCCGCAGTTCCCCCAGTGCGCCCTCGTCGTCGATGCCGGGGGTGTCGATGATCTGCACCGGGCCCAGGGGGAGCAGCTCCATGGCCTTGTACACCGGGTCGGTGGTGGTGCCCTTCACGTCGGACACGATGGCCAGATCCTGGCCGGTAAAGGCGTTGACCAGGCTGGACTTGCCGGCGTTGCGCCGGCCGAAAAAGGCGATGTGGACCCGCTCGCCGGCGGGTGTGGCGTTCAGGCTCATAGGAAAGACCTCCTTATATGGATAATGGACGGGGCGGCCCCAAGGCCGCCCCGTTGCGAACATTCAAGTCATGGATGGTATATCAGAACCGGAAGTCCCGCTCCCCCTGGGCGATCTTCACCAGCCGTTCGGCCACGATCTCCTTGACCTTGGGGTTGGTGATGTGCTCCTGCTGCTGGGCGATGACCTTCTCGCCCACCGCCTTCGTCTCGGGGGCGGCGTAGTCCTCCAGGTACTCCTTCAGGGTCATGAGGGCGTTAGGCAGGCAGCAGTTCTGAATCTGCCCCGCCTTGCACAGGGACATGAACCGGTCGCCGGTCCGCCCCTCCCGGTAGCAGGCGGTGCAGAAGGAGGGCACATAGCCCAGCTCCATCAGCCAGCGGACCACCTGGTCCAGGGTGCGGCTGTCGGACACGTCGAACTGGGCGGAGGACTCCTCCTCCGGCTCCTTCTCCACATAGCCGCCCACGCTGGTGCGGGAGCCGCCGGAGATCTGGGAGATGCCCAGCTCCAGCACCCGCTCTCTCACCTTCTGGGACTCACGGGTGGAGATAATCATGCCGGTATAGGGCACCGCCACCCGGATGCAGGCCACGATCTTGGCAAAGATGTCGTCGGAGATACCGTTGTCGAAGGCGTTGGGGTCGATGTCGTCGGCGGGGCACACCCGGGGCACGCTGATGGTGTGGGGACCCACCCCGAACACCGCCTCCAGATGCTCGGCGTGCATCAGCAGGCCGGCAAACTCGTAGCGGTAGAGCTCCAGGCCGAAGAGCACCCCCAGGCCCACGTCATCGATGCCGCCCTCCATGGCCCGGTCGTGGGCCTCGGTGTGATAGGCGTAGTTACTCTTGGGTCCGGTGGGGTGGAGCTTCTCATAGCTCTCCTTGTGGTAGGTCTCCTGGAAGAGGATGTAGGTGCCGATGCCGGCCTCCTTCAGCTTGCGGTAGTCCTCCACCGTGGTGGCGGCGATGTTCACGTTCACCCGGCGGATGGCGCCGTT
>CALWXZ010000183.1 GCA_944385625.1 uncultured Flavonifractor sp. | reverse complement strand
TGGTGATCTCCATAAAGCCCTGGGCGGTCATGGCCTGCCGCAGGGCGGCCACCACCTGGGAGCGGAGGATGATGTTGCTCTTTACGGCGGGGTTGCGGAGATCCAGGTAGCGGTACTTCAGCCGCTGGGACTCGTCGGCCTCCCGGCTGCGGTTGATCTGGAAGGGCAGCTCGTTGTGGCGGCAGCGGCCCAGCACTTCAATTTTCTCAGGTACCACCTCGATGTCGCCGGTGGGCAGCTTGGGGTTTTTACTATCCCGCTCCCGCACCACGCCGGTGACGGCGATGGTGGACTCCTTGTTCAGGGCCTTGATGGTCTTGACCATCTCCTCGGTCTCGGCCACCACCTGGGTGGTGCCGTAGAAGTCCCGCAGCACGGCGAAGCCCAGGCTGGCCCCCACCTCCCGGAAGTTCTCCAGGAAGCCCGCCAGGGTGACGGTCTGGCCCACCTGCTCCATGCGCAGCTCCCCACAGCTGTGGGTGCGGTAGGCGGTTTTCACATTTGCCATATAAAATCAACTCCAGATTGTAATATATAATAGTAAAAATACAAATAGAAAACAAAAAGGGGCAGATAGCACTAGCTTCCCCCCTTAGGGGGGAAGCTGTCAGCCGCAGGCTGACTGATGAGGGGGCTGTCCGTCTACTTGCTCCCCCTCATCCGGCCCTGCGGGCCACCTTCCCCCTGTGGGGGGAAGGTCAGCTGCGCAGGTCAATGACGCGGCTGTAATACACCTGCACGTTGAAGTTCTTGTATGCTTCGGTGCCCTCCTTGGCGGTGACGCCGAAGTGGGTGAGGGCGGTGTTCTTCACATAGTCCAGGAAGGTAACGCCGTCCACGGTGTTGAACCAGTTGAACTCCAGGCCCTGGGCGGCGCAGTCGGCCTCCAGGCCGTCGATGAGGCCCTGCACATAGGGCAGGTAGGCCCCGGCGGTGGTGCCGCCCGTAAACAGCACGTGGTCGGGCTTGAGCCCGGCGGCGGCAAAGGGGGTGTAGTCCGCCGGGGTGAAGGTCTGGCGCAGGCCGGTGCGGGCCACACGGGCCACCATGGCGGCGGTCTCCGCCCGGGTCAGGCTGTTGTCCGCGGCAAAGGTGCCCCAGTTGTCCACGCCGGTGAGGATACCGGCGTTGTAGAAGCGCAGCACCGCCTCATCCTGGGTGTCGGGCAGGGTGGTGACGGTGTTGATGGGGGAGAGCATCTCCTGGGGCACCACGGCGGCCAGGATGGACACAAACTCCTGACGGGTGGCCTGCTTGGTGGGGTCGGGCACGTCGATGCCCAGAGCCTCCAGGTAGGTCACATAGGAGAAATACCAGGGCAGGGTCTCGCCGGGCTTGGGGTCGGCCATGGGGATGGGATCTCCGGTGATGGCCTGGTTCATGCGGGCGGCGATGGCGGCCACCTCGCCCACGGTGAGCTCCCCGAAGGGGGTGAAGCCGGTGTTGGTGCCCGTCATCAGGCCCACCTCATAGCACACCTGGGCGGGGGCGGCGTACCAGGAGCCGGTCTCCACGTCGGCGTAGCCGGGGTAGTCGTTGATTTTGGGGAAGGCCTCCTCCGGGGCGATGGCGGCGGCGGAGCCGGCCAGCAGGGCGGCGGACAGGACCAGAGCGGCAAGCTTTTTCATGGAACAATTCCTCCTTGTCAAATGGCACAGGTTTGTCCTTTTATAGACGGCTTGAAAGGGGGAAAGTTCCATTCAGTCCTTGTCCCGGATGGGGGTGCCGGCGGACCGGGCGGCCAGCCCGGCCTGGACCAGGGCCACGGCTTCGGCGGGGGTCACGGTCTGCTGCTCTCCGGTGGTCAGGTCCTTCACCGTCACCTTGCCCTGCTGGATCTCGTCCTCCCCCAAAAAGGCGGCGTAGGGGATGGACAGCTTGTCGGCGTAGGACAGCTTTTGCTTGAACTTCTTCTTCTCGCAGTGGAGCTGGGCCCGCACGCCGGCGTCCCGCAGGGTGGTGGCGAAGGAGATGGCGGGGGACAGGTCCTCGGTCATGGGCAGGATGAGCACGTCGGCGGGGGCGGTGAGCAGGTCCTCGTTCAGGTAGCCCTGGGCCTCCAGCACCGAGAACAGCCGGGTCAGGCCGATGGAGATGCCCACGCCGGGCAGCTGCTTGTCGGTGTAATATTCCGCCAGATTGTCGTACCGGCCGCCGGAGCAGATGGAGCCCACCTCCGGGTGGTCCAGCATAATGGTCTCGTACACGGTGCCGGTGTAGTAGTCCAGGCCCCGGGCGATGGTGAGATCCACCATGAAGTGGTCCTCCGGCACGCCGTAGGCCGACATATACCTGACCACGGTCTCCAGCTCGGACACCCCCAGGTCGAAGAGCTCATTCTTGCCCTTGAAGGGGGCCAGGGCGGCCATGGGGTCGGTCGCCGCCAGCAGGCCCAGCAGGGTGTCGGCGGTGTCGGGAGCCACGGCGAAGTCGTCCACCAGGATGGCCTTCACCTTCTCGGGGCCAATCTTCTCCAGCTTGTCGATGGTGCGCATCACGTCGCCGGCCCGCTCCTCCAGCCCCAGCAGGGCGAAGAGGCCGTTTAACACCTTCCGGTTGTTCACCCGGATCTTGAAGCGTTTCAGGCCCAGGGCGGTGAAGGTCTTGTAGATAATGGAGGGGATCTCGGCCTCGTTGGTGATGTCCAGAGCGCCGTCGCCGATCACGTCGATGTCGGCCTGGTAGAACTCCCGGTAGCGGCCCTTCTGGGCCCGCTCCCCCCGGTACACCTTGCCGATCTGGAACCGGCGGAAGGGGAAGGTGAGCTCGTTCTGGTGGAGGGCCACATACTTGGCCAGAGGGACGGTCAGGTCGAAACGGAGGGACAGGTCGCTGTCCCCCTTGGTGAAGCGGTAGATCTGCTTCTCGGTCTCGCCGCCGCCCTTGGCCAGCAGCACCTCGCTGGCCTCGAT
>CALWXZ010000182.1 GCA_944385625.1 uncultured Flavonifractor sp. | reverse complement strand
AAGGTCTCCCGGCTCATCAAGCGCCGGACGGTGGCCAACGAGGCCTGCGACAACCAGCGGGTCACCGCCAACGGCCGGCCGGTGAAGGCCAGCTACGACGTGAAGGCGGGGGACGTGCTGGAGCTGCGCTTCGGCGAGCGCACCGTAAAGGTGGAGGTGCTGTCGGTGGCCGAGCACGTGGGCAAGGCCGACGCCCCCGCCCTGTACAAGGAGCTGCTCAGCTGAGAGGCTCCTCCAGCAGCCCCGCCAGCAGCAGGGCGTAGTCCGCCAGTCCCGCCAGGGGGGCCCGCTCGGCCACCGAGTGGGCGTCCAGAATCTCCGGTCCCGTGGAGGCCATCACCAGCCCCGGCGCTTTGGAGCGGAACACCGAGGGCTCCAGCCCCACATGGACCGCCCCTATCTCCAGCCCCCGCCCGGTCTGGGCCCGGTACACCCGGTCCAGGGCCTGGGCCAGGGGGTTGTTTTTGTCCCCCGGCCAGCCGGGGTAGCTGGTGACCTTGAGGGAGAAGCCCGCCCCTTCCGCCAGGGCGCGGTTGTCCGCCGCCATGGCCCTCTCGTCCTCCTCCCGGGCAGCCCGGAGGAAGAGGCGGACGGCAAAGCGGTTTCCCTCCCGCTCCGCCACCCCCAGGTTGGCCGAGGCCCCCACCACGCCGGGGAACTGGGGGTCCATGGCGTACACCCCGTGGCCCAGGGCGGCCAGCAGGCCCAGCACCTCCCGGCGGAAGTGGGCCGTCCACACCGTCTCAGGCCGATTGGCGGGGGACAGGTCCAGCTTCAGGTTGGGGTCGGTGGTGTGGAAGGGGCGGAGCGCTTCTTCCAGCCCTCCCAGATCGGGCTTCCGGCCCACCACCACCGCCTCGGCCCCGGCAGGGATGGCGTTGAAGGCGGAGCCGCCGGTAAAATCGGCCACCGCCAGGGCGGGCTTTTCCTTCAAATAGGCGGCCAGCACCTTGATGGGGTTGATGCGGCCCAGGTGGATGTCGTCCCCTGAGTGGCCGCCGGTGCCGCCGGTGAGGGAGATGCGCCAGGCCTCACCAGCCGGGGCGGGGCAGGTGTCCAGGGCCCTGGTCCAGCACTCCCGCCGCCCTCCGGCGGAGCCCACGATGGCCCGGCCCAGGTGGAAGCCGTCGGTGTTGAGCAAAAAGGCCGCCCCCGCCAGCCAGGCCGGGTCCACCACCTTGGCCCCCTCCAGGCCCATCTCCTCCCCCACGGTGAACAAAAACCGCAGGGGGCCGTGGCTCACCCCCCGGCTCACCACCCACAGGGCGGCGGCGTTGCCCAGGTTGTTGTCCGCCCCCAGGGAGGAGCGGCGGTCGGTACACAGGTAGCCGTCCTGTTCCAGAATGGTCACCGGGTGGGCGAGGGGGTCAAACCCGCTGCCGGGGGAGACGGCGCACACCATGTCCATGTGGCCCTGGAGGATAAGGAGCGGCTCTCCCTCCCGGCCCGGGGTGGCGGGACAGTCCGCCATTACGTTGCCCGCCCCGTCCCGGACGGGGGAGAGGCCCAGGCCCCGGAGAAACTCCATGTAGTCCTGGCCCACCTCCTCCTCGTGATGGGAGGGGTGGGGGTGGCGGGACAGGGTGCGGAAGGTATGAACCACCCCGGCGGTGATGTCCGCCCGGGAACCAAGACGATCAGATAATGTCATATGCGTTCTCCTTTTCAGATTAGGCAGGTCAGACGAGTCAGCGGGCCGTCGGGGACGCCGGCCCCTACGTTTTTGCTTGTGGGGGGCGGCCTCTGGACGCCCCGCCTTTTGAGGCTATTCTACCACATTCCCTGAAAAGGGACATCTTTTCCTTGACAAAATTTCCTTCCTCGGTATAATAGTGCATTAAGGTGTCATGACACCTGTAATGACGTTTGACAGAGGAACTGGCTATGGGACAGATTTCAGCATTTCTCAAAAAGAAAAACATTGTCATATCCGGCAAGCGGTACGGGGTGGACGCTCTGGGGGCCATGGCCCAGGGCCTGTTCTGCTCCCTGCTCATCGGCACCATTCTGGACACCCTGGGGGACCAGCTGGGGCTGGCCTTCCTGGTGGAGGTGGGGGGCTACTGCTCGGCCATGAGCGGGGCGGCCATGGCCGTGGCCATCGGCTACGCTCTCCAGGCGCCCCCCCTGGTGCTCTTCTCCCTGGTGACGGTGGGCTACGCCGCCAATTCCCTGGGCTCCACCACCCTCACCGGCGCCAGCGGCGCGGGCGGGCCCCTGGCGGTGCTTTTTATCGCCGTCATCGCCGCCGAGCTGGGCAAGGCGGTGAGCAAGGAGACCAAGATCGATATTCTGGTCACCCCCCTGGTGACCATTCTCTCCGGGGTGGGTCTGTCCGCCCTGTGGGCCCCCGCCATCGGCACGGCGGCCTCCTCCCTGGGCGAGTTTGTCCGGTGGGCCACCGTTCTCCAGCCCTTCTGGATGGGCATCCTGGTGTCGGTGGTCATCGGCATCGCCCTCACCCTGCCCATCTCGTCGGCGGCCATCTGCGCCGCCATCGGCCTCACCGGCCTGGCGGGCGGGGCGGCGGTGGCGGGCTGCTGCGCCAACATGGTGGGCTTCGCCGTGCTCTCCTTCCGGGAGAACCGCTGGGGCGGCCTGGTGAGTCAGGGCCTGGGCACCTCCATGCTCCAGATGGGCAACATCGTCAAAAACCCCCGGATTTGGCTGCCCGCCATCCTGACCTCCGCCGTCACCGGGCCGCTGGCCACCTGCGTCTTTGGCCTGCAAATGAACGACCCGGCCTCCGGCGTGGCCTCCGGCATGGGCACCTGCGGCATGGTGGGCCCCATCGGGGTGTACACCGGCTGGGTCAACGACGTGGCCATCGGGGCCAAGGCCGCCATCACCGCCATGGACTGGACGGGGATGGTCCTCATCTGCTTTGTGCTCCCCGCCGTCCTCACCTGGCTGTTCGGCCTGTTCTTCCGCAGGATCGGCTGGATCAAAGAGGG
>CALWXZ010000181.1 GCA_944385625.1 uncultured Flavonifractor sp. | reverse complement strand
TGTCCAAGGACAAAATGATGGTATTCGGCTATGCCAGAGTTTCCACCGAGAACCAGCTGGAGAACTACTCCATTGAGGAGCAGACCGCCCGGCTGGAGTCCTATTGTGCGGCCAAGGGCTGGGTGCTGCTGCACACCTACATAGACGGGGGATACTCCGGCGGGAACACGGACCGGCCTGCCCTCCAGACCATGCTGGCGCAGATCCGGGAGACCCATGTGGACGCTGTGGTGGTCTACAAGCTGGACCGGCTCAGCCGCTCTCAGAAGGATACCCTCACCCTCATCGAGGACGAACTGCTGGCCCACGGCACTGATTTTGTCTCCATCAATGAAAACTTCGACACCTCCACACCCTTCGGCCGGGCCATGATCGGAATACTGTCCGTCTTTGCCCAGCTGGAAAAGGACCAGATCACCGAGCGCTTTACCATGGGCCGGATCGGCCGGGGCAAGGCCGGGTACTTTCACGGCGGCGGCAACGCACCCACCGGCTATACCTATGCCGACGGCGTCCTTACCGTCAATGAGTACGAGGCCATGCAGGTCCGTGAGGCTTTTGATCTGTTCCTGGCCGGGAAGTCCATCAACGCGATCTGGCATATTTTATCCACAAAATACACCACAAAGTGGACGGCGGCAAAGGTCCGCAACGTGTTGAAGAACAGCCTCTATATTGGGAAGGTCCATTTCATGGGGCAAGAGTATGATGGAATACATCAGCCCATTGTGGAGGAGCGTGTCTTTACCGCCGCCAATCAGCTGCTCAACAGCCTGTCCCGTGAGGCTGCAAAGTCCACGTCCCAGCGCAACCCTTTCCGGGCAGGCTACCTGCTCTCAGGCCTGCTGTACTGCGGCCGCTGCGGAGCCCGGTACTCAGCCAACCATGGATACTACAAATGCTATTCCAGGGCCAAAAGCAGCCCCAAATTTGTCCGTGACCCGGACTGCAAGAATGACAACTGGGAGATCGGTACATTGGACCACCTGGTATGTCAACAGGTAGATGCGATGGTGTCCAGCTCCACTGCCGTAGATCATGCGATCATGGCTGCCGACGCCGCCAAGACAGTGCGTGTTGACAAGGATAAGCTGCGCCGCACCTGCGGGGAGCTGGAACGGCAGATCGAGCGTCTGATTGAGCTGTATCAGGTCGGCTCCATCCCAATGGCCTCCATCACCCAGCGGGTCAACGATCTAACCGCACAAAAGGCTGCGCTGGAATCGCAGCTCAATGCTCCAGATGAGATCCCAGCCAAAGAGCTGTTTCTCGCCGCTGTAGAGGACTACCGGAAGGGCTTTTCCGATGGAGACACCGACCGCAAGCGTGCGCTGCTGTCCGGCCTTCTGGAGCGGGTAACCATTGACGGCCAGTCGATTCAGCTACACTGGAGGCTATAACCAGAGTTTGCAAAATTATATATACCACTCACATGGTCAGCGCCTGCTTGCCGCAGGCTTTGGCCTTTTGAAAGCCGTGGTCCAGCAGGAAGGCCACCCGTGGCAGGTATCCAAAGTCCTCCAATAATGTAAACAGGGGGAAGAAGATGGCCATGGGGGGCAGCATGACGCTGACCACCCAGGCCAGTACCCGGTACACCCCCAGTACCAGCGCCCCATGGAGCCATGCCGGCGCATGGAGCCAGGCCAGCAGGTCGGTCAGCCGGTCCTGGACCCAGAACAGTCCGGCAGACAGCAGCTGGGAGGGGTAGTTGGCCCCTTCTATGGTGAGCCACAGCACCGCCGCCAGCAGAAGCAGCATGGCAGGGATACCGGTGGTCCGGGCGGTGAGCAGCCGGTCCAGCCGCTCCCCACCGGCGGTGGCGGTTCCCTGGGGGAGGGCCGCTTCCGCCGCCTGGTGGGCGGCCTGGACCAGACTGGCCGCCAGCTGGCCGCTCAGATCCTCCAGAGCGCTGTGGGCCAGTTGTTCCCTGGCCCGGGCCAAGGCCCCCTGCAGCTCCCGGTCCGTCTCAGGGTCCCACCCTGTCTGGCGGGCCAGAACGGAGGGCAAGGTGGGGTCTCCCTCCAGCAGCCGCAAGGCCGTCCAGCGGGCGGGCAGCCGGCCATGGAGCCTGGATTCCAGGAGGGGTCTGAGGGCGGCGGCCGCAAATTCCACCGCCGGCGGATAGCGCACCAGCCGGGGACTGGGGCTGCTCTCCTCCTCCAGCAGCCGGTCCAGGGCGTCCAGCAGCTCCTCCAGCCCCTCTTCCCGCCCGGCGGAGCATCCCACCACCGGCACCCCCAGGTAGACGGACAGGGCGGCCAGGTCCACCTTGATATGCTTTCGGGCGGCCTCGTCCAGCAGATTGACGCACACCACTGTCCGGGGCTCCAGCTCCAGGGTCTGGAGGACCAGATTCAGATTGCGCTCCAGGCAGGTGGCGTCGCACACCACCACCGCACCCCGGGCGCCGCCGAAGCAGAGAAAGTCACGGGCCACCTCCTCCTCGGCGGAGTGGGCCAGCAGCGAGTAGGTGCCCGGCAGGTCCACCAGCGTATAGTCCTTTCCCTTCCAGCGGCAGCTGCCCTGGGCCACCGCCACGGTCTTGCCCGGCCAGTTTCCGGTGTGCTGGCGCAGGCCGGTCAGACTGTTGAACAGGGTGGATTTGCCCACATTGGGGTTGCCCGCCAGGGCAATGACCCGCTGCTGGTCCGCCGCCTGCGGCCGGAGCCCCGCCGCCGCAGCCGACCCTGTGGCCGCTCTGGTCAGTCCCATGGCGTCCCTGCCAGTCTGACCTCCCTGGCGTCGCGCCGCCGCAGGGCAATGACCGCCCCCCGAATGAGGTAGGCCGCCGGGTCCCCCGCCGGGCTGACCGCCGTACAGCTCACCGTGGTTCCCGGCACCAGTCCCAAATCCAGCAGCCGCCGCCGCATGGCCGGCTCGGTCAGCACCTCGGCCACCTGGCCCCACTGGCCCATCCGAAGGGCATCCAAGGTAATGGTACTCATATCATAACGCTCCT
>CALWXZ010000180.1 GCA_944385625.1 uncultured Flavonifractor sp. | reverse complement strand
GACCAAGCCTGGGCGGATGAGGACCTGGAGGCGGTGTATCTCCACGAGGCGGGGGACTACCGGCTGCTCTTTGAAAATGAGGAAACCTGAGAATTCCCCCGGATGGCCTGTACCATCCGGGGGAATTATGCTATACTGAAGAAAAAAATGGGGGGCGGACGCAATGGATACCATCGTTATCGGCATTGCCGGCGGTACCGGCTCGGGCAAAACCACCCTGACTCTGGGACTGAAGGAGCGCTTTGGGGACGCGGTCTCCATTCTCTACCACGACAACTACTACAAGCAGCACGACGATATGCCCTACGAGGAGCGGTGCAAGCTGAACTACGATCACCCGGACGCCTTCGACACCCAGCGTCTGGTGGACGATCTGGACGCTCTGCGCCGGGGGGAGACTATTTACAGCCCCACCTATGACTACACCATGCACAACCGCTCCGCCGAGACGGTGGAGGTCCGCCCCGCCAAGGTGATCCTGGTGGAGGGTATCCTCATCTTTGTGGAGCCCGCCCTGCGGGAGCGGATGGACATCAAGCTCTTTGTGGACACCGACGCCGACGTGCGCATCCTCCGCCGCATCCTGCGGGATGTGAAGAAGCGGGGCCGCTCCCTGGACTCGGTGGTGCAGCAGTACCTCACCACGGTAAAGCCCATGCACGAACAGTTCGTGGAGCCCTCCAAGCGGTACGCCGACCTGATCGTGCCCGAGGGGGGTAAAAATCAGGTGGCTATGGAGATGATTATCCAGCGCATCCGCAGCCACATTGCCCTGGAATAACCTGTTTTCTCACAAAAAGGGGACCTGCTTCATGGCAGGTCCTCTTTGTCATTGAAAGCGGTAGCCCTTTTGTTGAAGGTCCTGGAGAAAGCCCATGAAATACCCGTGGTCCAGGAAGTCCAGCAGCCTCCACCCTTCTATGGGGTGGAAGGAGGCGATACGGGCCTCATCGTCCAGCCATATCCTCCTGCTCTCCCACTGCTCCTTTACATATGCCGTGAGTTGCATCCGCTCCCTCCTTATTGTCACCAGCCGGTACCCACCAGATTGCCGTGCCATCCGTCAGCCTCCAGCGTAATAAATCCGCAGCGACCGTACTCATAGGCCCCCTCCGGTACCGACGGGTCGTCT
Source organism: uncultured Flavonifractor sp. (assembly GCA_944385625.1). Lineage (GTDB taxonomy): Bacteria > Bacillota > Clostridia > Oscillospirales > Oscillospiraceae > Flavonifractor. The sequence continues at coordinate 1,943 of CALWXZ010000180.1, read as the reverse complement.
CCGGTATAGTCCCCAGTGTTGCCCGCCATGGAGTGATTCAGGGCGTCCTCGTTCTCCGGCACAAAGATGGTGGTCAGATAAAAGGGATAGACGTTGTCCGGCAGGTCCTCAAAAGCGGGGATATCATCCTCTGCGGGACTGACGATGCACTGGACATAGGTCCAGCAGAAACTGCTGCCGGAGCTGGCCTGGAGGTGGCGCTCCTCCAATGCGGTACAGTAGGCTTTGGCTGCCGCCAGATAATCCTGGCCGGTATTGGGGATGACGATTTGATCCTGCTGATCGTAGTTGCCCCCCAGCGCCTGGAACTCCACTTCATCATACCAGCCCCGCAGAATCCGGTATACCTCCCGCTCCTCCACACTGTCTGGATTGAGCCATATCACACCGGAGCCGTCGTCATAGGCCGCCGCTGAAAGTCCCGCATAGGCGGTAAGGGTCCAGCCCGGCCCCGCCAGGGTCACTCCGTCCCCCTTGGGGACCTCCTGCACCGGGGCACTGTACTTCCGCCAGGTGAGATCGGCCAGTCCGCTGTAATAGCCCTCTCCATTATCGGTGTTCCAACAGTCCCTCAGCGCCTCACCAGCTTGACCGCCCTCAGGCAGCAGGGTAAGGGTAAGGGGAGTCTCGCCAATGGTCACCCCGGAAAGCAGATTTGCCGAGGTTTGAGCCGGGGTGATCCGGCTGTCCGGGGTGAAGCTCTCCGCCATACGGGCCATCACCAGGGGCTCGATGGCAATGTAGGGGTAGTCGGTAATGGCGTCATCCTGCCACCGGATGGTGATCCTCCAGCAGCCCTCCGTCCCCTCCACATAGTAGTAGCGGTAGCTCCAGCCGTCCCACTGGGCCTCAAAGACCCGTCCGCTGTCACCGGCAGGGGTCATGCCCCCGGTGTCCCCCGCCAGATAGTCGGCCAGGTTGGTCTTGGTGTAGTCCACCGTGATGGCCGAGCCGGTGTTGTAGGCGGACACCCATACGCTGTGGACCGGGTCCGCCGACCACTGGGTCCAGGCCATCACGGGAACATAGAGATACCAGCCGTCCCCGTCGTACCGGTGGGCCGTGACATTGATCTCCTGTTCCCCGTCCTGGCCAAGAACCGAAGTGCCCCACTGCTCCACATAGAGGGGCAGGTCCAGGCCCTGGTCGGTCACATACCAGTCATAGATGGCCTCTTCATAGCTGTTGTGGCTGCCCAGAAATTCTCCGTTGTCGTTGACCAGCTGATCATAAATGACGTCGTAAGTGCCGTCAGGGTAGCGCAGGGCAACAATATTATGACCCCCCTGGCCCTCCAGATCAAACCAGCCGTCCTCCTCGTACATACCGCCCACCAGGGCGACTTCCTCCGTGGGGACATCGATCTGCACCAGGTAGTTGAAGGTCCAGGCCTCCAGGGTGCCCTCGGGAGCCAGCCCTTCCACTTCACCCATCTTGTCCAGCCAGGCCACCTTGGTGCCGGTGACCTGGGCGGTGGCCTCCTCATCGGCCACCGTCTCACTGGAGAATTTGCAGTAAGTCACCTCTTTGACGCTGTCCATGGTCTGTTGGGCAAAGTCCTCCATGCTTTGATACTGTCCGCTGCCGCCGGTGGGGGTCTGGCTGCTCTCCCCGGCGGGGTTGGCGGCGCAGGCGGCGATGACCGCCACACAGGCCACCCCTGCCACCAGGGACAGCCACACCCGGGGCCGCTTCCACCGCAGCAGGTTGCGGATGCGCCCCTTGGGGTCCCCCTCCCCGAAGGCCAGGGGGGTGCCCGCGATGGTGAGCCGTCCGGTGGCTAGGGCCAGCAGAGAGGCCGAGTAATCGGCTTTGACATTCTCCCCCAGCTCTTTCACCACCGCCTCGTCGCACCGCATCTCCATATCCTTGCCCGCCAGAATGAAGGCCGCCCACACCAGGGGGTTGAACCAGTGGAGGCACAGGGCGGCAAAGGCCAGCAC
>CALWXZ010000179.1 GCA_944385625.1 uncultured Flavonifractor sp. | reverse complement strand
TTCTTGCCGGAGAAGTTGACGGGAGAGCCGTGGGTCAGGTGGCCGCCGTTGGCCAGATCCATGCCCAGCACGGTGTCCCCGTGCTCGCACAGGGCCTGGTAGACGGCATAGTTGGCGTTGGCGCCGCAGTGGGGCTGCACATTGGCATGGTCGGCTCCGAAGAGCTGGCAGGCCCGCTTGCGGGCAATCTCCTCCACCACGTCCACACACTGGCAGCCGCCATAATACCGCTTGCCGGGATAGCCCTCGGCATATTTATTGGTAAGCACCGTACCCGCCGCAGCCAGCACAGCGGGGCTGACGAAGTTCTCCGACGCGATGAGCTCGATGTTGCGCTGCTGCCGGGCATATTCCGCCTCAACTGCCTGACCCACCTCCGGGTCCCGGGCGGTGAGAAACTCCATAATATCCTTGACCAATGTCAGTCGCCACCTTTCAAACTTTTAGCGATTTAATTCATTATACTAGATGGTTCCCCAAATTACAATCGTCACCATAGGAAAAACCCACTCGTTTTTTGGCCCGTCATGTGTTATATTGTCTAACGAGGTGATCCTATGAAAGACCATCAGGATGTCATTGCCATTGTGGAGGAGCTCAAGCGCCTCTACCCCGACGCCCTGTGTTCCCTGCAATATCCCAAGCCCTACGAGCTGCTCTTTGCCGTGCGGCTCTCCGCCCAGTGTACCGACGAGCGGGTGAACATGGTCACCCCCGCCCTGTACGCCCGCTTCCCCACCCTGGAATCCCTGGCCCAGGCCGACGTATCCGAGGTGGAGACCTACATCCACTCCACCGGCTTCTTCCGGGCCAAGGCCCGGGACATCGTGGCCGCCGCCCGAATGCTGGTGGAGGTCTACGGCGGCGTGGTGCCCGACAATATGGAGGACCTGCTCAAACTGCCCGGCGTGGGCCGCAAAACCGCCAACCTGATTCTGGGTGACGTGTACCACACCCCCGGCGTGGTGGTGGCCGACACCCACTGCATCCGCATCACCGGGCTTTTGGGCCTAACCGACGGCACCAAGGACCCGGTGAAGGTGGAGGCCCAGCTGCGGAAGGTGCTGCCGCCGGAGGAGTCCAGCGATTTCTGCCACCGGATGGTGCTCCACGGCCGGGCGGTATGCGTGGCCCGGCGGCCCGACTGCCAGAACTGCACCCTGCGGCCCTGGTGCGACCATTTCCAGAAGAGCGCTGGGGACTGACCGGCTAGGTTTTCAAAATCCGCCCTTCCATTCCAGGGGGCGGATTTTCCACAAATTTTGCGCCGTAAAAATGCACTAATATTTAACTCATATTTTATTCATAGGATATGCTTTGCTTACCACGGATGAAGGGAGGCAGAACATATGGAAAAGACCAACCATCTCAGCATTCGGACCGACAAGATCCTCCACGACAAGCTCCAATATGTAGCCGCCTATGAAGGCCGCTCCATGAGCGGCCAGATCCTCTATCTGATCCAGAGCTGCATCCGGGAATTTGAAAAGGAGCACGGGCCGATTCCGGCGGAGGGATCAAAATGAGCGGGCCCCTGGGCTTCGTGCTGGACCTGCTCTTTCCGCCCAAGTGCGTCTTTTGCGGGAAGGTGCTGGACGGCGGCCAGGGCGGCATCTGCGCCCGCTGCCAGCGGGAGCTGCCCTGGCTCACCGGCAGTCTGGCGGAACAGACGGGGGAATTTTTCTCCCTGTGCGCCGCCCCCCTGCGCTACCAGGACAAGGTGCGGGACTCCATCCGCCGCTACAAGTTCAAGGGCCGCCGGGGATATCATAAGGTATACGGCGCCCTGGTGGCCCAGTGTGTCCACGACCACCTGGCCGGGCGGTACGATCTCATCACCTGGGTGCCCCTCTCCCCCCAGCGGAAGCGGGAGCGGGGCTACGACCAAGCCTTCCTGCTGGCCAGCGCCGCCGCCCTGGAGCTGGGCGAGGTGGCGGTGGAGACCCTGCGGAAGGGCCGGGATACCGATCCCCAGTCCGGCATATCCGAGGCATCCCGGCGGCGGGCCAACGTGCTGGGGGCCTATGAACCGGTGGACCCGGAGCTGGTACACGGAAGGCGGATTCTGCTCATTGATGACGTGGTGACTACCGGCTCCACTTTGTCCGAATGCGCCCGCATCCTGCGCACCATGGGCGCTTCCGACGTGGTGTGCGCCGCCCTGGCCCGGGCCAGATAGGCGGACTGACCGGTCCCCTGTCGGGAAAATTCAGAAAATTAGCGGAAATTTACGTTGAAAAGGCGGACACACTTCTGTATAATATAAAAGATCAAGCTGGGCCATTTTGTCCAGCCTTATTTGACTGAGTTGGTTTTCTGGTCAGTCATCACCATTCATCATACAGAGTAAAAACGTCGAGGTGCAGGTATGTTCAGTAAAGATATCGGGATCGACCTGGGTACAGCTTCTATCCTGGTCTATGTAAAGGGCAAGGGTGTGGTCCTGCGGGAACCCTCCGTGGTAGCCATTGACAAGAATACGGGCAAGCTGCTCAAGGTGGGCACCGAGGCCCAGCAGATGCTGGGCCGTACCCCCGGCAACATTGTGGCCATCCGTCCTCTGCGGGAGGGCGTCATCTCCGACTATGACATGACCGAGCGGATGCTCAAGGAGTTTATCCGCAAGGTGACCTCCTTCCGGCTTTTCAAGCCCCGCATCGTCATCTGTGTCCCCTCCGGTATCACCGAGGTGGAGGAACGTGCCGTCATCGACGCCGGCATCCAGGCCGGCGCCCGCCGGGTGTACCTCATTGAGGAGCCCGTGGCCGCCGCCATCGGCGCCGGTATTGACATCGCCAAGCCCGACGGCCACATGATCGTGGACATCGGCGGCGGCACTACCGACATCGCCGTCATCTCCCTGTCCGGTATCGTGGAGTCCACCTCCATCAAGATTGCCGGCGATCAGTTTGACGAGGCCATTGTCAAGTATATCCGCCGCAAGCACAACGTGCTCATCGGCGAGCGTACCGCCGAGGAGCTGAAGATGCAGATCGGCTGCGTCTTCCCCCGCCCCGAGGAGCAGACTGTGGAGATCAAGGGCCGCTGCCTGATGACCGGTCTGCCCCGGGTGTTCTCCGTGTCCTCCAGCGAGATGATCGAGGCCTTTGAGGAGGTCTCCACCCGCATCCTGGAGGC
>CALWXZ010000178.1 GCA_944385625.1 uncultured Flavonifractor sp. | reverse complement strand
CTGTCCGACGGCGAATGGAAGCTGATGGACCGCCTGTGGGAGGACGGTCCGGCCACCATCACCCAGCTGACCCACGCCCTGGAGGGGGACACCGGCTGGTCCAAGCACACCATCATCACCATGCTCGCCCGGCTGGAGGCCAAGGGGGCGGTGACCCACCGGGAGGAGGGGCGGGCCAAGGAGTACGCCCCCCTGCTCCCCCGCCAGCAGGCGGAGGCGACCGCCACCCGCCACTTTCTGGACAAGGTGTACGGCGGCAGCCTGGGGCTGATGATGAGTACCCTGGTGGACAGCCGGGCCCTGAGTCAGGCGGACATTGACCAGCTCTCCGCCATTCTGGAACAGGCAAAGGAGGAGTCGTCATGAAAGAAGTGATCCTCACCGCGTCGGTTTTGATTCTGGCCCTCATCCTCTTCCGGTTCCTCTTCCGCAGGGCCATCCCCCGCCGGGTGCAGTACGCCCTGTGGGCCCTGGTGCTGGTGCGGCTGCTGGTGCCGGTGCAGCTGCCCGCCCTGCCCGTAGGTTCGGTGCTGGACGCGGGCCGGCAGGCCGGGCAGCAGCTTACCGCCGCCCTGGAGCAGCCGGTGGCTCTGGCCCCCGCCCAGGTGCAGGCGGCACAGCCCGCCGGGGAGGCCCCGGACGACGCCCAAGCCCAGGTGATCGAAGACCTCCCCACCGCCGGGGAGGCTGGCGCCGCCCTCCCCGCCTCCACCATCTCCCCCGCTCGGGTGCTGGATATGGTGTGGAAGGTGGGCATGGCCGCCATGGCCGCCTTCTTCCTCACCGCCAACCTGCGGTTCCGGCTGGGGCTGAGAAGGAGCCGGGTTTCCGTTCCCGCGGCGGGCTGCCCCCTGCCGGTGTACCTGTCCGACCGGCTCTCCTCCCCCTGTCTGGTGGGGCTGGTGCGCCCCGCCATCTACCTGACCCCCGCCGCCCTCCAATCGGGGCACCTGGAGTATGTGCTCCTCCATGAGCACACCCACGCCAGACATCTGGACCCCTTGTGGGCCCTGCTGCGGTGCGTGTGCCTCACCGTCTACTGGTTCCACCCCCTGGTGTGGGTGGCCGCCCTCCTGTCCCGCACCGACTGCGAGCTGGCCTGCGACGAGGGGGCCATGGCGGCACTGGACCACGACCGGCGGCTGGCCTACGGCCGCACCCTGCTGGCCCTGGTGCCGGTGGCGGGCCGTTCCGCCAATCCCCTGCTGGCCGCCACCACCATGGCCTCCGGCAGGCGGCAGCTGAAGGACCGCATCACCCGCATCGCCCATGATAAGCGCCCCGTCCTGGCCGCCGTGCTGGCGGCGGTGGTGCTGGCGGGCCTGGCGGCGGCCTGTACCTTCTCCGGGCCTCAGACCGCCGTATATGAGGACGGCACCTTCACCCTGTCCCCATCCGACCTGACCCCCTATACCGCCCCGGCCTTTGAGCCGGACAAGAGCGCAATCCTGCTCTCCGACTACCGGGGCAACGACTACGGCTTGACCGTCTATCAGGCTTCGGATGGCAGCACCTACCCCGCTATCGCCTACAACCACACCGGCGAGGCCCACCCCTGGGGGCAGCAGCCCCTCCAACAGCAGTTCTGGAGGACCGATTCCCAGGAAGAAGGCTCCTATCTGCTGCTATCCTTCCTGGACCTGTTCGGCACCCACGGTCTTGCCACCTGCTACCCCGGCGTGGACCCGGCACAGTCCCGGGCCTGGGTGTACGACTTCTTTGCGGCGGATGAGGGGGGCACACTGTCCCTGCTGCTGCGGACCTACGGCACCACCGGAGACCAGATCGAAGTGCCCGACCTGAACGGGGACGGGGTTTACGAGCTCTTTACCGACAAGCAGCTCTTCTTCCAGGCCGGCGGCACCCTCTACGCCGTGGACTACGCCGAACTGCTGGCCCAGCGCTGGCCCGCCTTCCGCACCCTGGAGGAGGCCAGCCTGGCCGCCGGATACAGCTGCGTGCTGCTCTCCGGCACCATGGAGGATGAAAACGGGCAGACCGCCTCCTTCCTGCGCACCCTCACCCTCAACGGGGACGGGCTGACGGTGGCACAACCTGACGCCGGAACCGAGGGAGCGGTGGCCGTTCCCCTGGAGGAACTGACGGTGTATCAGGCGTTAAACGATCCGGCGCCGGCGCCGGTGGAGGACCGGGTGATCTGCCGCACCGCCGGCTCAGGTTACGCGGCGGGGCTGTGCGACGCGGGCGAGGGGAACTATACCCCCTTCCTGGAGCTGTCCCAGGGGGCCAGCTTGGATTTGGACTGGATCAGCTACAATTCCGGCCGCAACAAGCTGGAGGGCTTCACCTCCCTGCTGGGCTATAAGGGCCTGCTGGTGGGCTGGACCGAGGGTCAGGACTGGACCGTTGATCTGTACCGCTGGAATGAGACGGAGGGCCTGGTCCGCTTCCTGCGGGGAGGATACTCCCGCTACGGAAACGCCCGCATCCTGGATCTGGACGGGGACGGGGATTGCGAGCTGATTACCGACCGGCAGCTCTTCTTCCGACGGGAGGGGACCATCTATGCCATTCCTTATGACGATTTTTTAAAGACCCACTGGCCCGCCTTCTTCCGGCTGGACACCGCCACCGCCAACCCCCTGGAGGGCTGCGTGGTGCTGGCGGGTATCCAGTCGGACGGAGCGGGCGGCACCGCCCCCTTCTTCCGGAAACTCTATCTGGAGGAAACCGGCCTGACCCTGGCCGGTTGAGAGATGACGAAAGGCGGGCGGTTCAGTTTGAACCGTCCGCCTTTGATTACGGGATGTCGGGGGCCCCGTCCCCTACCCCTCCGTCCAGCCCCCCAGCACATGGAGGTACCGGGCCGCCCGGAAGGTATAATTCCCCAGGGGTTTCCGGTCCACGTCGTAGGAGTGGGCGGCCACCAGGGTGTTGCGCAGGGTGGGCCGGGCCCCCACCTGGACCACCACGGCGGTGTGGGTAAACGATCCCCCCTGAGGGCTGAGCTGGACGATATCCCCCGGCAGCAGCAGCTCCAGGCCGGTCTCCACGGCGTAGGGGCCGGGGCGGAGCTTCCCATCGGTCAGGTAGCGGTACAAAAACTCCACTCCGGTCCAGGCCGGGGCCTTGTTGTTGGCGTCCAGGTAGTACCAGCCGTACTCCGGGGTGTAGTCCATCACCCCGACGCCGGCGTACAGGCACTGGGAGGCGAAGCTGGTGCAGTCGCCCCCCACCTCCTCATAGTCGTA
>CALWXZ010000177.1 GCA_944385625.1 uncultured Flavonifractor sp. | reverse complement strand
ACGCCGGGCTCGCCGATGAGGCAGGGGTTGTTCTTCTGCCGGCGGTTGAGGATCTGGATGGTGCGCTGGATCTCCTCCTCCCGGCCGATGATGCGGTCCAGCTTGCCCTCGGCGGCCTTCTGGGTCAGGGAGATGCAGTAGTTCTCCAAAAACTTGCGCTTGGGGGGCTTGTCGCCCTTCTTGTCCTTGTCGGGGCGCTGGTCTCGGCTGTTGTCCCGCTCGGGGGGCTGGTTCTGGGGGTTCTGGGCCCCGCCGCCGAACAGCTTGTTCAGGAAGGGGAAGGTGGCGGTCTTGCCCTCATCCTCCTCGTCCTGGTCGCTTTCGTCGCTGGGCACCAGCCCCTCCATCCCCTCGGCTCCGCCGAAGGCGGACATCATCTCATTGGTCAGACCCTCCAGGTCCTCGTCGGTGATGCCCATCTTCTGCATCATATCTTCCACGGGCTTGATGCCCATTTCCTTGGCACACTTGAGGCACAGCCCCTCACTCTTGGTGGTGCCGCCCTCCATCTTCTGAATGAAGATGACGGCTACATTCTTGTGACATCTGGAACAAAGTGTGGGTTGCATATATGTTCAGCTCCTTTGACGGGGATGGCCCCTGGCGGGCCCTCTCCCCGGAGAGATGATTCTAACCCGAAATTATGAACTGGGTATGAATCAGGCCGGCTTTCTTTCCCTCATAATCCTATAATATTGGTATACATACCCCGCCAGGGCGGCCAGGGTCAGGGCCAGGGCCCCGCCGATCAGGCCGGCGCTCCACGCCCCGGGGATGGCCGGAAAGAGCACCAGCGCCCCGCACACCACGAAAAATACCCCCGTGGACAGCTTGCCCAGCCAGTTGGAGGGGATCACGTCCCCCAGACGGCGGTACATGAGATAGCCGCCGATGGACATACACAGCTCCTTGCAGAAAAAGATGATGACCGCCCACAGGGGGATAATGCCGTCCACCGTGATGCAGATGATGACCGTGAAGGTCATCCACTTGTCAGCCGCCGGGTCCAGAATCCGGCCCAGTTTGCTGACCTGGTTGAAGTGGCGGGCAATCCAGCCGTCGGCAATATCGGTGAGAAAGGCCACCAGATAGATGAGGGCCGCCCAGACATGGGCGTTGGGGATGGGCTGGAAAAACACCACTGCGAACACCGGCACCAGGATCAGCCGGAACAGGGAGAGGATATTGGGGACTGTCATGTCGATTCACCTGAATTTCTCTCTTTTTCTCTCTTGATTTCTCCGGTCCGGTCACACGCCGGAGAGCAGGCTTAGGGGGTTGGTGGTCATGAAAAATTTCAGCAGTGTGGTCTGCTCCACCGTCTCCGCCGGGATGAGATTGCCCATAAACTGGATGGCCCAGGCGGCGATAAACAGGATCAGGCACCCCTGGAGCAGGCCAAAGGCGCCTCCCAGGGTCTTGTTGAGGAAGTGGAGTACCGGCAGCCGGGCCACCAGGTCCAGCGCCCGGCTCACCACCTTCCACAGGATGAGGATGACCACAAAGCCCGCCAAAAACAGGATCAGATAGGCCGCCGACTGGGCGATGGCCGCCGCCACCCTGGCCGCCGCGCTGGCGGCCGCCTGGGTCATGCCGTTCTCCACCGCCTGATGGACGCTGTCAATCAGCGGCTCATAAAAGCCCATGTCCCGCAGGGCGTCCAGCACCCCCATCAGGGGCACCTCGTCCGGCGCGGTGGCCACGCCCCCCGACTCGGTGATGTATTGGGAATCCTGGATGGACTGGTTCAGCTGCTCCTCAATGGCCGCGGCAAACCGGGGCTCCAGGGCGTCGGCCACCATGGGTGAAAAGGTGCGGGCCACCACCCCGGCGCCAGTGAAGGCGATGAGCACCCCCACCAAGCCGCACAGGGACAGGACCAGCCCCCGCCTGACTCCCAGCAGCACAAAGGCCGCCAGGACCGCCACAACGATCAGTTCAAATACAATTGCCATAGGGTTCCTCCGAATTTACTGGGGCAGATAGACCCGCGCGGTGTCGTTGCCGATGAGCAGCACGCTGCCGTCGGTGCGCTGGAGCGCCTTGCGGGCGCTCTGGGTGCCCTCCAGGGAATGATAGACCGACAGATCCTGATGGTCGTAGATGTTCAGCCGGTCCGCAGTCAAGAGGCTGATATACCGCCCGGCGGCCGAGATGGACAGCACCTGCTCGTCCAGGGCCAGGGTTGCCTGGGCCTCCCCCTGGCCGTCCACCACCACCAGTTCGGCGGCGCTGCCCGCCCGGTACTTGCCCAGCAACAGGGCGGCGGTGCCGTCCCCGCCCAGGGAAAAGCCCTTCAGGTAGCGGCCGGCATAGGAATAGCTGCCCGTCAGGGCGGCGGAGGCGTCCAGATGATAGATCTCGTCCTCCCCCAGGGCCCAGATGCCGCCGTCATCCCAGGTCATCTCCAAAATCACCTGGCTCCCCACCGGGGCGGTGGTCTGGGGTGAGGCGTCATCGGCGGTTCCGGCGGTGGGATAGAGCTCCACCTGGCTGGTGAAGGTGCCGTCGGTCAGGCCCATGGCCAGCACCGCCACGGCGCTGTTATCGGGGGCCAGGGCGGCGTCCATGATAAAGCGGCTGGACAGGCTCACCTGCATCTGGGGCCTGAACTGGTCATCGTACACCGTGACAACACCCTTGTACCCGCTCTGCTGGGTCACCGTCACCATCCAGCCCTTCTCATTCACGTCGGCGGACAGGACCTCCTCATCCTGACCCAGCTCCAGGGAGAAGGCCTCCGCCCGGTCCCGGCAGACCAGCAGGGTCTGCCCCCCGGCGTCGTAGGCCAGGGCGGTGGACCCGGCGGCCACCGCCACCGGATGCTCCATGGTGACGGTGCGGTCCACATACACCTGGCCGCTGGCCGAATAGAGACGCACACCGGTGGTGGAGCACACCAGCAGGTCGCCGTCCAGGCTGGCGAAGGTGCTGGTGCCGTCCCCATCAAAGGGGAAGGACTGGGCCTGCCCCCCGTCCTCCCGCTCCAGATCCCGGTAGGCAAACCACCGCTTGATGGAGTCGAAATTCAGCTTGTCATAGTTGACGATGAGGAATACCGCCCCCAGCACCATAACCGCCGTCAGCAGAAACGCCAGCAGCCGCAGCACCGGATTGGGCCGCCGCTCCTTCTTGCGGGAGGGGCTGGGGTCCTTGTCCTCGTTCAGTCTATGCGCCTTCTTGGAAATTATGTGGCGAGGCATTACAACACATCCTCATGGTACCA
>CALWXZ010000176.1 GCA_944385625.1 uncultured Flavonifractor sp. | reverse complement strand
GGCCGAAGGAGGAATTGCCAGTGGAACAACGCAAGCTCTATGAGGATATCGCCCTGCGGACCGAGGGGGATATCTATATCGGCGTGGTGGGGCCGGTGCGGACTGGAAAATCCACGTTTATCAAGCGGTTCATGGAGACCATGGTCATCCCGGGCATTGAGAACGTCTACCGCCGGGAGCGGGCCAAGGATGAGCTGCCCCAGAGCGGCTCGGGCCGCACCATCATGACTGCCGAGCCCAAATTTGTCCCCGAGGAGGCGGTGGAGGTCACCATGGACAGCGGGGCCACCTTCTCCGTACGGCTTATCGACTGCGTGGGCTACCTGGTGCCCGGGGCGGTGGGCTCTCTGGAGGATGACGTGCCCCGGATGGTGACCACCCCCTGGTTCCCGGAGCCCATCCCCATGACCGAGGCCGCCGAGATCGGCACCCGGAAGGTCATCGCCGAGCACTCCACCATCGGCATCGTGGTCACCACCGACGGTACCATCACCGACATCCCCCGGGAGGACTACCTGGAGGCGGAGGAGCGGGTCATCACCGAGCTCAAGGAACTGGGCAAGCCCTTCCTGGTGGTGCTCAATTCCGCCCAGCCCGGCTCCGACCGGGCTCAGGCCATCCGCTCGGATATCGCCAGCCGGTACGACGTGACTTGTGTGTGCGTCAACTGCCTGGAGCTGGACGAGGAGGCGGTGACCGGCATCATCAAGGGGGTGCTGTACGAGTTCCCGGTGAAGGAGCTGGACCTGTTCCTGCCCCCCTGGGTGGACGCCCTGCCCTGGGACCACCCCATCAAAAACGGCCTGTACGCCGCCATCCGGGAGAGCGCCAGGGGGATGCGCCGCATCCGGGACGTGGAGGGCACGGTGGCCGCCATGGGGGAGTGCGACACGGTGAGCCGTGCCCAGGTCACCTCCATGAATCTGGGCACCGGCCTGGCCGCCGCCGACCTGGAGCTGCCCCGGAGTTTGTTCTACGACACCCTGTCCCAGCAGTCCGGCTTCACCATCCATGACGACGGGGACCTGCTGGAGCTTCTGAGCCGTCTGGCCAGGATCAAAAACGAGTACGACAAGGTGGCCGGAGCGCTGGAGGAGGTGAAAGCCACAGGCTACGGCATCGTGGTGCCCGGCACCGACGAGCTGGTGCTGGAGGAGCCGGAGATCGTCCGGCAGGGCGGGCGCTACGGGGTGCGGCTCAAGGCCTCCGCCCCCTCCATCCATATGATAAGGGCGGATATTGAGACCGAGGTCTCTCCCATTGTGGGCAACGAGAAGCAGAGCGAGGAGATGGTCAACTTCCTGCTCCAGGAGTTTGAGGGGGACACCAAAGCCATTTGGCAGTCCAATATCTTCGGCAAGTCCTTCCATGAGCTGGTCAGCGAGGACCTCAACGCCAAGCTCAAGCGGATGCCGGAGGACGCCCGGTCCAAATTGCAGGAGACCCTCCAGCGCATCATCAACGAGGGCTCCGGCGGGCTGATCTGCATCATTCTGTAAACAAAAATGGACGCTGCTCACAGGCAGCGTCCATTTTTGTTTGTGTACTATACTTCCCGACCCATAAGGATCTTCTCTGCGGTGATGGGCAGGGAGCGCACCCGCACGCCGGTGGCGTTGTACACCGCCTGGGCGATGGCGGGGGAGGGGGTGTTGATGACCACCTCGCCGATGGACTTGGCCCCGAAGGGACCGTTGGGCTCGTAGCTCTCCTCGAAGTCCACCCGGATCTCGGGCAGGTCGGTGCGGCAGGGGATCTTGTAGGTCATGAAGGTGGAGTTGACCATCTGGCCCTTGGGATCGTAGTTCACGTCCTCCAGCAGGGCCATGCCGATGCCCTGGGCGATCCCCCCCTCGGCCTGGACACGGGCCAGGTTCTTGTTGATGACAGTGCCGCAGTCCACCACGCCCACATAGTCCACAACCTTGGTCTCGCCGGTCTCCAGGTCCACCTCCACCTCGGCAAAGCCCGCCATGAAGGGCGGGGGAGAGGTGGGGCTGCAATGGCTGGCGGTGGCGGTGAGCCACTGGGTACCCTCGCCCACCACCAGCTCCTGCGCCAGCTGGTCCAGGGTGATGGCGTGCTCCGGGTTGGTGCGGTCGTACACCTTGTCCCCGTCAAACTCCGCCCGCTCGGGGTGGATGTTGAGGCGCCGGGCCCCTTCGGCGGAAATCTTCTCGTTGAGCTCGGTGCAGGCCTTCACCACCGCCATGCCGGTGACATAGGTGGTGCTGGAGGCATAGGAGCCGGTATCGAAGGGGGAGTGATCGGTGTCCACCCCGTCCACGGTGATGCGCTCCATGGGGCAGTTCAAAATTTCAGCGGCCATCTGGGCCAGAATGGTGTCGCAGCCGGTGCCCATGTCGGTGGCGCCGATCATCAGGGTATAGTAGCCGTCGTCGTTGAGCTTGACGGTCACCGAGGCGGTATCCACGGCGGAGATGCCGGAGCCCTGCATGGTCACCGCCATGCCCACGCCCCGGACCCGGTGGCCGTCCACCTGGACCCGGGGATATTTCTCCTTCCAGCCGATCAGTTCCATGCCCCGCTCAATGCACTGGGGCAGCTTGCAGCTGGTGAGAGGCTCGTTGTAGTAAGCGGCCATGGGTTTCCCCACCTGGGGCAGGTTTTTAAGACGCAGCTGGGCCGGGTCCATGTGCAGCTGTTCGGCCAGCTCGTTGACGGCGGACTCCATGGCAAAGCAGCCCTGGGTGGCGCCGTAGCCCCGGAAGGCGCCGGCGGCCATGGTGTTGGTGTATACCACCTCCCAGGAGAAGCGGAAGGCGGCCTGCCGGGCGTAGAGGGGGATGCTCTTGTGGCCCACCAGCCCGATGGTGGTGGAGGCGTGCTCGCCGTAGGCTCCGGCGTTGGACAAAGCGTGCATATCCACCGCCTTGATAGTGCCGTCCTTCATGGCGCCCACCTTCACATGGACCCGCATCTGGTGGCGGCTGTTGGAGGCCTGGAAAGACTCCTTCCGGGTGTACACGATCTTGGCGGGCTTGCCGGTGCGCAGGGTGACCAGGGCGGGGAAGAGCTCGCTGACCAAAGTCTGCTTGGCCCCGAAACCGCCGCCGATGCGGGGCTTCACCACCCGCACCATGTTCTTGGGCAGGCCCAGAGCCCGGGCGATGGTGCGGCGGCAGTGGAAGGGCACCTGGGTGGAGGTGACCACGTTGAGCCGCCGGTTGTGATCCAGATAGGTGTAGGTGCGGAAGGTCTCCATCATGGCCTGGGCGTTGGCCTTGGTGTAGTAGGT
>CALWXZ010000175.1 GCA_944385625.1 uncultured Flavonifractor sp. | reverse complement strand
AGCACCTCCTGGGCGTTCTCCTTCCGGGCGGTCTCCCCGGTGATGATGACCGCCCCGGTGTCCACCTGGGACTTGTCAAAGCCCGACCGGCGGTACTCCTTGGCCACGATGGCCCGCACCCCGTCGGCGTCGATGACGGTGTCGGAGCGCAGGGGGGTGAAGTGGATGGCCGAGCGGTAGAGCACCTCCCGCCCAGCGATGGACACCCGGGGCACCGTAAAGGGGGTGGCCCGGTTCTCCAGGGTCAGCCAGGACAGGATGAGCTGGGTGGTACTGGTTCCAATGTCGATGCCGACCGACAGCAGCTGCTCTCCCATTACGCCAGCTCCCGCAGGATGGCCTTGATGTCCTGGGCGGTGGCGTCCCGAGGGTTGGAGGGAGCACACAGGTCGGCCAGGGCGGCGGCGGCCAGCTCATCCCCCCTGGCCTTCACCTCTTTGGGGTCCACCCCGCACTGGGACAGCCGGTCCGGCTGCCCCAGCTTTCTCCGCAGCCGGTCCACGGCAAAGGCCAGCCCCCGGGCGGTGGGGGTCAGGCCGCAGGCCTTGGCCAGGGCGGCGTACCGCTCGGCAACCTCCCGCCGGGCGGCGTTGAAACGGATCACATGGGGCAGCAGCATGGCGTTGAGCCGCCCGTGGGGGATGTGGAACCTGCCTCCCAGGGCGTGGGCCAGGCTGTGGCTCAGTCCCAGGCCCGCGGCGTTGAAGGCCATCCCCGCCAGGTTGGAGGCCAACAGCATCTGCGCCTTGGCCTGCTGGTTTCCGCCAAAAGCGGCGGGCAGGTTTTTCCAGGCCAGCACAAAGGCCTTCTCCCCCAGGGCGTCGGTGTACACGTTGGCCCCGGCGGCCACATAGGCCTCGGCGGCGTGGGTGAGCACGTCCATGCCGGTGTCCGCCGTCACGGCCTGGGGCACCCCCTTCAGAAAGCCGGGGTCCAGCACCGCCTGGTGGGGCAGCAGGCTGTCGTCCACCAGGGGGTATTTCACCCCCTTCTCGCTGTCGGTGAGGACGGCGAAGGAGGTGACCTCCGACCCGGTGCCGGCGGTGGTTGGCACGGCGTATACCTTGATTTCCCCCGGCGCCCCCATTTTCTTGCCGAACTCCACCATGGCCTTGGCGCAGTCCATGGCCGAACCGCCCCCGAAGGCCACCACCGCCTGGGGCTTGAAGTTGGCCAGCTTCCTGGCCCCCTGGGCCACCATCACCAGCGGCGGGTCTGGGACCACGTCGGTGTATTGCTCCACGGTGCAGCCCTTCAGCCGGGCCAGCACCTGGTCCAGCAGGCCGGACTTGGCCAGAAAATCGTCGGTAATCACCATCACCCGCTGCCCGGCCAGCTCCTCCAGGGCCGCCAGGGCGTCGCTGCCAAAGGAAATGGCTGTTTTCAGCTGAAATTGTTCCATGTGCGCGCTCCCCTGTTTCTTCCTTGATGGCCTTAGTATGGCGGCGGCGGACAGGAATATACCAAAAGCCGGAGAAAGAAAAGCTTCATCATTCCTTTAGAATCTGTTCACAGCCTGTTCACCATCCCCGGGCAAAAAACGGATATGATAACAGCGTCAGGTACAAGTGACAAACCATTCTCCTCTCTCTTATCTCTCTGTTCAAAAAGCAGGGGCGCCCGCCTTTCGGCGGGCGCCCCTGCTTTTTTTTCGCTTCGGTGTATCCAAACGTACAACAAATGCCCCTGTTCCACCATAGGTAAAGGGAGGGATTCCATATGTGCAATCTGTTTGCTCCGCTGCCGGGTTCCGACGGCAAGACCCAGCAGGTTCGCCGCCTGCTCCAGCTCTTTGCCGCCCAGCTGGAGCCCGACCGGGCCATGGAGGTGGCCTGGGTCTATCCGGAGTTTGTCCCCGGCGCGGTGTACCAGACCGGGGACTACCTCCGCCGGGGCGTCAATTCCGTGGGGGACCCCCAGCTCTATCAGGTGACCCTGGATCACCGCTCCTGCGCCGGCGCGCCGCCGGAGCGCACCCCCGAGCTCTACGAGCCCATCGGTCTGGACGAGGAGGGGACGCCCCTGTGGAGCCGCCCGGCCGGGGATGGGGACGGCTATGCCGCCGGGGATGTGGTGTCCTTCCGGGGCGTCCGGTACCGCTGTCTGAGCGCGCCCTGCCTGTTCAGCCCCGGAGAGGTTCCGTCGGACTGGCAGGCCCTCTGATCTGGACGCAGGAGAGCCGCCGGCCTTTGGGCCGGCGGCTCTTGCTGTGTTCAGAGGGGATGATTCCCTGTTGCTGTGCTGTTACTGACCGGACATCCCGTTCTCGTAGGCCTGGATCATCTTCTTCAACGTGTGACCCGTACGACCTCTGAGTTTAGAGAGGTACTTGTCCGTAGTCTCCCCGGTAAAAATCTTGATTTGCAGACGCATGGTGCCGTCTGCCTCCGGGGTAACAAAAATCTTGTCAATATACTTGTCGATGAAATCCTTGTTGATGATACCCTGGGCGGCGTCCCGTTTGGCGTCATGTAGCACCCGGCGAATGGTGTCAATGTGTTTGCGAAACTCCTCCTTGGAAAGCTGTTGCTGTTCCAGTTCGTAAATCTGACGCTCGGCCTCCTCAATCTCCTTGTCACACTCTTTATTCATGGCAAGAAAATCCTTGTCGGAGAGCTGCCCGGCGGCATTGTAACCCAGCAGCTTGCTTTTCTTCTTTCGTGCCAGGTCTGCCTGGTCTCGGAGCGCGGCAATCTGCTTCGCGGTGTCTCCGCCGTCCTCCAGGGATTTATACATCTCAATGTATTCCTCAATCAGCGCCTCGGCGTCTGCCTCTGTCTCTTGGAATACTTCAAAGAGCAGGGGCTTTAATTCTTCCTCGTAGATGGGAAAAGAAGCACAGGCAGCGGCACCGCTATTGATTTTGTTACTGCACACCCACTTGCTGTTTCTGTTTCCGTACTTGTCTTTGGACTCCCGGCGATAGTAGGCCGTGCCGCAGTCGGCACAATACAGTTTTCCGGTTAGGAGGTTGGCGTGGTTGCATATCCCTTGCCGCCCCTTTACGTCCTCGCTCCGCTTTTTCAGTACCTTGTTGGCCTGTTCCCACAGTTCCTCGTCCACAATGGCCGGGACGATCTCGCCTGTCTCGTCCTTGAACATGACCCATTCCTCGGGGGGCAAAAACTTCTGCTTTTTGGTAAACAGGTCAATGACCTTGACCTTGTTGCCCACATAATAGCCCTTGTACTTGGGATTGGAAATCATGCCCGACATGGTAGTGTGGGCAATCTTCTTGCCATTGTGGTTGCGGTAGCCCTTTTCCCAAAACAGGGTTTCTATCTGCTTCATGCTGTATTGCCCTGTGGCGTACAGTTCAAACAGTTCCCGTACCATAGGAGCCTCGTCCTGGTCAATGACCAGCCGCCCGCCGTC
>CALWXZ010000174.1 GCA_944385625.1 uncultured Flavonifractor sp. | reverse complement strand
TTGCCCGTTTTAAGGATGTCAGGCACATCCGCCCGCTATTCCCGCCTCTACGTCCCCGTCGAAACCAGTACGCCCCCTCGTCGTCGCAAAGTCCGCTCCTCCTCTTCCCGGCGGACCCGCTCGCGCTGGGCTCCGCCGGGAGTCCGGGAGGTTTTATACACTGGTTAGAACAACGATCCGCTCTGTGGACCGGCGGCAGATCTCAAATGATATTCAGCACTTCTCCGGCTCGGGATAGTCCACGCCGAAGGTCTCCACGGTGACCGACTTGATCCGCTGGTCCTTGTAGGGGCGGTCCATCCGGTCCCGCTCGGCATTGACAATGGCATCGGCCACGTCCATGCCCTCGATCACCTTGCCGAAGGCGGCGTACTCGCCGTCCAGGTGGGGGGCCTTCTCCACCATGATGAAGAACTGGCTGCCGGCGGAGTTGGGGTGCATGGCGCGGGCCATGGACAGCACGCCCCGGTCATGCTTGAGGTCGTTCTTCACGCCGTTGTGGGCAAACTCGCCCTTGATGGAGTAGCCCGGTCCGCCCATGCCGGTACCCTGGGGGCAGCCGCCCTGGATCATAAAGCCGGGAATCACCCGGTGGAAAATCAGCCCGTCATAAAAGCCGGACTTCACCAGGCTGATGAAATTGTTGACGGAGTTGGGAGCCACCTCGGGGTAGAGCTCGGCTACCATCTTGCCGCCGTCTTCCATTTCAAAAGTCACAATGGGGTTTTGCGCCATTTGCTTTTCCTTCCTTTCTCCGGGAGCCTGGGCCCCCGCTGTGTCAATAACCGCCGCGGCGGTGTGATTTCATAGTGCGGTCCATCTCCCGCTTGGCGTCCCGGGCGGCGGCGGAATCCCGCTTGTCATAGAGCTTTTTGCCCTTGGCCAGCCCCACCTCCAGCTTGACCCGGGGGCCCCGGAAGTAGATGGACAGGGGGACCAGAGCGTAGCCGTCCTGCTTCACCTTGGCAAACAGCCGCAGGATCTCCCGCTTGTGCATCAGCAGCCGGCGGGGCCGCAGAGGGTCCTTGTTGAAGATGTTGCCCTTCTCGTAGGGGCTGATGTGCATCCCGTGGACGTGCATCTCCCCGTCCTTGACGATGCAGAAGGAGTCCTTCAGGTTGACGTGGCCCTGGCGGATGGACTTGACCTCGGTACCCGCCAGCTCGATGCCCGCCTCATACTTATCCTCAATAAAATAGTCGTGGTAGGCCTTGCTGTTTTTGGCCACGATCTTGACGCCCTTGTGCTCCATTCCGCCACCTCCCAACCGGGACAAATCTCCTGAGAGTATATTATACCACGGCTGTCAATAGCTCAGACGGGGAAATAGGTCAGCACACCGTTAAGAGCGCCGGCGGGGAACACCATTTGGCCGTGCTCGGCCAGACTGGCGGCCAGATGGGGCCGCCCCGCCTCGCTGCGGCCAAATTCGGAGAGCCGGGCGGCGGCCTGCTCCGCCCCGGAGGGCAGGGAGAGCCACCACCGGCCCTCCCACCACAGCAGGGCCGCATCCGGCTTGGATTGGTCCAGCGCCCGGGCGGCGGCAGCCAGGTCCTCCAGGCAGGCAAAGGAGAACCAGCGCTGCTCCGGCGCCCGCACATGGGCGAACACCAGCACCCCGCAGGACTCGGGGTAGGCCTCAATCTCGATGGAGCCCTCCAGATCCATGCCCTCCTGCCGGAAGGCGGCGCGGGTCAGCTCCAGGGCCTGCTCCAAAGTGAGGCCCGCCGGCGTCAGGCCGTGCTCCTTCAGGTCGGCGGGGGTGATGTACAGGGCAACGCTGGCGCTGCCGATGGGCTGGATGGTCATAGGCTGCCTCCTCTCAAATACAGGGATCATTATACCGGCTCCCGCCCCCGCCGTACAGCTGTAATGATTGGCTTGATTGGAAAAGCTGAGGGTGACACGGAGCCCGGAACTATGATATAATGCACCTAACCGATGTTAAGAAAAGGGGATATGCCGGATGGAACTGTGGGAAAAGACTGTAGCGAGCCAAACGCTTTTTGAAGGCAAAATCGTCACCCTGAAGCTGGACCAGGCGGAGCTGGTCAACGGCCAGATCGCCCGGCGGGAGGTGGTGGAGCACCCCGGCGGGGTGGCCGTGCTGCCCCTGTTTGACGACGGCACGGTGAGCATCGTCCGGCAGTTCCGCTACCCCTTCCAGGCCGTGGTCACCGAACTGCCCGCCGGCAAGCTGGAGAAGGGGGAGGACCACCTCCCCGCCGCCCGGCGGGAGCTGGAGGAAGAAGTGGGGGTCACCTGCGGCAAACTGACCTATCTGGGCTGCCTGTATCTCTCCCCCGGCTTTTCCACCGAGGTACTCCATATGTACCTGGCCCAGGATCTCAAGCAGGGTCAGTGCCACCCGGACGACGACGAATTTCTGGAGGTGGAGCGGGTGCCCTTTGCCCAGCTGGTCCAGCAGGTCCTGGCCGGGGAGATTGTGGACGCCAAGACGGTGGCCCTGGTGCTGAAGGTCAAGCAGCTGCTGGGGCTGTAAGGACAGGAGGTTGGCATGAGCAAGCGCATTCTGATCGTGGAGGATGAAAAGAACATTGTGGACATCCTCAGCTTCAACCTGACCCGCGAGGGCTATGAGACCCTGGAGGCCTACGACGGCCAGGCCGGACTTCAGCTGGCCCTGGAACAAAACCCGGACTTGATCCTGCTGGACCTGATGCTGCCCAAGATGGACGGCTTTGATGTCTGCCGCAACCTGCGCAAGGAAAACCGTTCCACCCCGGTCATCATGCTCACCGCCCGGGAGGAGGAGACCGACAAGGTGTTGGGGCTGGAGCTGGGCGCCGACGACTACATCACCAAGCCCTTTTCCATGCGGGAGCTGCTGGCCCGGGTCAAGGCCAACATCCGGCGCAACGAGATGGTGGCGGGCGCGGCTCCCGCCGCCCCCTCCGGCAGCCGGATGGAGCTGGGGCGCATCTCCATCGATCCCGACCAGATGGTGGTATGCAAGGACGGGCGGGCTCTGGAGCTGACCCAGCGGGAATATGAGCTTATCAAGTTCCTGGCCTCCCAGCCCGGTAAGGTGTTCTCCCGGGAGGCCCTCATGGAGCACGTCTGGAACTATGAGGGCTATGTGGGCGACGTGCGGGCTGTGGACGTGGCCGTCCGCCGCCTGCGGGAAAAAGTGGAGGACGACCCGGCATCGCCTCAGTTTGTTGTCACCCGGAGAGGTCTGGGCTATTATTTTAACGCCTGACCCTTTGCCAGCCGGTCCGGGCGGCCTCCACGGGCCCCCGCACAGCGGGGCGGCGCCTGCGCCGTACAAGCGATTTGCCCGCCAGGCAAATCCTTGATGGCCAGGGGAATTCACTTTCCCTGGCCAGATCAACAGCCCCACAGGGGTCCCGGCGGCTCTGCCGCC
>CALWXZ010000173.1 GCA_944385625.1 uncultured Flavonifractor sp. | reverse complement strand
GCGGTGGATGAAAACACCGTGGTCAAGCTGTCCACCGGGGCGCTGAACTTCGTCAAGCCGGACAGCACCGCCCAGCCAGCCCAGAGCGTGGAGGCCAACGCCGCCGCCACGGCGGAGCTGGCCCGGAAGCTGGCCCGGCGGGATATCCCCTATCTCTTCGTCGTGGCCCCCCAGAAGATCCAGCGAGGGCAGGACCTGCTGCCCGTGGGCATGGCGGAGAACGGGAATTCCACCGCCGACGCCTTCCTGGAGGGGCTCAGGCAGTCGGGCACCAGCTACTTTGACCTGCGCCCCCTCTTTGAGAGCAACGGCATCTATTCCGGCTGGTTCTTCACCACCGACCACCACTGGAAGCCGGAGGCCGCCTTCTTCGCCTGGCAGCACCTGACCCAGCTGCTGGACCACCGCTATGGCTTCCGCACCGACCCCTACCTCACCGACCCCGACAACTGGGACAAGACGGTGCTGGAGGACTTCTTTCTGGGCAGCCAGGGCAAGCGTGTGGGGTCCCTCTACGCCGGGGTGGACGACTTCACCATCTTCACCCCCAAGTTTGATACCGAGCTGACCTACGCCAGCCCCGACGGCGGCTTTGAGCGCAGCGGCCCCTTCAACCAGTCGGTGTGCTTCCCCGAGCGGGTGAAGGAGAAGGACTGGTTCAACGGCAACCCCTACACCTACTACTCCGGCGGCGACTACGGCGTGGCCACCATGACCAACCGCAACAACCCGGACGGGCCCAGGATTGTGCTGCTGCGGGAGTCCTTCTCCTGCGCCCTGGCCCCCTTTCTGGCCCTGTCCTGCTCGGAGCTGACCACCATCGACCTGCGGCAGTTCCAGGGCGACCTGCTGGACACCATTGAAGGGCTGGAGCCCGACCTGGTGATGACCCTCTACGCCGCCAGCTCCACCGGGCTGGAGAATATGTTTGCCTTTGACGGAACGGAGTGAACCATGTGGAAGTAACGCAGCGCGGACCCTCTCTGCGGCGGCTGGACTATCACTACATCGCCATGCAGGCGGGCTTTTGGGCCATGTTTGCCGCCATTGTGGCCTACCAGACCGCCCTGCTGCTGGAGCGGGGCTTCTCCAACAGCCAGGCGGGGCTGATGACGTCGGTGCGCTGTCTGGCGGGCATCGTCTTTCAGCCCCTGCTGGGGGGCTTCGCCGACCGGCACCCCCGCATCCCCCTCAAGCACATTGTCAGCCTGTCCCTGCTGCTGTCGGTGGCGGCGGGGGCCTGGTACTGGCTCTCCCCAGGCATGGGCCTGTGGGAGACCACCCTGGTGTGGGTGGTCATCGGCGGGCTGGAGGTGTCCTCCTATCCCCTGATGGACGCCATGGCGGTGCAGTTTATCAACGCGGGTATGCCCATCCGCTACAGCCTGGGCCGGGGCATCGGGTCCCTGGCCTACGCGGTGGTGTGCGTGATACTGGGCTTTCAGGCGGGACGGCTGGGGATGGAGAGCACCCTGCTCACCCACCTGGCCCTGGTGGTGCTGGAGATTCTGCTGGTGGCCACCTATCCGGCCTACCGGGGCCAGCCACGGCCGGCGGGGGAGGAGGGGCCCGGCCCCCAGTCCACCCTGTCCCTGCTGCGCAGCCATCCCCGCTTCACCCTCATGCTGGCGGGGGTGTTTTTGGGGCTCACCGGCATTATGCCCCTGTCCAACTTCCTGGTGAACATTGTCACCAGCCGGGGAGGCACCGAGGCCGACCTGGGGGTGGCCCTCTTCCTCATGGGAGCCGCCGAGCTGCCCACCGCCTTCTTCTTCTCCCGGCTGCTGCGGCGGCTGGGCAGCGGAAAGCTGCTGGTGATGAGCATGGCCTTCGGCACCCTGAAGGGGGTGCTGCTGCTGGGGAGCTTCAATTGCCTGGGGGTGCTGGCGGTCCAGCCCATCCAGGTGCTGGGCTACGGCCTGTTCACCCCGGCGTCGGTATACTTTGTCAACGAGTCGGTGCCCCAGGCCGACCGGGTCCGGGGGCAGACCGTGATGATGGTGGCCTCCAACGGCCTGGGCGGCATGATGGGGGGCGTGCTGGCCGGGTGGACCCTGGATCTGGGGGGCGCCAACCTGATGCTCATTGCCTGCATCGCCTCCGGCTGTTTGGGGGTGCTCCTCTGTCTGGCTGCCCTGGGGATTGGGCGGACGAAAACCAGAGCCGGGGCGGCGGACTAAACCGCCCGGTCGCCTCAAAAGACCCCATTTCCAGGCGGGAGAGAGGAAAAAAGTTCTTTTTAAAATGGCTGTCTCCAAGTTGTGGGACAGCCATTTTTTATGAAAAATACTAAACTTTTTTAGAAAAATAATGATGGAAAACTCCGGAAAACGGCTAAAATGAAAATTACCTCTATGCAAAACGGCCGGATTGGTGTATGATAATCCCGGTTTTTTTGAAGAGTTATATTGGATACCTATGGAGGTAGGAAATGAGAAAGACGAAAATCATCTGCACGCTGGGCCCCGCTGTGGACAATGAGGAGACCATCCGACAGCTGATTCTGGGGGGTATGGACGCCGCCCGGTTCAACTTCTCCCACGGTACTCATGCCGAGCAGCTGACCCGGCTGACGCTGCTCAAGTCCGTTCGGGACACGCTGGGCCGGCCCGTGGCCACCATCCTGGACACCAAGGGCCCTGAGATCCGCATCAAATCCTTTGCCGGCGGCCCGGTGACCCTGGAGAAGGGCCAGGCCTTTACCCTCAGCACCGACGAGGTGGAGGGCAACGTCAACCAGGTGTCCGTCACCTATCAGAATCTGCATAACGAAGTGGGTCCCGGCTGCCGCATCCTGGTGGATGACGGCCTGATCGAGCTGCTGGTGGAGAAGGTGGAGGGCCACAACATCCACTGCACCGTGGAGAACGGCGGCCCCCTCTCCAATAATAAGTCCATCAACATCCCCGACGTGAGCATCATGCTGCCCTCCCTCACCGACAAGGACAGGGACGATCTGAAATTTGCCGCGGAGAACGACTTTGATTTCATCGCCGCCTCCTTCGTCCGCAAGGCCAGCGACGTGGAGGACATCCGGGCCGAGCTGCGCAAGCACGAGGGCGGGGAGAACATCCGCATCATTGCCAAGATCGAGAACCGGGAGGGCGTGGACAACCTGGAGTCCATCATCGAGGCCGCCGACGGCGTGATGGTGGCCCGGGGCGACCTGGGGGTGGAGATCCCCGCCCACGAGGTGCCCATCCTCCAGAAGAAGATGATTAAGGCCACCATCCGCCAGGGCAAGCCCGTCATCACCGCCACCCAGATGCTGGACTCCATGATCCGCAACCCCCGTCCCACCCGTGCCGAGGTGTCCGACGTGGCCAACGCCGTGTTTGACGGCACCTCCTGCGTCATGCTCTCCGGCGAGACCGCTTCCGGCAAGTACCCGGTGGAGGCCCTCCAGACCATGGTGGACGTGGTGACCTCCGCCGAGAACTCCATCCGCTACTGGAACCGCTTCCGGGAGCGCAACCTGCTGCCCGAGATCGGCGGCATCAACGACGCCATCACCCACTCCTGCTGCCTGACCGCCATGGACCTGAATGCCAGCGCCATCCTGGCGGCCACCAAGTCGGGCTACACCGCCAAGGTGATTTCCCGCTTCCGTCCCGCCTGTCCCATTATCGCCCTGTGCCAGAGCGAGTCCACCCGCCGTCAGCTGGCCATCTCCTGGGGTGTGAAGCCCCTGCTGTCCGGCGAGGTGGATTCCACCGACCGGATGTTCTCCCTGGC
>CALWXZ010000172.1 GCA_944385625.1 uncultured Flavonifractor sp. | reverse complement strand
GTGCTGTACTTCGTCTGCCGCACCTACCAGCGCTTCACCAAAGCGGGCGTCTGCACCTGCCACTCCATCAAGGAAAAAACAGTGACCGATGCGGTGATTGCCAAAGTGAGGGAGGTCTGCCAGGCTTCCTTGAATCCTGACGAATTACTTCCTGTGGCCCGGGAAGCCGTGGAAAATGCCAGAAGGCAGAGCAGTCTGGAAACGGAGCTCCAGGCGCTCCAGTCCAAAATCGACAGCCTTACCGCCAATCTGGACCGGATGTACGCCGACCGGCTCAGCGGACTGCTGCCGGAGGCGGACTTCCGGCGTATCTTTGGCCGGATCAAACTGGAGCGGGAGCAGCTGGAGGAAAAGCGGCAGGCCCTGGAGTTTCAGCAAAAAAGCCCCGTCCGCAGTGAGGACAGGGCCAGGGAACTGGTACAGAGGTTCATCGAAACCGCCGGTAAGAGCCGGGAGTTTCTCGTTAGCCTCATTGAACGGGTGGAGCTGACCGAAGAAAAAGAGATCATTATCAAATTCCGCTTCCATGAATGAACTGGAGGCGATTTCTTAAAGGGCATCGTTTACAATAGGCGTGTCGCTATGTCTCCCGTATCGAGAAAAAAGCCCTGAAAAAGCTGGAGGCTGCCATGGGAAACCAGAGGTAGGGGGCTTTACGCGGGGGGCGCTACAGGAGTATAATGACATTAAGCGTTCCGCTGCTGCGCGGGCTGTGCCTTGCGCCAACGGTGGGACAAAAATTTTTTATATGCACGCAATAAATTGCCTGTGCGGTGCATTTCATCTATGAGAGGAGAGGAAACTATGCTGATCCTGCTGGAGACCATGGCGGAGGAGAGCCGCCGGACAACAGCTTCGGAGGTTTTGGAGCCGCTGCTGGTCAGGACGCAGGCTGGAGAACAGGAGGCGCTGGCGGAGCTTTACCATCACGCCCGGACAGCCGTATACGGCCTTGCCCTCTCCTATTTGAAGCACAGCCATGACGCGGAGGACGTGACACAGGATACCTTTGTACGGGTCTGGGAAAATGCCCATCAATATCAGCCCAGGGGCACCCCGTTGGCCTGGGTGCTTACCATTGCCCGCAATCTTTCCCTGATGAAACTGCGGGAGCGGGGTAAGACGGAGGACCTGGAGCCGGAGTCCTGGGAGCGGCTGGCGGCGGACAGCCCTTTGGTGACGGTGGAGGACCGGCAGGTACTGCGGGCCGCGCTGGAAGGGCTGACGGATGAGGAGCGTCAGGTGGTGACGCTCCACGCGGTTACCGGCTGGAAGCACAAGGAGATCGCACACTTACTGGAACTGCCGCTGTCCACGGTGCTGTCCAAGTACCGCCGGGCGCTGCAGAAGCTGAGAACATTGCTGGAAGGGGGAGAAACGCCGTGAATGACCAGCAGCTGGAGCATAAACTCTATTCGGCCCTGGAGCATACGGCCCCCAATGATGTGGCGGCTGTGTTGGCCCGGCTGGGGCCCCAAAACGGAAAAATCATTCCCATATCCACTGCGCCCAAGCGCAAGAAACGGATTTTGCCCTGGCTGGCGGCGGCCTGCCTGGTGCTGGCCATCGGCGGTGGTGTGACAGCCATGCGGTATCAGCAGGCCAACGCGGTGACGTCGGTGGTCTCGCTGGACGTGAATCCCTGTATCCGGCTGGAGGTAAACCGGGCGGAGCAGGTCCTGTCCGCCACTCCGGTCAACGAGGACGCCAATCAGATTCTGGACGGGATGAACCTGACCGGTACCGATCTGAAGGTGGCGGTCAACGCCATCATCGGGTCGCTTCTGAAGCACGGCTATGTGGACGAACTGGCCAACTCGGTGCTGGTTTCCGTGGAGGATGATGACTTGACCCGGGGCACCGCCCTGGAGGAGAAGCTGACCGGGGAGATTTCCCAGGTGCTGGAGTCGGCCTCCATCAACGGGGCCATCCTGTCCCAGACCTTTGCCGGCGACGACGCCCTGCAACAGAAGGCGGAGGAATACGGGATCTCCCAGGGCAAGGCGGCGCTGATCCAGACGCTGGTGGACAGCAGCTCCCACCTGAGCTTTGAATCTCTGGCGGGACTGTCCATCAATGAGCTGAACCTGCTGGCCAACTCCGAAGCTGCCACGGACCTGACCAGCCAGAGCAGCGCCACGTCAGAGGAGACCATCCGTTCCACCGGAACCGCCAGCCAGAGCGGCTATGTGGGGGTGGACGCGGCGACCCAGGCTGCCCTGACCCACGCCGGGGTCCAGCAGTCGCAGGTGAGCTATCTGGAAGCCGACTACGACTATGAGAACGGCCGGATGATCTACGAGGTGGAGTTTGGCGTGAACGGCGTGGAGTATGAGTACGACGTGGATGCCGCCACAGGCGATGTTCTCAAGGCGGAACGGGAGGGGCATATGCTCCAGACGCCCGCGCAGCCCCAAACTCAGCAGGCCCAGATCCAGCAACCCCAGACCCAGCAACCCCAAACTCAGCAGCCCCAGGTTCAGACACCCCAGAGCCAGACCCAGGGTAATTCTGCCGGGACCATCAGCAGCCAGCAGGCCAGAGATATTGCCCTTGCCAATGCGGGAGTGGCCCTGTCCGATGCCAGAGAACTGGAGGTGGAGCTGGAGCGGGATGACGGCTGCTACAAGGTGGAGTTCAAGTCAGGCAGGTATGAATATGAATATGAGATCAGCGTCACCGACGGCCGCATTCTCAATGCCGAGCGGGACGACTGAGAATCTCGCTTTTGAAGATCGGGCAGCCGTGTAGCTGCCCGATCTTTTGGTAAAGCGGCCTGCCTGGGGCTTTTGGTGGTTTTTACAGCAGTTGCGGGTGGGGACACGAATATTTTGAAAAACTTTAGCCTAACCTCTATGCAAAAATGGAAAACTATATTAAAATAAGATAGCATGATTTTCCGAAAAGGGGTTGAACATATGAGTGAACCGCAGTTCAAGCGGATTCTTCTGAAGCTCAGCGGCGAGGCCCTCGCCGGCGAGGCCAGCCGGGGTCTGGATTTCGATGTCATCGGCAGCGTTTGCGACGTAATCAAGAAGTGCGTGGCAGCCGGTGTCCAGGTGGGTATCGTGGTTGGCGGCGGCAATTTCTGGCGCGGCCTGAAGGATGGCGGCGACCGGATGGAGCGTACCCGTGCCGACCACATGGGAATGCTGGCTACCACCATCAATGCACTGGCAGTGGCCGACGTGCTGGAGCAGAAGGGTGTGGACGTGCGGGTGCAGACCGCCATTGAAATGCGGTCCATCGCCGAGCCCTACATCCGTTCCAAGGCCATCCGGCATATGGAGAAGGGCAGAGTGGTCATCTTCGGCTGCGGCACCGGCAATCCCTTCTTCTCCACCGATACGGCGGCTGTGCTGCGGGCGGCGGAGATCGACGCCGACGCCATTCTGCTGGCCAAGAACATTGACGGCGTGTATTCCGCCGATCCTCGCAAGGACCCCAACGCGGTGAAGTATGATACCATCACCTATGACGATGTGCTGGCTCAGCACCTGGAGGTGATGGATTCCACCGCCACGTCCCTGTCCATGGACAACAAGATCCCGGTGATCCTGTTCGCACTCAAGGACCCTGAGAACATTCTGCGTGTGGTCATGGGTGAAAAAATCGGAACCATCGTCAAGGAGGAACCGTGAAATGAAAGAGCTCAATAAAGAATTCGACGCCAAGATGAAAAAGACCATCGACGTAGTCATGAGTGATTTCGCCAGCGTCCGGGCGGGCCGGGCCAACGCCGCCGTGCTG
>CALWXZ010000171.1 GCA_944385625.1 uncultured Flavonifractor sp. | reverse complement strand
GCGTGGTAGGGGCAGTAGAGGCAGCCGTTGACGCAGTAGTTGGACAGGTACAGGGGGGCGAACATGACGATGCGGTCGCCGTAGAAGTCCTTTTTGATCTGCTTGGCCAGGGCGAAGAGCTCCTGATTCTTGTCCTCCAGCTCGCAGGCCAGCAGCACGGAGGCCTCCCGGTGGGTGAGGCCCTTGCGGAGCTTGGCCTTCTCCAGGATGGCGTCGATGACCGCCGCGTCGGTCTTGTGGGCGTCGGCATAGGCCAGGCTGTCCAGGATCTCCTGGTGGTTGATAAAGTCCTCCGCTTTTCTGGATTTGGGATCGTACATTGGGATTACTTCCTTTCTTTTGGGTCAGGTCAAAGCCCTTCCCCGTCAGTTTTTCTCTCTCTCGTTTGGAAAATCTCCCCGGTGGACGGCCACGGTGCAGCCGATGGCGGCCATGCGCTCTTTCAGGCCCGCCAGGTGCTCGGCGGCCTCGTCCCCCGTGCAGAGCTTGTTATCATACAGGGTGTACTTGTCCCGGGTTGCGGGCGGCGACAGGTTGGGCATCACCACGTTGGCCCCAGCCAGAATGCCCAGTTCCCGGCCCTGGGGGTGGATGGTGCCCAGGGCGGTGGTGGCGGGCAGCAGCACCTTCGGCAGGGTGAGGCGCACCAGGGAGAGCAAAATCAGGGTGTCCTCCAGGGTGCCCGGCTGTTCCCCGGCAAAGGGGGTGTCCTTCTGGGGGATAAAGGGCCCCAGGCCCACCATGTGGGGCTGAAAGTCCTGGAGGAAGCAGAAGTCCTCCGCCAGGGTGTCCGCGCTCTGCCCCGGGGAGCCCACCATGAACCCGGCCCCCACCTGGTAGCCGATGTCCTTCAGGGTGCGCAGGCAGTCCAGCCGGTGCTCCAGACTCAGCTCCGGGGGGTGGAGTGTTCCATAGTGGACCGGATCGGCGGTCTCATGGCGGAGGAGATACCGGTCGGCTCCGGCGTCAAACCACAGCTGGTACACCTGCCGCTCAAACTCCCCCAGGGAGAGGGTGATGGCGCAGTCCGGCCAGCGGGCCTTGATGGCCCCCACCGTCTCCGCCACCCACTCCGGGGTGAGCCCCGGGTCCTCGCCCCCCTGGAGCACGAAGGTGCGGAAGCCCCAGCCGTAGCCCTTCTCGCAGCAGGCCAGGATGGTGTCCCGGTCCAGCCGGTAGCGGGCCACATGGCGGTTGTCCCGCCGGATACCGCAATACAGACAGTTATTTTTGCAGATGTTACTACATTCAATTAATCCCCGGACGTAGATCTGGTCGCCGTACCACCGGCGGCGTTCCTCCAGCGCCCGGGCGGAGAGGTCCTCCCGGTCCAGGCTGTGCCGGCAGGCCAGCAGGGTCCGCCACTCTTCCCGGTCCAGCCGCCGGTCCCGGCACAGCTTGTCCAGCAGATCACTCATTGGGCAGCTTGGAGTAAACCGCCTTGCAGCTCACGCCGGGCAGCATCCCCACCTTGCCGGACAGGGCGCTGATGGCGTCGGCGGGGGCGTCCAGCACGATGGAGATGATGTTCATCTTCCGCTCCCGGTAGGGGATGCCCATCCGGCCGATGATATAGTCCTTGTACTGGTGGAGCAGGGCGTTGAGCTCCTCCACCGAGTCGGGGTTCTCCACCACAACGCCCAGCAGGGCCACGCGGGTCTCTTCCATAGTAAGTTCCTCCTTTTTAAAATGACAAATGGCGCACCCGGTAGGGGTGCGCCACAACATGGATTCTGTCCGGCGACCCTTCCCCGTCAGGCGATTGCCCCTTTCGCGTCAGTGTCGGTTTTTCGATTATACTGCACATTTCATTTTTTGTAAAGAGCTGTTTTGACGTCATTGTGTTTTTCCCAAAAATGCGCTAGGATATATTTTGAACCCAACTGACAGCGATAGCGTCATTTTATAAAAAACCACCGGAGATAAAACCGGCGGGCCGCCCGGCGTCACTAACAGAGGAAAGCCGCATCCGGCGCCGCCGGATGACGAGAGAGAAAGGAAGTTTTATCATGACGGTACGCAAATGGTATGTCAAACTCAGCGCTGTGGCCCTGGCCGGGGTTCTGTCCCTGTCCGCCCTGCCCGCCCGGGCGGCGGGCTACGCCGATCTGGACCAGTCCCACTGGGCCTACTACGATATGACCCGGGCGGTGAACCTGGGCATCCTCCAGGGGGTGGGAAATAACCAGCTGGCCCCCGCCCTCACCATGAGTTGGGGGCAGTTTCTTGCTCTGGTCACCCGGACCTTTGCCCCCGACGCCTATCAGGACGCCCTGAGCCAGGGGGCCGCCTGGGATGAGGCGGGCTATCTGGCCGCCCTCTCCGCCGGTATTCTGCGGAGCGAGGACGCTCTGGCGGTGGGCGCCGACCGGCTGGGGGAGGGCATCACCCGGGAGGACGCGGCGGTGCTGCTCTACCGGTCTCTGCCCGAGGCACTCCAGGAGAAGTACGCCGAACAGAGCCAGTCTCCGGAGCTGGAGGTTCCCTTCACCGACTTTGACCAGATGGACTCCGTCCACCAGGCGGCGGTATACGCCCTGTCCGTCTCCGGGGTCTCCTCCGGCA
This sequence comes from uncultured Flavonifractor sp., assembly GCA_944385625.1. Classification (GTDB taxonomy): domain Bacteria; phylum Bacillota; class Clostridia; order Oscillospirales; family Oscillospiraceae; genus Flavonifractor. The sequence goes on along the minus strand of CALWXZ010000171.1, from coordinate 1,196 downwards.
AGCCGGACGGCTCCTTCGGTCGGACCGATCTCATCCAGCGGTGCGACGGCACCGCCCTGCTCATGCGGACCCTGGGCGTGGTGGACCGGGCGCGGACCGGCGACGTTATCACCATCATGGTACACGGGGTGGACAGCGAGAGCGGACAGGAGTTATTCAGCCAGCAGTATACTACAGAGGTGGGGGCCTACCTGTACGGGATGCAGGAGGACGCCCCCCAATACTACGTCTTCGACGGCTTCCGGGAGGGCTCCTCCGTGTCCTCCGCCTGCACCAGCTATTACGCCCTCTACCGCCCCATGACCCAGACCGAACGGGCGGAGGCCGACTTCTGGGACAAGGTGGACCAGGGACTGGCCAGCGCGGAGGACTACTGGAACCAGCCCTTCTGGCTCACCGCCCTGGGGGAGAACCAGGCCAAGCGCAACCTGCTCTTCGGCTCGGCCGACAAGCGCCGCTTTGACACTCTGGCGGAGGCCCAGGGGGCTATGACCACCGTCACCGTGCCCATCTGGAGGCTGTCCAACGGGGTGAAGAAGGCCTCTACCGCCACCCTCCAGGTCCACGCCGCCATCGCCGACGACGTGGTTGCCATCTTTACCGAGATCTACAACGACCCGGAGCAGTTCCCCATCAACGCCATGGGCGGCTTCCGCTATGTGGAGGGCACCACCGGGGAGCACAACTGCGGCACCGCCATCGACCTCAACGCCAACGAGAACTACCAGATCCGGGACGGCAAGATCCTGGTGGGCAGCTGCTGGGAGCCGGGCAGCAACCCCTACTCCATCGGCCCGGACAGCTCGGTGGTCCGCATCTTTGAGGCCCACGGCTGGAGCTGGGGGGGCGACGCCTGGGCCGGGGACAGCGACGACGCCACCGGCTACCACGACTATATGCACTTCTCCTACATGGGTGGGTAAGGGCAAAAAAGGAACCGCTGCGGCCGCAGCGGTTCCTTTTTTGCATTTGGATTGTTCGGCGGGCCGTTACACAGGCTCGGCCACCACCTCGGCCTTGATGAGGTTGGTGGTGCCCGACTTGCCCAGGGGCACGCCGGCGGTGATGACCACGGTATCCCCGGGCTTCACCATGCCCTCCTTCCGGGCCACGTCCACGGCCAGGGAGAACATCCGGTCGGTGGAATCCACCTCGCCGGACAGCAGGGGCTTCACACCCCAGGAGATGGCCAGCTG
>CALWXZ010000170.1 GCA_944385625.1 uncultured Flavonifractor sp. | reverse complement strand
GAGATCGCCGAGCACCTGGATCTGCCCCAGGTGACCTACGCCCTGGAGGCCGAAGTGGACGGCGGCAGGCTGAAGGTGCTCAAGGAGGGTCAGGACGGCAACCAGGTCATCGGGATTGGGATGCCCTGTGTCGTCACCTTCACCAAGCCCTCCTTCGATCCCCGCTATCCCACCATCAAGCGGAAGATGGCGGCCAACAAGGTTCAGATTCCCAACCTTACCGCCGCGGATTTCCCGGATATCGATACCACCCGCATCGGCCTGAAGGGCTCCCCCACCCATGTGAAACGCTCCTTTGTGCCGGAAAAGAAAAAGGGCGGCATCAAGATTCAGGAAGAGAGCAGCGAGGAATCCGTGTCCAAGCTGGTGCAGCTGCTCGGCGACGCGCACGTGATTTAAGGGAGGGAAGAACATGGAAGCAAAGACCAAGGACCTGTGGGTCTATGTGGAGACCAAAGAGGACGGTTCCGCCAAGAACGTGGGCCTGGAGCTGCTGGGCCCCGGCCGGGATCTGGCGGACAAGCAGGGCGGCAAGCTGGTGGCCGTGGTCGTGGGCAGCGGCGCGGACCAGGCTGTAAAGGATGCGGCCGAGCACGGCGCCGACCAGGTGATCGTGGTGGACGCCCCCGAGTTCAAGAACTACACCACCGACGCCTATACCGCCGCGCTCTATCATCTCGTTGAAAAGTACGGCCCCACCACCCTGCTCATCGGGGCCACCCCCGACGGCCGGGACATGGGCCCCCGTCTGGCCTGCCGGCTGAAGACCGGCCTCACCGCCGACTGCACCGGCCTGGACATCGATCCGGACAGCGGCAACGTGGCCTGGACCCGCCCCGCCTTCGGCGGCAATCTGATGGCCACCATCCTCTGCCCGGACCATCGGCCCCAGATCGGCACCGTGCGTCCGGGCGTGTTCAAGAAAACCGCCCCCGGCGAAGCCAAGGCCGAGGTGGTCCGCGAGCAGTTCCACGTCTCGCCCGAGCAGATCCGCACCGAGCTTCTGGAGGTGATCCAGGAGGCGGCAGGTGAGCTGGTGGACCTGGAAGGGGCGGACATCATCGTCTCCGGCGGCCGGGGTGTGGGCGGCCCTGAGGGATTCGCCCCCGTCAAGGCCCTGGCCGAGGTGCTGGGGGCCACCGTGGGCGCCTCCCGCGCGGCCGTGGATTCCGGCTGGATCAGCCACGCCCACCAGGTGGGCCAGACCGGCAAGACCGTGGCCCCCAAGCTGTATATCGCCTGCGGTATCTCCGGCGCCATCCAGCACCTGGCGGGCATGAGCGGCTCGGACTGCATCGTGGCCATCAACAAGGACCCGGACGCCCCCATCTTCGATGTGGCGGACTACGGCATTGTGGGCAACCTCTTTGAGGTGCTGCCCCTTCTTACCGAGGAGATCAGGAAGCTGAAGGCCTGAGACCTCACCTTACTTACGTTTGAAACAGCGGGCGGGGCTTGCCTTCCTCCTGGGCCCGCGGTTTCACCGATTTGCTTTGAGCTGCCTCTTGCCGGGCAGCTCAAAGCTGTATTCGGGCATTGTTAAGAAAATATCAGACTAAAAAGAAAGAAGGAGAGACTACCATGGACTTTATGCAGGACGAAATGCACCAGGAACTGCAGCAGATGTACCGGGAGTTCGCGGAGAACGAGGTCAAGCCCCTGGCAGCGGAGATCGACAAGCAGGAGCGTTTTCCCCAGGAGACGGTGGCGAAAATGGCGGAGATGAACCTGCTTGGCATTCCCTTCCCGGAGGAGTACGGCGGGGCGGGGATGGACAACCTCTCCTATGCCCAGTGTGTGGAAGAGCTCTCCAAGGTGTGCGCCTCCACCGGCGTGATTGTCTCCGCCCACACCTCCCTGTGCGCCTGGCCCATCTTCCACTTCGGCACCGAGGCGCAGAAGGAGAAGTATCTCAAGCCCCTGGCCTCCGGTGAAAAGCTGGGCGCCTTCGGCCTCACCGAGCCCGGCGCCGGCACCGACGCCGCCGGCCAGAAGACGGTGGCGCTGGACAAGGGGGACCACTGGCTGCTCAACGGCTCCAAATGCTTCATCACCAATGCCGGTCCGGCGGATATCTATGTGGTGTTTGCCATGACCGACAAGGAAAAAGGCAACCATGGCATCTCCGCCTTCATTGTGGAAAAGGGCATGAAGGGCTTCTCCGTGGGCAAGCATGAGGAGAAGATGGGTATCCGGGGCTCCGCCACCGCCGAGCTGGTCTTTGAGGACTGCGCGCTTCCCAAGGAGAACCTGCTGGGCGAGGTGAACAAGGGCTTCAAGATCGCCATGATGACCCTGGACGGCGGGCGGATCGGCATCGCATCCCAGGCGCTGGGCATTGCCGAAGGGGCCATCGCGGAGACGGTTGAGTATGTCAAGACCCGGATGCAGTTTGGCAAGCGGATCAGCCAGTTCCAGAACACCCAGTTTGAACTGGCTCAGATGCAGGCCAATACCGAGGCGGCCAAACTGCTGGTCTATCAGGCGGCCAGCGCCAAGGACGCCCACCAGCCCTACAGCCACCTGGCCGCCATGGCCAAGCTGGTGGCGGCCCAGAACGCCAGCGATGTGACCCGCCGCTGCGTACAGCTCTTCGGCGGCTACGGCTATACCCGTGACTATCCCCTGGAGCGCATGATGCGGGACGCCAAGATCACCGAGATCTACGAGGGCACCTCCGAGGTGCAGAAGATGGTCATCTCCGCCTGGATGGGGGTCAAGTAAATCAGGACACTTTTCGCTGCGGGGCTTCCACAGCAGAGCGCCCCGCCGGTCCGGCGGGGCGCTTCTTTGTTAAAAAATACACAAATCATAACAATAACGAGGTGCTACATATGAAACAGGTCTATATCGTCAATTGCTGCCGCACTGCCGTAGGTTCTTTCGGGGGCAGTCTGAAGGACACTCCCGCCGCCGATCTGGGCGCCATCGTGGTGAAGGAGGCCCTGAACCGCTCCGGTGTCAAGCCCGAGCAGGTGGACGAGCTGATGTTCGGCTGTGTGCTGACCGCCTCCCAGGGTCAGAACCCCGCCCGCCAGGTGGGGGTGAAGGCGGGCCTGCCCTACTCCGTGCCCGCCTACACCGTGGGTATGGTGTGCGGCTCCGGCATGAAGAGCGTCATCGAGGGCGCCCGGACCATCCTGGCCGGCGACGCGGATATCATCGTGGCCGGCGGCACCGAGAATATGTCCGCCGCCCCCTACGCCCTGCCCGCCGAGCGCTGGGGCGCCCGCATGGGGGACAAGAAGGTCATCGATACCATGATTAAGGACGGCCTGTGGGACGCCTACAACAACTACCACATGGGCACCACCGCCGAAAATATCGCCGATGTGTGGGGCATCACCCGGGAGGAGATGGACGCCTTTGGAGTGGCGTCCCAGCAGAAGGCCGAGGCCGCGCTGAAGTCCGGCCGCTTCAATGACGAGATTGTCCCCGTCATGGTGAAGAAGAAGAAGGAAATGGTGGAATTCAAGGTGGACGAGTTCCCCAAGGCCGGTGTGACCATGGAGTCCGTCGCCAAGCTGCGGGGCGCCTTCCCCGTGGGGCCCGAGGGGGTGGAGGACGAGATCGTCCATGTTTTTGAGCCCACCCAGGTCCATGAAGCGGACGCCCATAAGCACGTCCAGCGGGTCACCGCCGCCAACGCCTCCGGCATCAACGACGGCGCCGCCGCCATCGTGCTGGCCTCCGGCGAGGCCGTTGAGAAGTACGGCCTGAAGCCCATGGCCAAGCTGGTCAGCTGGGGCCAGGGCGGCGTGGACCCCAAGATCATGGGCGTGGGCCCCGTGCCCGCCTCCCGTCAGGCCATGGAGAAGGCCGGCCTGAAGATCGAGGACAT
>CALWXZ010000169.1 GCA_944385625.1 uncultured Flavonifractor sp. | reverse complement strand
GAGGCTCCGGCATCGGCCTGGCGGTGTGCGATGAGATCGTCAGCCGCCATGAGGGTGTGCTGGAGATCGGCAACGCCGAGGGGGGCGGCTGTATCGTCACCGTCCGCCTGCCCATCCAGCCCCAGTGAGGAAATATCAGGGCAATCGAACATTTGTTTTAAAAAAGAGACCCGCGCCCCTTGCAATCGGGGTGCGGGTCTGATACAATATGTTAGATATGAATCCAAACAGCAAGGAGAACATGGAACGAATGTCAAAACAGACGAAACGCGCCTGCGACACGCCCTATAAGACCATGATCGGCGGTCAGGCCCTGATTGAAGGCATCATGATGCTGGGGCCGGAGAAGAAGGCCGTGGTGGTCCGCAAGCCGGACGGGGAACTGGCCGAGCAGGTGGAGGAACGGGTGCTCATCAAGGACAAGCATCCGGTGCTGGGGGTGCCCTTCATCCGGGGCGTCTTCAACTTCTGCTCCTCCATGGCCAACGGCGTCAAGGCGCTGATGTACTCGGCCTCCTTTGTGCCCGAGGACGAGGAGGAGCCGGAGGAGCCCTCCAAATTCGAGCAGTGGCTGGACAAGCATCTGGGCAGCGAGAAGGCGGCCTCCGCTCTGGTGACGCTGGCGGTGGTGCTGGGCATCTGCTTCTCGGTGGCACTATTTATTCTGCTGCCCACCGCCCTGGTGGGCCTGCTGGGCCACTTCACCCCCCTGGCCATGTGGCTGCGCAACCTGCTGGAGGGCGTGGTGCGCATTGTGATCTTTGCGGGCTATCTGATGCTGTGCTCCCATATGAAGGACATCCACCGGGTGTTCCAGTACCACGGGGCGGAGCACAAGACCATCTTCTGCTATGAGCACGGCCTGCCTCTCACGGTGGAGAACGTGCGCAAGCAGCCCCGGCACCACCCCCGCTGCGGCACCAGCTTCCTCTTTGTGGTAATTGTGGTGAGCATCCTGCTCTCCAGCGTGGTATTCTCCTTTGTGGAGGTGACCAACACCTTCCTGCGGATGGGCCTGCATCTGCTGCTGCTGCCGGTGATCGTCAGCCTGACCTATGAGTTCAACCGCCTGGTGGGCCGCTACGACAACTGGTTCACCCGCATGATGTCCGCCCCCGGTATGTGGCTCCAGAACTGGACCACCTTCGAGCCGGACGACTCCATGATCGAGGTGGGCATCCGGGCCTTCACCCTGGTGCTGCCCCAGGAGCAGGGGAAAGATCGGTGGTAACACCCAATGAAGGTGTTTTAAGAGAGAGAACAAGAAAAATGAGGAGTGGTTGCAGCATGGCGAGCACCTACAACAACCTCTGCCTGGACGCGCGCCGCCGCCTGCGGGAAGCGGGGGTGGAGGGCGCCCAGCTGGAGGCCCGGGAGCTGGTGTGCGCCGCCGCCGGAAAGAGCCGGGAGCAATACTACCGGGACATGGCCCTCTACGCCTCGGACGAGGTGGAGGAGAAGCTGAAGGCCCTGGTGGAGCGGCGGCTGGCCGGGGAGCCGGTGGCCTACATCATCGGCGAGTGGGAATTTTACGGCCTGTCTCTCACCGTCAACCGGGACGTGCTCATCCCCCGCATGGATACCGAGCTGCTGGCCGAGCGGGCCATCCTGCTGGCCCGGGCGGCGGGGGAGGGAGCGAGAGTGCTGGACCTGTGTACCGGCAGCGGCTGCGTGGGTCTAGCGGTGGCCTCCAACGTGCCCGGCTGCCGGGTGGTGCTGGCCGATCTCAGCGAGGGGGCGCTGAAGGTCTGCAAGGGAAACATCCGCCGGTGCGACCTCAATGCCCGGGTGACCTGCGTCCAGGCCGACGCCCTCCAGCCCCCCGACGGGGCCCTGTGGGATTTTGACGTCATCGCCTGCAATCCACCCTATATCCCCACCGGGGACATCGCCGGACTGGACCGCTCCGTCCGGGATTTTGAGCCCCGCTCCGCCCTGGACGGAGGGGCCGACGGCCTGGACTTCTACCGGGCGGTGGCCGGCCAGTGGGGCCGTGCCCTGCGGCTGGGCGGCTCCCTCCTCTTTGAGGTGGGTATCGGCCAGGCCCCCGACGTGGAGAAGCTGCTGGCCCAGCACGGCTATTCCGACGTGCAGTCCAGCCAGGATACCCAGGGGATCTGGCGGGTGGTGGAAGGCGTTATGAATCGGTAAGGGGTGGGCCGCCGGCCCGCCGTGAAAGGATGAGAAGGATAGATGGCAGACAAGAAGAAATCCGTGGTGGAGAGCGCCGCTCCCGCCTCTGACAAGAAAAAGGCCCTGGAGACCGCCATGGCCCAGATCGAAAAGGCCTACGGCAAGGGCTCCATCATGCGCCTGGGCGACAACACCGACATTGTGGTGGAGGCCATCCCCACCGGGTCCCTGTCCCTGGACCTGGCCCTGGGCATCGGCGGCGTCCCCAAGGGGCGCATCATTGAGATCTACGGCCCCGAGTCCTCCGGTAAGACCACCCTGGCCCTCCACATCGTGGCCGAGGCCCAGAAGCGGGGGGGCGAGGTGGCCTTTATCGACGCCGAGCACGCCCTGGACCCCTACTACGCCCGGGCCCTGGGGGTGGACATCGACTCCATGCTCATCTCCCAGCCCGACACCGGCGAGCAGGGCCTGGAGATCTGCGAGGCCCTGGTCCGCTCCGGCGCCATCGACGTGGTGGTGGTGGACTCGGTGGCCGCCCTCACCCCCCGGGCCGAGATCGAGGGCGACATGGGCGACTCCCATGTGGGCCTGCTGGCCCGCCTCATGAGCCAGGCCCTGCGGAAGCTGGCCGGCTCCATCGCCAAGACCAACTGCGTGGTTATCTTCATCAACCAGCTGCGGGAGAAGGTGGGCGTCATGTACGGCAATCCGGAGGTCACCACCGGCGGCCGGGCCCTGAAATTCTACGCCTCGGTGCGCATCGACGTGCGGCGCATCGAGTCGCTGAAAAACGGCTCGGAGATCATCGGCAACCGCACCCGGGCCAAGGTGGTCAAGAACAAGGTGGCGCCCCCCTTCAAGGAGGCGGAGTTCGACATCATGTACGGCGAGGGCATCTCCAAGGTGGGCGAGATCCTGGATCTGGCCACCAAGCTGGATCTGATCCAGAAGTCGGGCTCCTGGTTCGCCATGGGGGAGACCCGTCTGGGCCAGGGCCGGGACGCCGCCAAGCAGTATCTGAAGGACAACCCGGAGGTGTGCAATCAGCTGGAGGCCGACATCCGCAAGAACGCCTACAAGCTGATGAGCAGCCAGGCCCGGGCCGCCGCCAGAGCCGCCGGCCGGGCGGTGGACGTGTCCGCCGAGGACTTTGAGGATGCGGATCAGTAAACTCTCCCCCTCGGCCCATATTCAGGGCCGGTGGCTGTGCCACCTGGAGGATGGGAGCATCCTGCGCATCACGGAACAGGAGGTTGTGGCCTTTGGGCTGTGCTCAGGTCTGGAGCTGAGTCAGGAGCAGCTGGAGCAGGTGGAGCGGGCCGCCAAGGCCGCCGCCGTGCGGGACAAGGCTTTGGATCTCCTCTCCGCCCGGCCCCTGTCCCGGAAGGAGCTGGTGGACAAGCTGACCGCCCGGCCCCGGAACAGGGACAAGGAGCCCCTGGCCGACCGGGAGAGCGCCGAGGCGGCGGCCGACCGGCTGGAGGAACTGGGCTATCTCAACGATGAAAGCTACGCCCGCACGGTGGCGGAACACTACGCCGCCAAGGGCTGGGGCCCGGCCCGTATCCGGGACGAGCTGTACCGCCGGGGGGTGCCTCGGGAATATTGGGACGGGGCGCTGGAGAATTTGGAGGACCCCGACGACGCCATCGACGCCTTTTTGCAGAAGAAACTCCGGGGATCGGACCTGGCCGACCCCAAAAGCTATCAACGGGCGGCCAACGCCCTGGCCCGCCGGGGCTTCCGGTGGGAGGATATCAAAGAGGGCCTGCGCCGGTACGGCGGGGC
>CALWXZ010000168.1 GCA_944385625.1 uncultured Flavonifractor sp. | reverse complement strand
TCGCTCTCGTCGTGGGCAAAGATCAGCTTGCCGGAGCGGGGGTCGTACTGGGTCTCCAGCAGCCGGTGGATGGTGTACCCCTCCGCCCCGCACAGCTCCCCCAGCCGCTTGGCAGCCCGGCCGGTGGGAGCGGCCAGGGCGGTCTCCAGACCCAGCTGGTCGAAGAGGGCCAGCACCCCCCGCAGGGAGGTGGTCTTGCCCGTGCCGGGGCCGCCGGTGAGGAGCATCACCTGGCTGGTGGCCGCCAGAGCCACCGCCTCCCGCTGCTGGGGGGCGTATACGATGCCCTGGTCGGCCTGGATGCGGTCGATGAGTCCGTCCAGCCCGTGGGGAGCCACCAACTCGCCCCGGGACATCTCGGTGAGCCGAAAGGCCACATACTGCTCGGCCTCGCACAGGGCCTGGAGGTAGACCGCCTGCTCCCCCGCCACAGGCTCCTCCACCAGCTCCCCCCGCTCCAGCAGGGTCTCCAGGGCGTCCTCCAGGCTCTCCCCCTCCACCCCGATGAGCTGGCCGGTGGCAAAGAGCAGCTTGCGCCGGGGCAGAAAGGCGTGGCCGTTGTCCAGATTGTGGCTCAGTTCGAAGAGGAGGGCGGCCTCCAGCCGCTGGGGATCGTCCCCCTCCATACCCATGGACAGGGCCAGCTCGTCGGCGGTGGAGAAGTCCACCCCCAGCTCCGGGTCCACCATCAGGTAGGGGTTGCCCCGGATGACCTCCAGAGCCCGGTCCCCGTACCGGCGGTACAGGGGCATGGCCAGCTGTAGGGGCACCTCATGCTCCCCCAGAAAGGCCAGCAGCCGCCGCATCCCCATCTGGAGCCGGAAGTTCTCCCCGATGGTCAGGGCTTTTTTGCGGGTGACGCCCCGGATTTTCGTCAGCTGCTCCGGGTGCTCCTCCAGCACGGTGAGGGTGTCCTCCCCGAACTCCTCCACCATCCGTCGGGCGGTGGCGGCGCCCACCCCCCGCACCGCCCCGGAGGACAGGTAGTCGAAGATGGCCTTGACTCCGGCGGGGAGCCGCCGCTCCACCGTCTCGGCCTTGAACTGCTCCCCGTAGGAGGCGTGGCGGGTCCAGCTGCCCTGGACCGAGATGCCCTCCCCGGGGGCCACCCCCGGCATACAGCCCACCACCGTCACCAGGGCCCCGTCCCCCACGTCAAGACGAAGCACCGTGTAGCCGTTCTCCTCGTTCTGGTAGATGACGGCCGACACGGTGCCCTGCATATAATCCTGTGCCTCCTCCTGCATGGCTGCCCCTCCTTCACTGTCGGGGAATATGATACCATTTGCAGCAGGATTTGTCGAATGTTATTTCTCCCGGATGTACTGGCTCAGCCGCTCGGCGGGGCAGACCACCACTCCGGTGGCCCCGTTGAGCAGGGCGGCGGCCACAGCCCGCCCCGCCGGGTCCAGTCCGCCGTCGGCGATGACGATGGTAAAGCCCCTCTTCTGCCGTCCCCGCAGCCACAGCAGCCTTTTCACATCCTGCTCCAGGTGGGTCCCCGCCCCCGCCGCCGGCACCACGGCGTACACCGGACCGCTCCCCTCCGTGGGGGCCAGCAGCCAGTCAAACAGCGCCCAGCCCAGGGCCAGCAGGCCCAGAGCCGCCAACAGGGCCAGTACGGCCTGTAAAATTCCGTCCAAAACCCTTCACCTCCGCCCCATCCTATGCGGCGGGCGAAAAAAAGGGACTCAGCCCCCGCCTACGGTGGACACCACCAGCCCGGTGGCGAAGGTCATGATAAGTCCAGCGGTGACCACGCCCAGGAAAATGGAGGGCAGCGCCTTCCGCAGGGGCATATCCAGGAAGGAAGCGGCCAGAGCCCCGGTCCATGCGCCGGTACCAGGCAGGGGGATGGCCACAAAGATCCACAGGCCGATGTATTTGTACTTGCTCACCTTCTCACCCTTCAGGTGGGCCTTTGCCTCCAGCCTGTCCACCAGATTGTTGAGCTTGGGAGATTTGCGGCGCATCCACAGAAAGATCCGCCGGATATAGACAATAATAAAGGGGATGGGCAGCATATTGCCGATGATGGCGGCCACCAGCGCCTCCACCGGCTCCAGCCCCAGGGCCGTGCCGAAGGGCACCCCGCCCCGCAGTTCAATGATGGGCACCATGGACACCAGCATGGTGAAAAACAGTTCGCCCAAATTTGTGGATGTCAACCATTGCAGTAATTCCAAAGAAAACACCTCGCTCACATTGCTTTGTATTGTAACATATCCGGCGGGAAAAGAACAATTAAAAATTCCTAAAACTGCAAACTGTCTTTTCTTTGGACGGCGCAAGCCCTTGTCCCGTTCCCCCATCGGTGGTATAATATTTTGACTATTTTGGAAGCGAGGTTTTCTGACATGACCTACAAAGAGGAATTCATTACCTTCATGGTGCGCTCCGGCGTGCTTACCTTCGGCGACTTTACCACCAAGTCCGGCCGCAAAACCCCCTACTTCATCAACACCGGCAACTACAAGACCGGCGCCCAGGCCGCCAAGCTGGGGGACTACTACGCCGCCTGCATCCAGGAGAACCTGCCTGAGGGCGTGACGTGCCTCTTCGGCCCCGCCTACAAGGGCATCCCCCTGGCGGTCACCGCCGCCGCCTCCCTGTACCGCAACTACGACCGGGACCTGCCCTACTGCTTCAACCGCAAAGAGGTCAAGGACCACGGCGAGGGCGGCTCCATGGTGGGCTATAAGCCCCAGGACGGGGACGACGTGGTCATCGTGGAGGATGTGGTCACCGCCGGTACCGCCGTTCGGGAGACCATCGAGCTGTTCAAGCACGTGGCCGCCGTACACATGAAGGCCCTCATCGTCTCCGTGGACCGGATGGAGCGGGGCACCCGGGACTGCTCCACCCTGGACGAGCTGCGGGAGGACTACGGCATCGCCGTCTACCCCATCGTCACCGTCAAGGAGATCATCGCCTTTCTCCACAATAAGGAGATCGACGGCAAGGTGTATATCGACGACGAGATGAAGGCAAAAATGGAGGCCTACCTGGCCCAGTACGGCGCCAAGGCCTAAAAACATAAAGGGGGAATCTGGCCATGGGCACCCACGACGGCCACCGCCAGCGGTTGAAAACTGAATTTCTGGCCCGGCCGGACTCCTTCCCCGACCACAAGCTGCTGGAGCTGCTGCTCTTCTACGCCAACCCCCGCAGCGATACCAATCCCCTGGCCCATGAACTGCTGGACCGGTTCGGCTCCCTGGCCGGGGTGCTGGACGCCTCCGCCGAGGAGCTGCAAAAGGTCAAGGGGATGGGCTGGCACGCCGCCGTCCTCTTCAAGACGGCCAAGGAGCTGACCGGCCGCTATCTCACCGCCCGCACCCAGGTGGACGACATCGCCCGCAATACCCGGGACTACTTCGCCCTGCTCCAGCCCTATTTCTTTGGGGCACGCAACGAGCAGCTGTGCCTGCTGTGCATGGACGGCAAGGGCAAGGTGCTGGGCATCCGCAAATTGGGGGAGGGCAGCGTGAACGCCGTCAACATCACCACCCGCCTCATCGCCGAGGCCGCCCTCTCCCTCAACGCCGCGGCGGTGGTGCTGGCCCACAATCACGTCTCCGGCATCGCCTTCCCCTCCGGGGACGATATTGCCACTACCAACAGCCTCTCCCCCTTCCTGGCCCGGATGGGGGTGGAGCTGGTGGACCACCTGATCTTTGTGGATGACGACATGGTGTCCCTCCGGGACAGCGGCTTTTACCGGCCCTAGAACCTTTTTTCGATCGCCCATTGAAATAGAACTTTTGTTCTGATACAATGAAACCGTGAGGTGATGGTATGCCCAAATTTGAAGTTGTCAGCGAATATCAGCCGGCCGGCGACCAGCCGGAAGCCATTGCCGCCCTGGCCGCGGGTATTGAGAACGGCCTGGACGAGCAGACCCTGCTGGGCGTCACCGGCTCGGGCAAGACCTTCACCATGGCCAAGGTCATCGAGGCGGTCCAGCGGCCCACCCTGGTGCTGGCCCACAACAAGACCCTGGCCGCCCAGCTGTGCGCCGAGTTCAAGGAGTTCTTCCC
>CALWXZ010000167.1 GCA_944385625.1 uncultured Flavonifractor sp. | reverse complement strand
TCCCGGGCCTCCCGGTCCATCTTGTTGATGAAGGTAAAGATGGGGATGTCCCGCATGGCGCACACCTTGAACAGCTTGCGGGTCTGGGCCTCCACGCCCTTGGCGGCGTCGATGACCATGACGGCGGAGTCGGCGGCCATCAGGGTGCGGTAGGTGTCCTCGGAGAAGTCCTGGTGGCCGGGGGTGTCCAGGATGTTGATGCAGTAGCCCTCATACTGGAACTGCATGACGGAGGAGGTGACCGAGATGCCGCGCTGCTTCTCAATCTCCATCCAGTCGGAGGTGGCGGCCCGGGTGTTCTTCTTGCCCTTGACCTGACCGGCCTGGGCGATGGCTCCGCCGTAGAGCAGGAACTTTTCCGTCAGGGTGGTCTTACCGGCGTCGGGGTGGCTGATGATGGCAAAGGTACGCCGGCGCTTGATTTCAGATTCGTATTGAGACAAGGTATGGTTCCTCCTTGTTAAAATGTCAAATGTCCATCCGTAGGGGGCGGCGTCCCCGACGCCCCGTGTTGGGCTTACGGCGGACTGAGCCGCTCCACCGCCGCCGGGATCTCTTCAAATGCGTCCACATGGGGCACCTCATGGTCGATATGGCCGAAACCGTAGGCCGCATGGAGGAAGGGCACCCCCGCCGCTGCGGCGGCGTTGTAATCCCCCTGGGTATCCCCGATATACAGGGGCTTTTCCAGGCCGTTGCGCTGCACCACCAGGGCGATGTTGTCCCCCTTGGGCTTGCCGGTGCGGCCGGGATTCTCGTAGTCCTTGAAAAACTTCCCCAGGCCGTGGGCCTGGAAAAAGGCCTCGATATAGCCGTCCTGGCAGTTGCTGACGATGAACAGGGGGTAGCGGCGGACCAGGACCTCCAGTGTCTCGGGCACCTGGGGATAGAGAACGCCGCCTCGGGCCGCCACATAGGCATTTTCCTCCTCCAGCAGCCCGGCCAGCAGGGGCTGGAGCTGCTGCCAGTCCAAATCGGGCAGCAGCTTCTTCACAATGTCGGGCAGCAGCATCCCCATGCAGCCCATGAGCCGGGGCCGGGTGATCCGCCCGGCATATTGGGGGGCGATCCGGGCCAATACCCGGTTCCAGGACAGACAGATGGAGTCCACCGAATCCCACAGGGTGCCGTCCAGGTCAAACAACAGTCCGTCAAACAAAAAAAGCGCCTCCCGCCCAAATACATACTCTGATACTATATCATACCCGCCGCAGCCATTTCAAGCCCGCCGCCCCCGCCTTTTTGCACAAAAAGGTCCCGCCCGCCGGAGGTTCCGGCGGGCGGGACAGCTTGAAGGGAATGGAAAGAGGGGGAAAACTCAGGCGGGCAGAGGCACCGGGGCCATGGGCCGCTGAAAGCAGCGCCGGGGCAGCTGGGACACGGCGGCGCAGGCGGCCTTCCAGGCCTCCTCCCCGGACAGCTCCATCCGGGCTTGGAGGTCCCGGGCCAGCCGGTCGGCCTGACCGGCCAGCTCCCGGGCCAGGGCGCGGCCCTGGCTCGTCAGGTGGATCTTGCCGTAGCGCTCCTTTTCCACCAGGCGCTTGTCAATGAGGCTTGACATCATGCTGGTGACCGACGCCCGAGACACATCCAGGGACTTTGCGATGTCCTTGGAGGACACCTCCAGCCGGGCCTGGGACAGGTCGTAGATGGTCAGAAGATAGCGGATGTTGGTATTGGTCAGTTCCATGGCGCGCTCCTTCCTAGCGTTGGGCGGATTCTTCCCGGCCGGGGTGGCACATACCGGAGCATCCGCAGCTGCCGCAGGAGCCGCCGCAGGAGCAGCTGCTCTTGCCGTGCCGCCGGTTCTGGACGCCCCGATAGGTGATGGCGGCACACACCGCAAAAATGGCAAAGCTGATGAGAATGGTGGATAACATAGTAACTGCTCCTTTCTGGATGGAGATGGGCGGGCCGCCTTACCTGGCGGCGGCCACCGCCCGCAGGTTGGCAGGGGATTCGTCATACTTGTTTCTGCGTACCAGCAGGTAGATGAGCCCCGCCAGGCAGATGAGGGCGGCCACGGTGCCCCCGCCGAAGGCCACCTGGCCCAGGATGAGCCCGCCCAGCTGGTAGACGATGAGGGAGGTCACATAGGCGAAGGCGCACATATAGCCGATGGCGGCAAAGGTCCACTTGGGGCTGTTCATCTCCCGCTTGATGGCGCCCATGGCGGCGAAGCAGGGGGCGCACAGCAGGTTGAAGATCATGAAGGAGTAGGCGGAGATGGCGGTAAAGTGGGCGGCGATCTCCAGGGTCTGGTTGCCCCCGAAGGTCACGCCGAAGGTGGAAACAACCTCCTCCTTGGCGATGAGGCCGGTGACCACCGCCACGGTGGCCTCCCAGAAGCCGAAGCCCAGGGGCACGAAGAGAAAGGACACGGCGTGGCCCACGGCGGCCAGCAGGGAGTCGTTGTTGTCCTCCACCATCTGGAACGCCCCGTCCACAAACCCGAAGCCCTGGAGGAACCACAGGATCACGGAGGAGAGCAGGATCACGGTACCGGCCCGCTTGATGAAGGACCAGCCCCGCTCCCACATGGCCCGCAGCACGTTGCCGGCGGCGGGGGCGTGATAGGCGGGCAGCTCCATGACGAAGGGGGCGGGGTCCCCGGCAAAGCCCCGGGTCTTTTTCAGGATGATGCCGGAGATCACCACCGCTGCCACGCCGATGAAGTAGGCGGAGACCGCCACCCAGGCGGAGCCGCCGAACAGGGCCCCGGCAAAGAGGGCAATGATGGGCATCTTGGCGCCACAGGGGATGAAGCCGGCGGTCATTACCGTCATGCGCCGGTCCCGCTCCTGCTCAATGGTGCGGGAGGCCATGATGCCGGGCACACCGCAGCCGGTGGCCACCAGCATGGGGATGAAGCTCTTGCCGGACAGGCCGAAGCGGCGGAAGATCCGGTCCATGATGAAGGCGATACGGGCCATGTAGCCCACATCCTCCAGGATGGCCAGCAGCAGGAAGAGCACCAGCATCTGGGGCACGAAGCCCAGCACGGCGCCCACGCCGCCGATGATGCCGTCCAGGATGAGGGACCGGAGGACGGGATGGGCGTTGACAGCGACCAGGGCCTGCTCGGCCAGCACAGGGATGCCGGGCACCCAGACGCCGTAGTCGTTGGGATCAGGCTCGGACACCTGGAGGGCGGCCTGATAGGCATCCTGAGTGACGGGCACCACAGTGGTCTCGCCGGTCTCATCATCGTAGAAGTAGACCTCGCTCTGGCCGGACTCATAGCCCGCAATCATGGCGGAGGCCTCTTCAAAGGCGCCGGAGTCCTCCTCCCAGGCCTGGGTGTCGGCGGTAAGGGGCACAAACCAGCCGTCGCCGAAGAGGCCGTCGTTGGCCCAGTCGGTGGCCCGGGCGCCAATGGCAAAGGCGCTGCCCCCCATGGCGATGGCGTACACCAGGATCATTACCGCCACAAAGATGGGCAGGGCCAGGATGCGGTTGGTCACCACCCGGTCGATCTTGTCCGAGGTGGTCATGGCGTGGGCGGCCTGCTTCTTCTTTACGGCCTTGCCCACCACGGAGCTGATGTAGGAATAGCGCTGGTTGGTGATGATGCTCTCGGCGTCGTCGTCCAGCTCGGCCTCACAGTCGGCGATGTGAGCCTCCAGGTGCTCCTTCAGCTCCCCGGTCAGATTGAGGGCCTCCAGCACCTTCTCATCCCGCTCAAAGACCTTGATGGCGTACCAGCGGAGATACCGTTCCTCCACCAGGTCGGAGATGGACTCCTCAATGTGGGCGATGGCGTGCTCCACGCTGCCGGTGAACACATGGGGCAGCTGGACGGCCTTGTGGCTCTTGGCCGCCTCCACCGCCCGCTGGGCGGCCTCCCTGCCGCCCTCCCCCTTCAGGGCGCTCATCTCCACCACCTGGCAGCCCAGGGCGGCCCCCAGCCTCTGGAGGTCGATCACGTCCCCATTCTTGCGCACCAGGTCGATCATATTCACCGCCACCACCACCGGGATGCCCAGTTCAATGAGCTGGGTGGTGAGGTACAGGTTGCGCTCGATGTTGGTGCCGTCCACAAT
>CALWXZ010000166.1 GCA_944385625.1 uncultured Flavonifractor sp. | reverse complement strand
ATCTCTTCCGTCAGGTCGTACAGGGAGCCGTCCACCCGGCAGCGGACGTAGCCCGACTTGCGGGCGTCCTCCAGCAGCTTCTGGTGGGTGCCCTTCTTGCCCCGCACCACCGGGGCCATCACCTGGATGCGGGTGGCCTCGGGCAGCTCCAGCACCTGGTCGATAATCTGGTCGATGGTCTGCTGCTGAATCTCCTTGCCGCACTTGGGGCAGTGGGGGGTGCCCACCCGGGCCCACAGCAGGCGGAGGTAGTCGTAGATCTCGGTGACGGTGCCCACGGTGGACCGGGGGTTTTTGGAGGTGGTCTTCTGGTCGATGGAGATGGCGGGGGAGAGGCCGTCGATGTAGTCCACATCTGGCTTCTCCATCTGCCCTAAAAACATCCGGGCATAGGAGGAGAGGGACTCCACATAGCGGCGCTGCCCCTCGGCATAGATGGTGTCAAAGGCCAAAGAGGACTTGCCGCTGCCCGACAGGCCGGTGAGCACCACCAGCTTGTCCCGGGGGATGTCCACGTCGATGTTTTTCAGATTGTTGGCCCGTGCGCCTTTGACGGAAATGTGATCGAGCATGGTTCAGGTACTCCTTTGGAGGGAAAAGATCAATAGCCGAACAGGTCGGCCACCTTGCCCAGCATATCCCGGATGGGCAGGTTGTAGGGGCAGCGCTTCTCGCAGGCGCCGCACTGGACGCAGGAGCCGGCGTGGTACTGCATGGCGTCGTACCGGGCCTTGGCCCAGTCGGCCAGGCCGTACTTGCGGGCGTAGTTGGCCATCAGGAAGCAGTTGGGGATGCTGATGCCGTTGGGGCAGGGGGCGCAGTAGTTGCACCGGCGGCAGAACTGGGTGCCCAGCTCCTTGCGGATGCGCTCACACTGGTCTAG
This sequence comes from uncultured Flavonifractor sp., assembly GCA_944385625.1. GTDB lineage: Bacteria > Bacillota > Clostridia > Oscillospirales > Oscillospiraceae > Flavonifractor. Next base: position 3,168 of record CALWXZ010000166.1, on the reverse strand, counting down.
CTCCTCCTGGGTGAGGGGGGAGAAGTGCTCTGCGGCCTCGGCGTTGCGGTCGGCCTCCTCCGGGGAGCCCATGCCGGGGATAGCGATGTCGATGACGCCGGAGGCGGCGATGAACCGCAGGGCCAGGTTCCAGTCGTCCAGGTTGCCGCCGGCCATGGGCTTCATGGCGATGGTGGCGATGCCCATTTCCCGGGCCTTCTTCAGCACCTCATGACCCTGGGTCTCCACAATATTGTAGGGGAACATGACGGTCTCGATCTTGTCGCCGTGGAGCTCCAGCATCTTCTTCAGGGCGTCCAGGCTGTGGGCAGTGACCCCCAAATGGCCGATCTTGCCGGCGGCCTTGGCCTCCTCCAGAGCCTGCCAGGCGCCGCCCTGGCCGAACACCTTGTCGATCTCCTTTTCCGGCAGGTTATGGATCTGATAGACGTCAATGTGATCGGTGCGCAGATTTTTCAGACTGGTCTCGATGTCCTTGGCCATGGAGTCCTTGTCCCGGGCCATGGACTTGGTGGCCAGGATGAACTTGTCCCGGCGGCCCTCCAGGGCGGCGCCCAGATATTCCTCAGACACAGTGTAGCCACGGGCGGTATCGATGTAGTTCATGCCGTACTGCTCCAGCTTGTCCACCACCGCGCGGGTGTTTTCGGCGTCGGAGCGCTGGATGGGAATGCCGCCGAAGGAGACCTGGGCGGCCTTAAGGCCAGTTTTGCCTAAGGTGACGTAATTCATGACAAAAACCTCACTTTTTATACTGTTTGATCAGCTGATGATAATAAGTCCGGCGAGAAATACGCCGAAGGAAAAGGCGGTAAACGCCAGCCAGCTCAGGACTCGGCTGGTAAGTTCCCAGTCAGAGGGCTCGGCGTCCTCCGGATGCTTGACCCGGAAGAACAGATTGAACCGGAAGATGGCGTCATCAAACCGGATCAGCAGGACAGTGACCCCGGCCAGGAAAAGGCCCAGAAACCACATCAGGGGGTCGCCCCGGTGGGCGTCTGCTTCGGGCAGCTGGGAGAATCGGATGAGGGTTTTCAGACTGGGCTGGTGTGGGTCCACCACATTGCCGTCGGCGTCGCGTTCCACACCGTTGACCGAGTGGGTGACACGGAAGCGATCGGAATCAAGCTCGCCGTCCTCTCGTATCAACAGAAACAGATCTTCGGTGTACCCGCCCCGAAAGAGAATGGTGTTCCCCTCCGTGATCTCTACGCCGGTAAGATCCCTGGAGGCCCACTGCCCGCCCGGGGCGGCGGTGGGGTCCTCCCGAACCGTATAGGGGCCGTAGACCGTGTCGCCCCAGCGGTAGGTGACGGTGCCGCCCTCAACAGTAAAGGAGGCGGGCTGGCCATCCACCTTGGCGGAGTACACCGTGGTGTCGCCCTCCGTAACGGGGAAGAAGAGGGCGTTCTGATACTCCACGCCGTACTGGCGGCCGATGAAGAAGTAGAGGACCGAAAAGACAGCAACCATGACGATCAAAACAATGAGCAGGATCTTTTTCAGGCGGTCATACATAACAGCAGCCCTCCTTGTAAAAGGTCACCCCTGGCCCCGCAGCTCGATGATGCGGTCCCGGAGGACGGCGGCATACTCGAATTCCAGACGTTTGGAGGCCTCCCGCATCTCCTTCTCCAGCTTGGCGATGGCGGCCTCCCGCTCCTTCTTGGACAGAGCCTTCTTGGAGTGGGGCAGTTCGCCCTTGTCCTCGGACAGGTCGATGACGTCCCGCACCGACTTGATGACGGTCTTGGGCACGATGCCGTGCTCCTGGTTGAAGGCATCCTGCTTGGCCCGGCGGCGCTCGGTCTCGTCAATGGCCCGGCGCATGGAGGGGGTGATGGAGTCGGCGTACATGACTACCAGACCCTGAGCGTTTCGGGCGGCCCGGCCGATGGTCTGGATGAGGGAGGTCTCGGAGCGGAGGAAGCCCTCCTTGTCGGCGTCCAAGATGGCCACCAGGGAGACCTCCGGCAGGTCCAGGCCCTCACGCAGCAGGTTGATGCCCACCAGCACGTCGAAGGCGCCCAGCCGCAGGTCCCGGATGATCTCCATCCGCTCGATGGTGTCGATGTCGTGGTGCATATACCGCACCTTGATGCCCGCGTTGGTGAGATAGGCGGTAAGATCCTCCGCCATCTTCTTGGTGAGGGTGGTGACCAGCACCCGCTCCTGCCGCTGGGTGCGGTCGTTGATCTCCCCGATAAGGTCGTCGATCTGGCCCTCCACCGGGCGCACCTCAATTTTGGGGTCCAGCAGACCGGTGGGGCGGATGACCTGCTCCACGATCTGGCCGGAGCGCTCCCGCTCATACTCGCCGGGGGTGGCGGACACATAGACCACCTGGTTGAGCCGCTTCTGGAACTCCTCAAACTTCAGAGGCCGGTTGTCAAAGGCGCAGGGGAGGCGGAAGCCGTAGTCCACCAGACTGGTCTTCCGGGCCCGGTCGCCGTTGTACATGGCCCGCACCTGGGGGAGGGTGACGTGGCTCTCGTCGATGAAGAGAACGAAATCCCTGGGGAAGTAGTCCAGCAGGGTGTGGGGGGGCGACCCGGCGGGGCGGCCCTCAATGACCCGGCTGTAGTTCTCGATGCCGGTGCAGTAGCCCAGCTCCTGCATCATCTCCACGTCGTACATGGTGCGCTGCTTGATACGCTGGGCCTCGATGAGCTTGCCCTCCCGTTCAAAGAAGGCCACCCGCTCCTCCAGTTCCTTATAAATCTCCTGGATGGCGGCGTCCATCTTCTCCTTGGGGGTGACGTAGTGGGTGGCGGGCCAGATGGGGATGGTGGTGAGCCGCCGGATGGGAGCGCCGGTGACCACGTTGATCTCGCTGATGCGGTCGATCTCGTCCCCGAAGAACTCCACCCGGATGGCGGAGTCCTTCCAGTAGGCGGGGAAGATCTCCACCGTATCCCCCCGGACCCGGAACATATTGCGCTCAAAGGCGATGTCGTTGCGCTCGTAGCGGATGGCCACCAGCTTTTTTAAAAGCTCGTCCCGCTCCATGGTGGCCCCCACCCGGAGGGAGACCATCATCTTGGCAAAATCCTCCGGCTCGCCCAGACCGTAGATGCAGGACACCGAGGATACCACGATCACGTCCCGCCGCTCCATCAGGGAGGCGGTGGCCGCCAGCCGCAGCCGGTCAATCTCCTCGTTCACCGC
>CALWXZ010000165.1 GCA_944385625.1 uncultured Flavonifractor sp. | reverse complement strand
ACGGTCACCGGGTCGATGGTGAGGGAGAAGTTGAACATGGAGTAGATGGTCTCGTAGATCTCCCGGTTGGTGCGCAGATAGAAGTCGTCGGGTTTCAGCTCCTCGATGACCTCGGGCACGCACCGGGCGTCGATGAGCATGGCGCCCAGCACACTCTGCTCGGCCTCCACGCTGTGGGGCATCTGCCGCAAAAGCAGTTCCTCTTCGGTTGCCATGTTCCTTCACCTCCCCTGGATAAGCTTCCCCCCTCAGGGGGGAAGGTTTGATTTATTGCTCGGCCACGACCACCTTCAGGGTGCCGGTGACCTCGTAGCCCAGCTTCACCTTCAGCTCGTAGGTGCCGAAGGCCTTGATGGGCTCGTCCTGCACGATCTTGGTTTTCTGGATGGTGATGCCGTGCTGGGCGGAGAGGGCGTCGGCGATCTCCTTGGTGGTGACGGCGCCGAAGAGCCGCCCGCCGTTGCCCGCCTTGGCAACAACCTTGACGGAGAGCTCCTTCAGCTTGGCGGCGGTGGCCTCGGCCTCCGCCTTCTCGGCGGCCATCTGGGCGGCCTTGGCCTTCTCCTGCATCTTCATGGTGTTGATATTCTCCGCGGTGGCCAGCACAGCCAGCTTGCGGGGGAGAAGGAAGTTGCGGGCGTAGCCGTCACTGGCCTCGATCATCTGACCCTTCTTGCCCTGGCCCCGTACATCCTGCTGCAAAATCACTTTCATAATTATAATCTCCTTCCTGTTAGGCTTCCCCTGGGGGAAGCTGTCACGCAAAGCGCGACTGATGAGGGAAGCGGTATCGGTCCCCTTATCCGCCCCCTGCGGGGGCACCTTCCCCCGAGGGGAAGGCTTTTTTACTCATCCTCCAGATACTGGTCAATGGCCTGGAGAAGCAGCCTGGTCACCTCGTCCACCGTCTTGCCCGGCACCTGAGCGCCGGCGGTGGCGGCGTTGCCGCCGCCCCCCAGCTTCTCCAGCACCACCTGCACGTTTACATCCCCCATGCTGCGGGCGGACAGGATGACCCGCCCCTCGCCGTCTGGGAAGAGGACAAAGGAGGTGTCGATGCCCGAGATGTTCAAAAGCTCGTCGGCGGCCTGGGCGGCGGTGATACGGCCCACGGTGTGGTCCACCCGGGCCACGGCGATGCCCTCCTTATACATTCGGGCGTTCTGAATGATGTCGTATTTGGCAATGGTGCCCTCCAGATCGTTCTGGAACAGCTTCTTCACGTCGCCGGTGTCTGCGCCGGAGCGGCGCAGGAAGGCCGCCGCCTCAAAGGTGCGGCTGCCGGTGCGCATGGTGAACTGCTTGGTGTCCAGCGTGATACCCGCCAGCAGGGCCTCCGCCTCGATTTTCAGCAGGTCCGCCGGCTCCAGCAGGTACTGGGACAGCTCGGTGACCAGCTCACTGGCGGAGGAGGCGTAGGGCTCGTGGAAGTTGAGGGCGGCGTCGGCGATGTAGGAGGAGGCCCGGCGGTGGTGGTCGATGACCGCCACCTTGTGGACGGCCTCCAGCAGGTCCTGGCTCACCACCTGCTCGGGGCGGTTGGTGTCCACCACCACCAGCAGGCAGTTGGAGTCGGCCAGCAGAATGGCGTCCTGGGGGGAGAGGAACACGTCCTTGTATTCCGGGACCTGGCTGAGCCGGTCGCACATCTCGCTGGCCGGGTTGACCCCCGGCTCCCGCACGATGTGGACGGAGGTGCCCTTCTTCCGGGCCATGGCGCACACGCCGGAGGCGGCGCCGATGCAGTCCAGGTCGGGGTACTTGTGGCCCATGACAAAGACCATGGAGGCGTCGGCCATCAGCTCCCCCAGGGCGTTGGCCATCACCCGGCTTTTCACCTTGGTGCGCTTCTCCAGCTCCTTGGTGCGCCCGCCGAAGAACTCAAAGTTGAACTTGTTTTTGACCACCACCTGGTCGCCCCCCCGGGAGAGGGCCATCTCCACCGACAACGCGGCGTACTGGAACAGATCGCCCAGGCTGTCCCCGTCCTTGCCGATGCCGATGGACAGGGTGGCCTGAATGCCCAAGGGGCTGGTTACCTGGCGCACCGTGTCCAGAATGGAGAACTTGCCCTCCTGGAACTGGGCCAAAAACCGCTCCTCGAAGAGGAAGAGGTAGCGGTCCCGCTCATACCGGGTGAACACGCCCTGGGCGGGGGCCACCCACTGGGCCAGCCGGTCGTCAATCTCGCTGCGCATGGCCGACTTGGCGCTGTCGTTGGCCCCCTTCATCAGCTCCTCATAGTTGTCCACCGTGAGAATGGCCACCACGGGACGGGTGGCGTAATACTCGTCCCGGACCTGGGCAAAGTCGGTAACGTCCACCCAGTAGGTGGTGGCCAGATAGCCCCGGGCCCCCTGCTCCTCGGTGCGGACCAGGTGGCCGAACACCAGAAACCGCCGCTCCCCGATGCGGATCTCGGTGGGGCACTCGGTCTTGCCCTCCATCAGCCAGCGGGAGGAGAAGTCGGGTACCGCCGCGGTGATCTTGGCGTCAAAGAGGTGCTCCCGCTCCCCGGTGATCTGGAGGAAGCGGTCGTTTGACCAGATCACCTCGTCATTTTCCGGCCGGAAGATGACCATAGGCAGGGGGGCGTTCACCATGGTGTCCTTGGTGGCCGAGTCCATGTTGCAGGTCACGTTTTCAATATACTTGAGGATCTCCTTCTGCCGCAGGGCGTTGCTGCGGCGGAAGTACAGGTAGAGCAGCACCACCACCGCCAGCTCCGCCACCGCGGCGGGGATGGAGAAGAGAGCGGTGATGACGGCAAACAGGACCAGACAGAGGAAATACAGCCTCAAACTGGGCTCCACCAGGTGAGATAGTTTATTCTTCCGCATAGGGACCTCCCAACTGCGATCAAATACAAGATGACACGTTATTATATCAAAGAAGCGCGGCAAAAACAAGAGCGGCCCGCCGGGTTTTCCTGCCTGCGTTCTGCAAAGGGAGGTGGGAGAAAAGCGAAACGGCCGCCCGAAGGCGGCCGTTCTTGGCGTTGCGGGGTTGAAACATTCAATGCAGGCGGCGGACCAGATAGGGGATGGCCCGCTCAAACTCCACGCCGTACCAGTTGGCGTCGGGGGTCTCCAGGGTGAGGCGGATGGACTCCACCGTGTAGTCGGCGGCCAGGGCCAGGGCCTCGCCCAGCGTCATGCCCCTCATCAGAGCGCCCACACAGGTGGAGGCGAACACGTCGCCGGTGCCGTGGAAGGTGGCGGGCAGGTGCTCTGTGAAGTAGCTGCCGTATTGGCCGCCGACCCGGTCATAGTACATGACCCCCAGCTTGCCCGGCTCAAAGCTGACGCCGGTGAGGGCGGCGTACCTGGGACCCAGGGCGGCCAGGGCCTGGAGCATCTCTTTGATGTACGCCTCATCGTATTCGGTGCGGTAGGGCAGGCCGGTGAGCAGGCTGGCCTCGGTCAGGTTGGGCAGGATCAGGTCGGCCTTGGTACACACCCGGGCCATCTGGCCGGGGAACTCAGGGCCGAAGGCGGGGTAGAGCTTGCCGTTGTCCGCCATCACCGGGTCCACCACGATGAGGCTGCCCTCCCGCCGGAAGGCGTCAAAGAAGGCGCAGACGTGATCCACCTGCTGGGCGGAGGCCAGATAGCCGGTGTAGACGGCGTCAAAGCCCAGGCCGCTGGCCTTCCAGTGGGCGGCGATGGGCTCAATCTGGTCGGTCAGGTCCTTGCAGGTGAAGCCGGAGAACATGGTGTGGGTGGACAGCACCGCCGTGGGGAGAATGGAGCACTCCACCCCCATGGCCGAAATGATGGGCAGGGCCACCGTCAGGGAGCACTTCCCCAGGCAGGAGATGTCCTGAATACTGACGATCCGTTTCAAAAACCGCACTTCCTTTCTGCTTGCGTTGGATGCAGTATATCAAAGTGACTGACCTTATTAAAGTGCCACATACAGCTTTTTTAATAAGGTCAGAATTGGAAAAAACAGTGTGAATGCGCCATCGGTGGTTGCATCTCGCCCCGGGGGCGTATATAATAGGTGCGGTCCGGCCAAAAAGCCGGGATCTCGGCAAAAATCCTACCATTTTATTACCATTTTCCCCCTTTGGGACAGACAGCGGTGGGGGAGAGGAAGGAAGGAAACAGAGGCATGAACAAGCCTGTTCTTGTGGTCATGGCGGCGGGCATGGGCAGCCGCTA
>CALWXZ010000164.1 GCA_944385625.1 uncultured Flavonifractor sp. | reverse complement strand
GCCTATCCCGACCAGTCCATTCTGGACCAGTGCGAGAGCTTCAAGAACCTGCCCGCCGAGACCCTGGCCCTCTACGATTCCGAGTGGACCCGGCTCATGCTGGCCTCCAACTAAATCCCATCTCCGGAAAGCCGCGCAGCAATGTGCGGCTTTCCGCTTGCCTTATGCCGGGGATTGATGTAAAATGATACACGCACGAACTGATTTTAGAAAGAAGGAGTCGCTCTTATGTCTATCACTGTCGGTATGAAGGGCCGGGCCGAGACCACGGTCACCCCTGAAAATACAGCCGCTGCCGTAGGCAGCGGACTGGTCCCTGTCTTTGCCACCCCCGCCATGATCGCCCTGATGGAGAACGCCGCCGTCAACGCGGTGCAGGCCGCGCTGGAGGAGGGCCAGGGCACCGTGGGTACCCTGCTCAACGTCAGCCATGACGCTGCCACCCCCGTGGGCATGAAGGTGTGGGCTGAGGCGGAGATCACCGCCGTGGAGGGCCGTAAGCTCACCTACGCCGTGGCCGCCTTTGACGAGGCCGGCCCCATCGGCAAGGGGGAACATCAGCGCTTCATCATCCAGGCCGACCGGTTCCTGGCCAAGGCCGAAGCCAAGAAAGAGGGCAGGTAAGATGTCCATTGAAACCTGCCGCGCTTACCTGCGTCAGCGGGGCTATGAGGACCGCATCCGGGAATTCGACGTGTCCAGCGCCACCGTGGAGCTGGCCGCCCAGGCCGTGGGCTGTGAGCCCGCCCACATCGCCAAGACCCTGTCCTTCCTTCACGAGGACGGAGCGGTGCTTATCGTCTGCGCCGGTGACGCCAAGATCGACAACTCCAAGTTCAAGGCTCAGTTTCACCACAAGGCCACCATGCTGACCCCGGAGCAGGTGGTGACCTTTACCGGCCATCAGATCGGCGGAGTGTGCCCCTTCGGCATTGAGAATCCCAAGACCGTCACCTACCTGGATGTCTCCCTCCAGCGGTTTGACACCATCTACCCCGCCGCCGGCAACGCCGCCTCCGCCGTCAGGCTCAACTGCGACGAACTGGCCCAGCTGTCCAACAGCGCCGGTTGGATCGACGTGTGCAAGGGCTGGCAGACCCCCGGCCCGTAATACTGGAGAAAGGTGGTCTTATGATGAAAGAGCGTCTGAAAAATATGACGGTCAGCTTTGTCTTTCTCTCCATCCTCTACCTGGTCCTGGGCGTGGTGCTCATTCTGTGGCCCACCATCGTCATGGACATCATCTGCTATGCCTTCGGCGCCATCCTGCTTCTCTACGGCATCTTCGCCATTGTGGGCTTCTACCGCAGCGAGGACCGGAAAGGCGGGGCCTTTCTGGGGCTGTTCCTGGGCATCGTGGCCGCCGCCATCGGCGCTGTCATGGTCATCTACCCCCCGCTGATCCAGGGGGTTATTCCGGTGATTCTGGGGCTGTATATCGCCATTGACGGCCTGCTCAGCATCAAGCGCACCCTGGAGCTGCAGCGGATGGATTACGCCCACTGGAACATCAATCTGATCCTCTCCGTGGTTTCTGCCGGACTGGGCATCTTCGTGGTGTTTCACCCCCTGCTGGCTGAGGCCGCCCTCTTCCGGGTCATCGGCATCGTACTGCTGTATGCCGGCGTCTCCGATCTGTGGACCATCTTCCAGCTGTCCCAGTGGACCAAGGAATACCGAAAGACTCACCCCGTGGATATTGACCCCATCGACCTGTGAACAGAAAGGGGACCTTCCGCCCACAAAAGCGGAAGGTCCCCTTTTTGTTTTGATGCAATTATTCCCAGGGCTGGAACTGTTCGTCCAACACCGCCCGGCGGTGAAACACCGCGTAATCGGGGGCGGCCATGGGACAGTAGGTGCGGATGGCGGATACGATGAGCTCCGGATTGAGCCCCGGGTTCTGGGCCCTCAGGATCAGATCCAGCGCGATGGTATCCCGCCGCTCCTCCACCGTGGCCCTGGCAATGAGGGGGATCAGATCCACCTCCACCTTGCCGGTTTTGGCCTTCTTGCTCTTCTTCTCCATCATCAGGCTGTCACGGCCCAGCAGGCCACGAATGGCGGTCTCCGCCCCAAAGGGAGCCCCCGCCTCATACTCCAGGGTGACAATATAGTTGACGTAGTATAACTCCTTCACCGGGCGCACACCCTCGTAGCACCGCTGGACGGTGATACCCGCGGGCAGGGCGGCGTTCATCCGCCGGGGCACCTCCTCCAGGGGGGTGTCCAGCACCTGGCACTCCAGCACCTCGCAGCTGCTGGAGAAGCCCACCGACAGGGGGAGGGGGATGGAGACAAAGGCGTGGGGGTTGAAGCCCTCGGTGTGCTTGATGTGGATGCCCGCCCGCAGGAAGGCCCGCTGGAAGGTGCGCATCAGATCCAGGTGGGAAATGAATTTGGCGGTGTCCGCCTTGGTAAAGGCCAGTCTATTCATCACATTTTCCTCCCGGATAGAGCTTGTTGGCCCCGCAGCCGGTACACTGGACCCGGCAGTCGGGGGTAATCACCGCCTGATAGGCCCGCTCCCGCTCCCGCCACAGGAAGTTCTTGGTCACGCCCACGCTGGTCACGTCCCAGGGCAGCAGCTCGTCCTTGTCCCGGGTACGGTTGGCATAGAAGGCCGGGTCCACGCCGCAGGTTTCAAAGGCGGCCAGCCAGCGGTCAAAGTCAAAATACTCGCTCCAGGCGTCAAACTTGGCGCCCTGACGCCAGGCTGTCTCGATGACCTCGGCCACCCGGCGGTCACCCCGGGCAAAGACCGCCTCCAGGAAGCTGGTCTGGGAGTCATGCCAGTTGTACTTGATGGACCGGCCCTTCATATGCTCCCGCAGCAGCTTGACCCGCCGCTGATACTCCTCCATGGTGATCTGAGGTTCCCACTGGAAGGCGGTGTGGGGCTTGGGCACAAACCAGGCGGTGGACACGGTGATGGTCACCCCCCGCTTGGGATTGGGCGTGACCTCCTTCCAGGCCTTGTAAACCTTTTCCGCCAGGTCGGCGATGCCCAGCACGTCCTCGTCGGTCTCGGTGGGCAGCCCCAGCATGAAGTAGAGCTTTACGCTGGACCAGCCGCCGGAAAAGGCGGTGCGGCAGGAGCGCAGCAGGTCCTCCTCGGTGACGTTCTTGTTGATGGCGTCCCGCAGCCGCTGGGTGCCCGCCTCGGGGGCGAAGGTAAGTCCCGACTTGCGGACGTGCTGCACCCGCTCCATCAGCCCCAGGGAGAAGTTATCCGCCCGCAGGGAGGGCAGGGAGAGGGACACCCGGTTGGGCTCGCACCAGTCCAGCAGGCCGTCGCACAGGTGCTCCAGGGGCCGGTAGTCGCTGGTGGACAGGGAGGATAGGGTCATCTCCTGATAGCCCGAGTCCTTGCAGGCCTGGATGCCCTGTTTCAAAAGCAACTCCGGGTCCCGGGACCGGACCGGCCGGTAGGCATATCCCGCCTGACAGAACCGGCAGCCCCGGATACAGCCCCGGAACAGCTCCAGCATCACCCGGTCGTGGACGATCTCGGTGGAGGGCACAATGGTCTTGACCGGGAAATAACTCTTGTCAAAGTCCTGGACGATCCGCTTGGTCACCACAGCGGGGGCCCCCTCCTTGGGCGTCACCCGCTCCAGGGTGCCGTCGTGCCGGTAGGACACATCGTAGAGGGAGGGCACATACAGGCCGGGGATCTGGGCGGCAGCGGCCAGGAACTCATCCTTGCTCCAGCACTCCTCCCGGGCCTTGCGGTAAAGCTGGATGATCTCCACGCTGACATCCTCTCCCTCGCCCAGCACGAAGAGGTCCACAAAGGGGGCCAGGGGTTCCGGGTTGTAGGCGCAGGTCCCCCCCGCCACCACGATGGGAGACAGGCCGTAGCGCTCCTCCGAGCGCAGGGGCAGCCCGGCCAGATCCAGCATATTAAGCACATTGGTATAGGCCATCTCATAGCCCAGGGAGAAGCCGATCAGGTCAAAATCCGCAATGGAGTCGCCGCTCTCCAGGCCGTAGAGCAGGATGCCCTCCCGGCGCATCTCCTCCTCCATATCGCCCCAGGGGGCGAACACCCGCTCGCACCAGACGCCCTCCATCTGGTTCATGACGCCATAGAGGATGCGCATCCCCAGATTGGACATTCCGATCTCATAGGTATCCGGGAAGCAGAGCGCGTAGCGCACATCCACCTGTCGCCGGTCCTTCACCACCGCGTTGTACTCGCCGCCGGTATAGCGCGCAGGCTTCTGCACCCGGGGAAGGATATGTTCCAA
>CALWXZ010000163.1 GCA_944385625.1 uncultured Flavonifractor sp. | reverse complement strand
GGACCCCCTAATGTAGTTCTATTTTCCTACATTAGGGGGCCTTTTGTCTATTGTCCGGTTTTACTGGACCTGTTCAAGCCGTCTGTGGTCTTTTTTTGTCAGAACAGCCAGAACAGCAGCTCCTCCGACAGGGTGAGTCCCGCCTTGCCCTGGAGGGCCAGGGAGGGGCCGTTGTCGGTGAACACCTGACCGTAGGGGTACTGCCCTTGCTCCATGCAGAAGGCGGTCATGGCCAGCAGCAGAGCCTCTCCGATGCCCCGGCGGCGGTAGGGGGGCAGCACCTCCAGCATCCCCATGGACCCCTCGATGTGGGTGGCGATGAATCCGGCGGGCTGTCCGTCCACAAAGGCCCCCAGCATTCCCCGGTCAATGGCCCCCTCCATGTACTCCACTCCGCCGAAGGAGTGGCTGTAGTGGGCCTCCGCCCACGCCGCCCAGCTGCGGTCCAGCCGGCGGATCTCCCCGCCGAAGTGGGGCACGGCGGGGGGCCGGGGGTCCAGCCAGGCCGACTGGCGGCAGATTTGTTCCGTCTGAAAGCCGAAGTGGGCGGCCAGCGTGTCCTTGTACCACATCTGGTGGCCGGTCAGGATGGTACACCCCTCCATGAGCGGTAGCATCTCCTCCAGGGCGGCGGGGGTGCCCGCGTCCACGAACCACACCTCGCTGGGGGGATCGTAGAGGAGCACCCCGTCCTCCCCCGCCCGGCGGACCTGGGCGGTACCCCGGCGGAGCACCTCCAGCATATCCAGATATAAAAGCCGGTTGCCCGTCAGCCGGGTCAGGGCGGTCTGTTCCAGTGTCATGCCTTTCCTCCTCGGTACAGCGGCAGGGAGATGATAAAGCTGGTCAGCTTGCCGTTGCTCTCGCAGCGGATGGAGCCGCCGTGGAGCTCCACAATCTCCTTGGCGATGGCCAGACCCAGCCCCGCCCCGCCGGTGCGGGTGGAGCGGGCGGCGTCCAGCCGGTAGAATTTTTCAAAGATGTTGGCCAGCTCCCCCTCGGGGATCTCCAGCCCCTCGTCCTGGATGGTGATCTCCGCGTGGGAGCCCACCGCCCGGGCCACCACGTCCACCCGCCCCCCGGGGATGGAGTAGCTCACCGCGTTGCGCAGCACGTTGTCAAATACCCGGGCCAGCTTGTCCGGGTCCCCCCGCACCGTCAGGTGGGGCTGGATATCAGGGATGCAGGTCAGATTTTTCTCGGCGAACAGGGGGTAGAACTCGTCGGAGAGCTGCTCCAGCAGCATGGACAGCTGGATAAGTACCTTTTCTCCGGCGCCACTGTCCAGATCCATTTTGGTGATGTCGAAGAACTCTCCCAGCAGCTCCTCCAGCCGCAGGGCCTTGTCCAGGGCGATGCCGGTGAACTTGGCCCGCTGCTCCGGCCCCAGGCCGGGATCGTCGTGGAGCAGGGTCAGGTAGCCCACCACCGAGGTGAGGGGGGTCTTGAGGTCGTGGGCCAGAAAGGCCACCAGATCCCCGCGGCGCTGCTCGGCCTCCTGAGCGGCCCGCTCCCGGGCGGCCAGATGGATGCGGATGGCGTTCAGGTCGTCCTGAATGGGGGAGAGCTCCCGGGGCAGGGTCACCCGGTCCTCCCGATCTTCCACCAGGCGGCGGGTGGCCGCCCGGATGTCCTCCAGCCAGTGGGTGAACCGGCCCATGGCCAGATAGAAGGCGATGAGCATGAGCACCATGATACAGATGGTGAGAATCTCCTGCTTGTTGTCCCGGATATAGACCTGATAGAGCTGGGCGGCCTCCTCCGGGCTCTGGCCGAAGAGGGTCTGGGAGGCCCACAGAAAGAGGCGGGCGAAGGGGTCCTGGAGCACCCCGTCAATGACCACCTCCAGCAGGAAGATGCCCAGAGCCCCCGCAATGAGGGTGCCTGCCACCACCACCAGCAGCATTTTCAGTTTGAGGCGGGTGTATTTTCCCTTCATGCCGGTCCCTCTCTCTCCCGGGTGTGGCGGCGGGCGGCGGATCGCTTGGCAAACCGGCCCACCGACCATACCCCGCCCAGCAGCAGCACCTCCAGAAAGGAGGCAAAGCGCCACAGCACCATGCCCACCGCCAGGTGGGCGCCGAAGATGGGCCCCATAAACAGGTAAAAACTGCCCTCCGCCCCGCCGGCGTTGCCCGGCAGCATGATGATGCGGGAGAGCACCATCACCAGGCACTGGACCATCACCAGCTCCCAGAAGGAGAAGCCGGTGAGTCCCAGGCCCCGGTAGAGGAAAAAGGGGATGGAAAACAGGGCGGTGAGCTCCAGAAACATCCCGGCGTACAGCCAGAAAAGCAGCCGCTTGTTGCCCTGGAAGGCCCTCAGCTGGGTGCAGAACTCCTCCACCTTGTTCATGCCCTTGTCCACCATGCCCTCCCTGGCCATCACCTTCCAGTGCCGGGACAGGAAGGTGAGGATGCGCCGGATGAGCCGCTGGATGGGGGCGGGGCGCAGGGCGGTAAAGACCGCCAGGCCGCACAGGAAGAGGTAGAGGGCGATGAGCACCCCCGCCCCCGCCACGGCGGCGCCCAGACTCTCCTGCCGCCAGAACACCTCGTAGGCCAGGGCGGCCACGGCGTAGCCGGTGTACACCATGGTGTTGGCCACCGCCTTCCAGGTGTAGATGGAGGCGGTGTAGGTGGCGGACATCCCGGCGTCGTACATCAGCTTGAGCTGGATGGGGGCGCCGGCGGGGCCCAGCTTGTAGTAAAATTCCCCGATATAGGCCGCGTCAAAGCAGCCGGTCAGCTTCATGGGGCAGCCGGCGGAGCGGCCCATGCCGTAGAAGAGCAGCGCGTCCACGCTCTCGCTGAAGGGAATGCACAGCCCGGCCAGCAGCAGCCACCCGGGCTGGACCTGGGCCACCAGGGTTCCCAGATCCATGGTGCGCTTCACATGGACGATAAGGGCAATGAGAATTCCGCCGCCGATGCTCAGGCCCGCGATGGAGAAGATGCGGTTGAACAGGGCGGCCTTGCCATGCTTTTTCGTAGCGTTCACTCCATTCTAATACGCCCGGCGCAGCGTGCCGCCGCAGGTGCAGCGGTAGCGCTCCGGGTGGGCCACCAGGGGGGAGAGCCGGGTGCGGGGGAACTGCCGCCCGCACCGGGTACACACCACCAGATGGCGGATGGGCCGGATATCCTCCACCCCCAGCTGCTGGCAGGTGCCGGTGCGGGAGACGGCGTAGCCGTAGGCGGCGTTCATCCGCCCGGCGTAGGCCTTCCACCGGGGACCGTGGTTGCGGCAGCCGGGGCAGGTGTGGAGCACCTCATGGGCCAGGGTCTGGAGGCAGGCCGCCTCCGGGGCCGCCAGCAGCCGCTGGGCCAGCTCGATGCGGTAGGCGCCGTCGGCCTGCCGGATGCAGCAGCCGAACCGGGTCACCGCCCGGCGGTTGAGCTGCACCTGGGGGAGGATGTGGGGGGAGATGGGGATGTCCAGGGCGCGGGCCTGGGCGATGACCCTGGCCAGCAGCCGGTCGGGATCGTTCATCATGCCGCCCTCCTTCCTCCGCTTTGTAAGACAGTAAATGATATTTTAGCATAGATGAAGGAAAAAGTCACCACCAAAGGGACGCGGGGCGGGTCATCTTATGATTTTATTACATTTTTTCCGCCGCCTTGACGAAAATACGCTGAGACGGATATAATCGTGACAAAAGGAGGGGACGGCTATGGAGGCAAATATCCTGGTGGTGGACGACGAGCCCGAGATCGCCGATCTGGTGGAGGTCTATCTGCAAAGCGAGGGCTGCACCGTCTACAAGTGCAACACCGGCACCCAGGCCCTGGCGGTGGTGAACAGCCGCTCGGTGGACCTGGCCATCCTGGACGTGATGCTCCCCGATATCAGCGGCTTTACCCTGTGCGGGGAGATCCGGAAGGATCACCATTTCCCGGTGCTCATGCTCACCGCCAAGGCGGAGGATATGGACAAGATCACCGGGCTCACCATCGGGGCGGACGACTATATCACCAAGCCCTTCAACCCCCTGGAGCTGATGGCCCGGGTGAAGGCCCAGCTGCGCCGCTACACCCGCTACAACGAGGCGGACAGGGGGGACAGCCGGGATATCCTGGACTTCAACGGCCTGGTTATCAACCGCGCCACCCACGAGTGTACCCTGTACGACAAGGAGCTGGGCCTCACCCCCATCGAATTTGACATCCTGTGGATGCTGGCCGAGAACCGGGGGCAGGTCATCTCCGCCGAGCGGCTTTTTGAGAGCGTATGGGGGGAGAAGTACCTGGACCGGAACAACACCGT
>CALWXZ010000162.1 GCA_944385625.1 uncultured Flavonifractor sp. | reverse complement strand
CGACCCCACGATGATGCCCGAGAGCACCAGCATCAGGTTGGCCCGGCTGCGCAGCAGCAGGGGCAGGGCCACCGTCAACCCCACCGCCAGCAGGCCGCCGGCAAAGGCAAACAGCTGAATCCACCCGCTGGTGAGGCAGAGGAGGATGGCCGCCGCCGCCCCCACGCAGGCGCCCGACGACACCCCCAGAAAGTCCGGGGAGATCAGCGGATTTTGAAACACCCCCTGGTAAGCCGCCCCCGAGACCGACAGGGCCGCCCCCACCAGGATGCTGGCCAGGATGCGGGGGACCCGCAGGCCCAGCACCACATTGGCCGTCATGGGTTCGGCGCCCCCTCCGCCGGTCAGCGCCCCCCACAGCACCCCCAGGCTCTCCCAGGGGGTGACGGGGTATTTGCCCGTACACACCGCTAGCACCGCCCCCACCGGCAGCAGCACCGCCAGCAGGGGGATGAGCCACGGATTTCTCTTTTGTCTCCTCATGTCAGCGTATACCCCAGGTAGTCCGCGTCAAAGGTACGGCCGAAGAGGAAGGTGTAGTAGTCCTCAATCTCCGCTTCCAGCGCCTGGGTGGGGAAGGCGTCGGGATACATGGTGTGCAGCATCCAGAAGGTGCCCAGCACGCTGGCCACCCCCGGCATATCCCAGGTGTCGATGCGGGCGGGGATCTGGTACACCCGCCCCGCCTTCACCGCCGCCAGGGCGCTCCAGGCCGGGTCGGCCAGCAGCTCCTCCGGCGTATAGTCCAGGGCCGCCGAGCTGGTGCAGAAGACGTACTGGGGGTCCCAGGAGAACACCGTCTCCACCCCCACGTTCATCCAGTTGCTGTCGTTGGTCACCTGGGCGGAGACGCTGATGCCCCCCGCCTTCTCGATCATCCAGGACTGGAGCATATCTCCCCCGGCCACCCGGCCCGGCTCACTGCCCATCACCAGGGCGGTAACGCGCTCCTCCCGGGGGATGGCAGCCACGATATCGTCAATGGCCTGGAATTTGCCCTCCATCCAGGAGATGACCTCCTCCGCCCGGTCCTCCCGACCGAAGTAGGTCCCCAGCAGCCGGAGAGTCCGGTAGATGCCCTCCAGATCCTCCCCGGAGATGCACACCACGTCGATACCCAGCCGCTCCACCGCCTCCACCGTCTCGCTGTCGTTGGCCCGGTGGACCAGCACGGTGGCGCCGCTGGCCGCCAGGGCCTCCAGGTCCACCACTCCCCGGCCTACGCTGCCCGCCTCGTCCAGGGCGGGCACCGCGTCGGTCCAGAAGGAGGACTTGGCGTTCACCGCCACCACCTGCTCCGACAGGCCCAGGGCCACCAGGAAGGGCACTGCTGTGCCGTACACCGAGGCGATCTTCTCCTCCGCCGGGTCCTCCGGCAGGGCCAGGGTCCGGCCCGCGCCGTCGGTGACACTCTCTCCTGTGGGGGCGGGGGTATCCTGGGGCTGGCTGCCGCAGGCGCACAGGTTCAGGGCCAGCAGGGCGGCCAGCAGCAGGGCGCAGAGCGATTTCCCATTCCGATTCATCACGTCCTCCCCCTCCTTATTGCTCCGGACCGATGGGGCCGCTGCCCGGCACCGTCACCACCAGCTTGTTGAAATATTTCACCGACGCCCCCTGCACCGTCTCGGCAATGATGCGCAGCGGTCCGCTGCTGTTGCCTGCGGCGCCGGTATAGCCCTCGTGGCTCTCCTCGTCTACCAGGGGGGCGCCGTTGAGGGCGTAGGCAATGATGATCTTCTTCCGCTGGCCCTCCGGGTCCAGCACCCCCTGCTCCAGCCCGTCCATGGCAAAGACGCTGAGCAGGTCGTTTTTATAGCCGTCGGAGGCGTACACCGTCACCGACACCGGCTGGTCGATGCCGGGCACATCCTCCGCCTCCTGGAGCACCAGCCCCCACAGGTCGATGCCCTCGCAGGTGCCCAGCTCCAGCACGGCGTAGTCGTCCCGGACGATGAGGCTGTCCATCTCCTCCAGTTGTTCCACCGTATAGTCCCGGCTCCACTCGTGGTCGTCGTTGCGGATGGTGAGGGTCATGGTGTCGTCCAGAAACTCACTGTACACATCGCTCATGGCGTGGCCCCAGGTGTCCACCTGGTTGGCCGACACCTGGATGGACGCCACGTCCTCCACCCAGAGCGCCCCGTTTTCCGCGTCCTCCGACTCCATGGGCACCACCAGCTTCAGCGGTCCGCCGTTCTCCGCCGTCAGGGGGGCGCCTCCCTGGCCGTCCACCGGGCCGGTACCGTAAGCCAGCAGGGCGCACACCGGCTGCTTCTCCGGGGCGGCATAGTTGGTGTAATTGACCCTCTTCAGCAGGGACAGGGGCAGGGTGACTCTGGCCCCGCCGGTGGAGGTCACCGTCACCTCCCCGGCGTTGTTGCACAGCCCCGCCTCGGTGAGCAGCTGGTATATCGGGATGCCCCGGTAGCGCTGCTGGGTCAGGCCGTCCTGGTCAAGCAGGCTGAAATCCATGGTCCTGGCCTGGGTCTGGCGGCTCTCCAGCTCTGCCACGGTGAGGGTCAGCTCCCCCGTCAGGCCGGGGCCGGACAGGGACACGGCCCGGTCCGCCAGAGCGGCGGCCTCCCCCTCCAGATGGGCGTAGGGGTCGGGCTCCAGCTCCACCCGGATGGAGGTGACCCCATAGACCTGCCTGGGCTCCTCCTCCCCCTGGGCGGGCAGGAGCACCGCCAGCGGGCCGCCCTGGTTGTCCACCCAGTAGGTATCCGGGTCCTGGCTGTCCGCGGGATACAGGGGCAGGCTCTCCATATAGCCCCCGTCCCCCGCCGAGGCCACCAGGGGGGCGCCGTTTTTGGCAAAGGCCAGCATGGGAAGCAGGCCGGTCTTGCCGGTGGCGCTGTTGTAGCCCGGCAGGAACAGCTCCTCCAGGGGCACGGTGACCTCCGTCCCGCCGCCGGAGAAGGTGACTGTACCCACCGTTCCCGGCAGCCCGGCGTAGTCCATCAGCAGATATTCCAGGCTCACGCCCTCATACACGTCGGATTGGTCGGGCTGGCCGGGCCGCTGGTAGCGGTCCTTCACCGACGCGGAGGTCCGGTCCGCCCCCTCGCCGTAGACCAGATTCTCCACCTGGCCCACCGTCAGGGTGCGCTCCAGCAGCTGCTTCCCCGATTCATCCACCACCTCCAGCCGGACGGCTTCCTCCGCCAGGGCCCGTCGGTCCGGGTCGTCGGAGTGCAGGTGGGTCTGGTAGAGCACGTCCTCCCCCGCGATGACCTGGCTCACATATTGCACCTGGTTGGAGCCGTTGGCATGGTTGTACTGGGTCTTGCCGAACACCACCCGCATGGGGCCGCCGCTGTTGGCCAGGCCGGACAGGTAGCCCTCATCCCCCCGGTCCACGGTGTAGGGGTAGCGGTTGACGCCGTAGGCCAGCAGCACCGGATAGCCTGTGTCCACCAGGTCGGCATTGGTGGGCACATAGCTGCCGTCCCCGGGGTCGGCGGCGTTTTTGTTGTAGAAGCCGAAGGCGTCCGGGTAGGACAGGGCCTCCACCGAGAAGGACTCGGGGGACAGGCGGCCGTCGGCGGCCTGGAAGGTGACGATGGTGGTGCGGGACGCCCCCCGGCCCAGCTCCTCGGCGGTGTCCATGCCCAGGTAGCACAGCAGCCGGTACAGGTCCAGCCCCTCATACTCGTTGACATACCAGTAAGCGTTGTTGGCCAGGCTGTAGCTGTCCCGCCAGCCCAGCCCGCCCTCCTGGGGCTTCCCCTCCCCGTCGTAGCGCACCAGCGCCTCCAGCTGGGACACCGTCAGATCCAGCTCCGCCCCCAGGGCGGACCCCCGGAAGGTGAGGATGTACTCCCCGTAGTCGGCGCTGCCGTAGGGCCCGCTGTCGTGCTTATAGCCCGGCTCCTCCCCCTCCCGAACATAGAGGTAGGCCACGTTGGAGAAGGTCTTATACTCCCCCTCCGCCTGCCATTGGCCCAGGTCGTATACCAGCCGGAGGCAGCCGTCCTCGTTGTCCAGCTCCTCCACATAGCCCAGGGAGTGTTCCCCCTCGGTCTTGGCGTCAAAGACGAAGGGGGCGGCCAGGGAGCCGTCGGTCTTGCCCACGCCGTAGGCCAGCAGGATGGGCCGGCCCTGGCTGCTGGCCTGGGCCACCTGGTCCAGGGGGATGACGGCCAGGGTGTTGCGGTTGCAGTCCTTCAGCTCCACATGGGTGGCGGTATCGGTGAGGAAGATGCCGCTGTCCCCGCCCGTCATCTCGTAGAGCACGGTATACAGGTCCACGCCTTCGTAGATCCGCACGCCGCTGCTGTCCTCGTAGGCCCCCCGGAAGAGGCCCTCCGTCCGGTTCTCCAGCTCCCGGATGGACAGGGGCGTGGAGGA
>CALWXZ010000161.1 GCA_944385625.1 uncultured Flavonifractor sp. | reverse complement strand
GATCTTGTGGCCGGTGGCCTCGAAGGCCCCCACCTCGTGGCCGTTCAGGTGGCCGGAGTCGGGGCAGATGGCCGCCTGCCAGGGCTTGAGCAGGAAGGCGCAGGCCAGCACGTTGGCCTGGGTGCCGCCGGTAACAAACTCCACCATGGCGTCGGGGCAGCCGCACACCTCACGGATGCGGTCCTTGGCTTTGGCGGTATACTTGTCGTCACCATAGCCGATATTGCCCTCCAGATTGGCGGCGCACACCGCCTCCAGCACCTTGGGATGGGCGCCAAAGGAGTAGTCGTTGCGGAACCAGTATTTCATGTGGGTGACCTCCATACAGGCGGCGGGGAGTCCGCCCGGCCGCCGTTAAAATTTAAAGCTGTCCTTCAGACTGACCGACCGGTTGAACACCAGGTGTCCCGGCTTGGAGTCCTTATTGTCGGCGCAGAAGTAGCCCTGACGCAGGAACTGGAAGGAGGCGGGAGCCTCCACATTGGCCAGCCCGGCCTCCACCTTGGCGCCGGTCAGCACCTCCAGGGAGTTGGGGTTGAGGCAGTCCAGGAAGTTCTTGTCACCGGCGTCTGGGTCGGCGTCGGTAAACAGGTTGTCATACAGCCGCACCTCGGCGTCCACAGCGGTGGCGGCGTCCACCCAGTGGATGGTGGCCCCCTTCACCTTCCGGCCGTCGGCGGGGTCGCCCCCTCTGCTGTCGGGGTCATAGGTGGCAAAGATCTCGGTGATGTTGCCGGACTCATCCTTGGCGCAGCCGGTACATTTGATGAGGTAGGCGCCCTTCAGACGGCACTCGGGGCCGTCGGGATAGAGGCGCTTGTATTTGGGCACCGGGGTCTCCAGAAAGTCCTCGGACTCCACATACAGGTTGCGGGAGAAGGTGATCTCCCGGCTGCCGGCGGCGGGGTCGTTGGGGTTGTTCTCCACGGAGAAGGTCTCGCTCTGGCCCTCGGGGTAGTTGGTAATGGTCAGCTTGACGGGCCGGAGCACCGCCATCACCCGCTGGGCGGTCAGGTTCAGATCCTCCCGCAGGCAGTGCTCCAGGAAGGAAAACTCCACGGTGGAGGCGGCCTTGCTCACGCCGTTGCGCTCGGAGAAGTTGCGGATGGCACGGGGGGTGTAGCCCCGGCGGCGCAGGCCGCACAAGGTGGGCATACGGGGATCGTCCCAGCCGGATACCATGTGCTCCTCCACCAGCTGGCGCAGCTTGCGCTTGCTCATGACGGTGTAGTTGATGCCCAGCCGGGCAAATTCGATCTGCCGGGGCTTGGAGGGAACGGGGCAGTTGGCAATCACCCAGTCGTACAGGGGCCGGTGATCCTCAAACTCCAGGGAGCACAGGGAGTGGGTGATTCCCTCCAGGGCGTCCTCAATGGGGTGGGCGAAGTCGTACATGGGGTAGATGCACCACTTGTCCCCCTGGCGGTGGTGGCGCATATGGTTGATGCGGTAGAGGACGGGGTCCCGCATATTGAAGTTGCCGCTGGCCAGGTCGATCTTGGCCCGCAGAGTCATGCGGCCGTTTTCAAACTCGCCTGCTCTCATCCGGGCGAACAGATTCAGAGACTCCTCAATGGGCCGGTCCCGGTAGGGGGAGCGGGCGGGGGTGTTTACGTCCCCCCGATACTCCTTGAACTGTTCGGGGGTGAGCTCACACACATAGGCCAGCCCCTTTTTGATGAGCTCCACGGCATACTCGTACATCTTTTCAAAATAGTCCGAGGCATAAAAGAAACGCTCGCCCCAGTCGTAACCCAGCCAGTGGATGTCCTCCTGGATGGCCTCCACATACTCCACGTCCTCTTTGGTGGGGTTGGTGTCGTCCATCCGCAGGTTGCACAGACCGCCGTACTTCTCGGCGGTGCCGAAGTCGATGAAGATGGCTTTGGCATGGCCGATGTGCAGATAGCCGTTGGGCTCCGGGGGGAACCGGGTGTGGACGGTCATGCCTTGGAACTGACCACCCTGGGCGATGTCCTCGTCGATGAAATCATGGATGAAGTTCTGCGTCATGGTGGGGTTCAGCTCTTCTGGCATATTCTTTCACTCCTTCTGTCTTGATACAGCCCAATATTTTACCCCCGCTGGGGGAAAAAAGCAAGAGCGGAACGAAAAAGGAGCGCAAAACCGTGGCGCCGCTCTATATTCAGAGGGAGAAAGCCGGCGGTATACGGGCGGAGGGCGCGCATAGGCTGTAGGCGAGGTGACATTATGATCGGCATCGTGGAACACAAGGGCGGGCGCGGTCGCAGGCCGCGGGTGGAGCGGCGAGGGCTGATGGGACTGAGCTGTCTGTGGACGGAGATACCCGTAAACGAACGTCTTAGGGACAAGGCCAGGCTGCGGCGGGTGCGGCGTGGAGCGGAGGAGCTGGTCCGGGCGGGGGTGCGCCGGGTGCTGACGGCGGCGGAATTTTCGGACTGGAGTGAGCTGAAGGGGGCGGGGCTGCGTCCGGTGGAGACAGAGACCTTTTGTCAGATGCTGGCGGCGCCCTTGGCCCTGGCCGCGCTGGGCGTACTGGGCCGGCCGCCGGAGCGGGCGGCGGTGCTGCTGCGGGGCGCCAGCGTGGGTCCGGCCCTGATCCGGGCGGCGGAGCAGCTGTGTCCCCGGGTGCGGGATCTGGCGGTGGACGCGGGAGCGGAGGGGGAGGAGCTGGCGGCCTGGCTGCGGGCGGAGTTTGGCGCGGCGGTGCGGCCACCGGAGACAACGGGGGCCGATGTGGTCCTGTGCTTTGGGCCGGGCGAGCCGGCGGGGCGGATCGTGTTCCGGCTGTACGGCCCCAAGCCCGATCTGGCCGGCTTTTTTCCCGCACCCCAGGGGCTGAACCTGCCCGGGGGACTGGACCGGCTCCCCCTGCTGGCGCTGCTGTGGGAGACCGGGAGAATCAGCAAGGAGGGACTGAAAATTCTGCCACCTAATACCAAATTATTGACTTGACAGGCGGTGATAAACTAAATATAATATCGTATTAACGTGGCGGAGTGTTTCTGTTCTGAAATTGCGGGGGCCCGCTATGACCCCATCCTGATAGAGTAAATGCAAGCAAGGAAAGGTGTGCACGATCGACATGGCGAAAGAATTTAAACTCAGCGCAGAGCGCCTGGAGGAGCTGAAACAGGAGCTCAATTATCTGAAGACCGTCCGGGAAAAAGAGGTGGCCGATCAGATTAAGGAAGCCCGTTCTTTCGGCGACCTGTCTGAGAACAGCGAGTACGACGAGGCCAAGAATGAGCAGGGCAAGCTCTACTCCCGCATCGCGGAGGTGGAGAACATCCTGGCCAACTATGTGGTCATCGAGGAGCATGAGAGCGACCCCAACTCCGTCCGCCTGGGTTCCACCGTCAAGGTGCTGGACCTGGAGTTCAACGAGGAGGAGAGCTACCAGGTGGTGGGTTCCCAGGAGGCCGACCCTATGAACGGCCGTATTTCCGAGGATTCCCCCTTTGGAAAAGCGCTGCTGGGCGGCGCGGTAGGCGCGGAGATCCAGGTGGAAGCGCCCGCCGGTATATTAAGGTATCGTATCCTAGAGATTCAAAAGTAAGGAGCAAGAACAATGAGTACTGAAGAGAGAAGCGTCAACCAGCCCGAGGAGCAGAATCTGTCCGAACAGCGCCTGATCCGCCGCGCCAAGCTCAAGGAGCTGCAGGAGGCGGGCCAGGACCCCTTCCAGATCACCAAGTATGTGGTGAAGCATCACTCCACCGACATCAAGGAGAACTTCGACGCCCTGGAGGGCACCGAGACCTCCATCGCCGGCCGCATCATGTCCAAGCGGGGCATGGGCAAGGCCGTCTTCTGCGATCTGCAGGACGGTAAGGGCCGCATTCAGCTGTATGTCCGCATCGACGAGCTGGGCGAGGAGGCCTTCGCCAAGTTCAAAAAGACCGACATCGGCGACATCGTGGGTGTGGAAGGCGAGGTCTTTAAGACCAAGCGGGGCGAGATTTCTGTCAAGGCTCACAAGGTGACCCTTCTCTCCAAGTCCCTTCAGCCCCTGCCCGAGAAGTTCCACGGCCTCACCGACAAGGAGATGCGCTACCGCCAGCGGTATGTGGATCTCATTATGAACGAGGACGTGCGCCGGGCCTTCCAGATCCGCACCGCTTTCATCCGCCATGTGCGCAAGTATCTGGACGAGCGGGACTACATGGAAGTGGAGACCCCGGTGCTCAACACCATCTCCGGCGGCGCCACCGCCCGGCCCTTTGTCACCCACCACAATGCCCTGGACATCGATATGTATATGCGCATCGCCACCGAGCTGCACCTGAAGCGCCTGGTGGTGGGCGGCTTCGAGCGGGTGTATGAGATCGGCCGCATCTTCCGCAACGAGGGCATGGACCCCAAGCACAACCCGGA
>CALWXZ010000160.1 GCA_944385625.1 uncultured Flavonifractor sp. | reverse complement strand
GGCACCATGCTGGTGAAGATGGGCGTGGCCGACTGCCTGCTGGGCGGCGCCACCTACTCCACCGCCGACACCGTCCGTCCCGCCCTGCAGCTGATCAAGACCAAGCCCGGCAACAAGATCGTCTCCTCCTGCTTCATCCTGGTCCGTGAGGGCGTGGGCGAGAACACCGTGCTGGCCATGGGCGACTGCGCCATCAACATCGACCCCACCGAGGACGACCTGGTGGAGATCACCACCGAGGTGGCCCACTGTGCCCGCACCTTCGGCATCGACCCCAAGGTGGCTATGCTGAGCTACTCCACCAAGGGCTCCGGCAAGGGCGAGACCGTGGACAAGATGCGCCACGCCTATGAGAAGGTCATGGCCACCAACCCCGACTTTGCCGTGGACGGCGAGCTGCAGTTCGACGCCGCCGTGTCCCCCAAGGTGGGCCAGCTGAAGTGCCCCAACTCCCCTGTGGCCGGCTACGCCAACACCTTCATTTTCCCCAACATCAACGCCGGCAACATCGGCTACAAGATCGCCCAGCGCCTGGGCGGCTTTGACGCCTACGGCCCCGTGCTGCTGGGCCTGAATGCCCCCATCAACGACCTGTCCCGGGGCTGCAACGCCCAGGAGGTCTACTCCATGGCCATCATCACCGCGGCCCTGGCCTAACAGAACAGTTACATCAAACCGGAGCGCTCTTACGGGCGCTCCGGTTTTTTGCGGTTATGCGGCGCCGGATATGAAAATTATTTTCTTTTCCAGGGAAAAAGCCGTCTGTTTTTCCCGGAAAGTCTTGACTTTTGGCCGGAAGGCGTGTATGATTACGAATGTAACCATTTGTAACCTTTTCGTTTCCGACTGTTACCGTTCGGATACAGACCGGATACAGACGGATTCATATTTCACGATATAGGAGGGGAATCCCCCCATGGATGAGATCCTTCATATTCCTCAGGAACAGGAGCAGGAAGGCCTGAGTGCCCGTCTGCGGTCCAAGGCCCAGGCTGCCGGCGCCGTGTTCCGCACCGGCGCGGAGCGGTTCCGCCGCTGGTCGGACGCCGCCACCGCCGGCGGCCGCCGCATCATCAGCCCCTTCCACTTCCTGGCCGTGGCCGCCGTGGTGGGCGTGGCCGCTGTGGTCACCTCGGTGTACACCCCCGCCTATGTGGTGGAGCTGGACGGCGTGGCCCTGGGCACCGTCACCTCCCCCCAGGTCTTTGAGGACGCGGTGGGCCGGGTGGAGGCCCGGGCCACCAAGATTCTGGGCCACGAGTACACCCTGGACGGGGACATCTCCTACTCCTTTGCCCTTACCGAGCCGGAGAACATCACCCCCACCGCCCAGTTTGAGACCTACCTCTTCGACCAGATCGGCGACGTGATGAAGAACTATGTGCTCACCGTCAACGGCCAGTTCATCGGCGCGGCCCAGGATCAGGAGACCCTCAATATCGTGCTGGACCAGGTGAAGGCCCCCTACATCAATGAGAATACCGTCTCCGCCGAGTTTACCTCCGGCGTATACATCACCCACGAGTACACCGCCTCCGACGTGAACCAGGACGCCGACGCCATGCTGGCCGCCCTCACCGCCAACCAGAACGGCCAGACCACCTATGAGGTTCAGAAGGGCGACACCTTCGTGGACATCGCCGCCGCCAACGGCATGACCCTGTCCGAGCTGGAGGCCCTCAACCCCGATGTGGACAGCAGCCGCATCTACATCGGCCAGATCCTCAACGTGAAGGAAGAGATCCCCTTCCTGTCGGTCAAGACCGTGGACCACATCACCTACACCGAGGAGATCGCCTGCCCCGTGGTGGAGGTGGAGGACAGCTCCATGTATCAGGGCGAGTCCAAGGTGCTGGACGCCGGCACCCCCGGCGAGCAGGTGGTCACCGCCGACGTGGCCTACCTCAACGGCGTGGAGCAGGAGCGCACGGTGCTCTCCACCCAGGTCACCCGTGAGGCCACCAACAAGGTCATCGCGGTGGGCACCAAGGTGCGGCCCTCCTGGCTGCCCACCGGCACCTTTATCTGGCCGGTGTACGGCAACATCACCTCCAGCTTCGGCTACCGCTCCATCTTCGGCTCCTACAGCTACCACAGCGGCCTGGACATCGCCACCTCCTACGGCACCGCCATCAAGGCCGCCGACGGCGGCACCGTGGTGTGGTCGGGCACCGGCACCGGCAGCTACTGGAGCTACGGCAACTATGTGGTCATCGACCACGGCAACGGCAAGCGCACCCTGTACGCCCACTGCTCCAGCCTGCTGGTCTCCACCGGCGACAAGGTGTACCAGGGCCAGGCCATCGCCCGTGTGGGTTCCACCGGCCGGTCCACCGGCAACCACTGCCACTTTGAGGTGCAGATCAACGGCACCGCCGTCAACCCCCTGGCCTACCTGGGGTAATACCGTCAAGCATAAAAAGCCCGGCGCGTCAGACGACGCGCCGGGCTTTTTATGCTGGTATCACTGGTCTCCGTAAGTGTGGGCCAGTACCTGGGCCAGGGCGGCCTTCCGGCAGCGCTCACACAGCTGATCCGGCTCCTCCCCCGCCTTTTGGGCGGCCAGGGCCAGCTCCTCCGCCGTGCCGATCACCGCGCCGCACCGGGTACACCGCACCAGGCGGAAGGTCTTGCCCCAGATGGTGCGGGTGTCTGCCGTCTCGGTGAGAGGGATGGCGTCGGTGGGGCAGACGCTTGCGCAGGAGCCGCAGCCCACGCACACCGGGCTGGGGTCGTGGTAGGGGGTGGCCACCTCCTTGGTGACCCCCCGGTTGACCGTGGAGATGGCCCCCACGCTCAGTTCGGTACAGGCCCGGGTACACAGGCCGCACAGGATACACTTGCCGCTGTCCGCCGGGCGGAGCCGTTCCAGGGCGGGGGCGCCGTAGTGGGTACACATCTGGGCGATGCGTTCACTGTCTGGCGCCCGCTTGCGCAGGAGGGCCAGAATCATCCCCCGCTGGCGGCGGACCTTGTCGCTGTTTGTAGAGACGGTACATTCCCGCTCCACCGGGTAGACGCAGGACACCACGATCTTGGGCCCCTTGCCCTCGTCCACCTCCACAATGCACACCCGGCAGCAGCCCTGGCCGGGCAGGGCCTCGTGGTGGCACAGGGTGGGGATGTAGATGCCGTTGCGCCGGGCCACCTGGAGGAGAAATTCCCCCTTCTCACAGCTGCACTGTTTTCCGTCAATGGTAATGATCATCCCGCCACCTTGCCTTTCGTCTCCACCGCGCCGAACTTGCAGGCCTCCCGGCAGGAGCCGCAGGCGATGCACCGGGCGGGGTCAATGACGTGGGGCTCCTTCACGCCGCCGGAGATGGCCCCGGCGGGGCAGGCCCGGCCGCAGGAGCCGCAGCCCACGCACTTTTCTTTGTCAATGGCAAAGCTGGTGAGGGCGGTACACACCCCCGCCGGACAGCGGTGCTCCAGAATGTGGGCCTCGTACTCCTGCCGGAAATACTTCAGGGTGGTGAGCACCGGGTTGGGGGCCGACTTGCCCAGGGCGCACAGGGAGCTGTCCGCCAGGGTGTGGCACAGCTCCTCCAGCAGGTCCAGGTCGCTGAGCTGGCCCTTGCCCTGACAGATGTCGGTGAGGATGGTCAGAATGTGCCTCAAACCCTCCCGGCAGGGGGTACACTTGCCGCAGGACTCCTCCGAGAGGAACTTGACATAATACCGGGCCACCTCCACCATGCAGCTGCGGTCGTCCATGACGATCATGCCGCCGGAGCCCATCATGGCCCCGTGACGTTTCAGGGTGTCGAAGTCCACCGGCAGGTCCAGCAGCTCCTCGGGGATGCACCCGCCGGAGGGGCCGCCGGTCTGCACCGCCTTGAAGGGCCTATCCCCCTGGATACCGCCGCCGATGTCGAAGATCAGGTGGCGGAGGGTGGCCCCCATGGGCACCTCCACCAGGCCGGTGCGCTTCACCTTGCCCACCATGGAGAACACCTTGGTGCCCTTGGACCCCTCGGTGCCCAGCCTGGCAAATTCCGCCCCGCCCCGGTCCAGAATCACCGGAATGTTGGCGAAGGTCTCCACGTTATTGAGCACCGTGGGCTGGTCCCACAGGCCCCGCTGCACCGAGCGGATGTACTTGGCCCGGGGTTCGCCCACCCGGCCCGCCACCGAGGCCATCAGGGCGGTGGACTCGCCGCACACGAAAGCGCCGCCGCCCCTGACAACGGAGAGTTTTAATTTCTTGTCAGATCCCAAGATGTGATCGCCCAAAATGCCCGCCGCCTCGGCGTTGGCGATAGCCTCCCTGATGTGGGCCACCGCCAGGGCGTACTCGTCCCGGATGTAGAGAAAGCCGGTCTCCGCCCCGATGGCCAGGGCGCAGATGGCCATGCCCTCCAGCACGGAGTGGGGGTCCCCCTCCAGGATGGAGCCGTCCATGAAGGCGCCGGGGTCGCCCTCGTCGCCGTTGCACACCACATACTTGGGGAAGTTGTCATACCCGGCGGCGGTGCGCCA
>CALWXZ010000159.1 GCA_944385625.1 uncultured Flavonifractor sp. | reverse complement strand
CCGAGCGTTTTGCGCAGCAAAACCTTGCCGCAGGCGGAATTCACTTCCGCCGAGGATGTGAAATCCGCCCGGAGGGCTCCCAAACGTGCCTGCACGTTTGGGAACTGGCCCTGGAGCGGGGCGCCTATACCATTGAGGACGAGACCAAGGAGCAAACCGAATTTAATTTGGGTAAGAACTTCCTGTGAGTTTTCGGCCCACAAATCTTTTCTGAGATTGTATCACACTTATCATTCTTTTCTTCCCCGCTGTGTTATCATCGTGGACAAGAAAAAAACCTTCATTTGACAAAGGAGTGCAAAGACTATGGCTAAGATGTATTACGAGAAGGACTGTGATCTGTCCTACCTGAACGGCAAGAAGATCGCCATCATCGGCTACGGCTCTCAGGGCCACGCCCACGCCATGAACCTGAAGGATTCCGGCTGCGATGTGTGCGTTGGCCTGCGTGAGGGTTCCAAGAGCTGGGCCAAGGCCGAGCAGGCCGGGCTCCAGGTCAAAACCGTTGCTGAGGCCGCTCAGTGGGGCGACATTGTGATGATCCTCATCAACGACGAGGTTCAGGCTGAGGTTTACAAGAAGGATATCGCTCCCTACATGACCGAGGGCAAGGCCCTGGCTTTCGCCCACGGCTTCAACATCCGCTATCAGCAGATCGTGCCTCCCGCCGGCGTGGACGTGTTCATGGCCGCCCCCAAGGGCCCCGGCCACACCGTCCGTTCCACCTATGTCAACGGCAAGGGTGTGCCCTGTCTGGTGGCCGTGGAGCAGAACGCTACCGGCAACGCCTATAAGATCGCTCTGGCCTACATCGCCGGCATCGGCGGCGCCCGGGCCGGCGTGATGGAGACCACCTTCCACGACGAGACCGAGACCGACCTGTTCGGCGAGCAGTGCGTGCTGTGCGGCGGCGTGGTGGACCTGATGAAGTGCGGCTTCGAGACCCTGGTGGAGGCCGGCTATGAGCCCGAAAACGCCTACTTCGAGTGCATCCACGAGATGAAGCTCATCATCGACCTGATTAACAAGGGCGGCGTGGCAGCCATGAACTACTCCATCTCCGACACCGCCGAGTACGGCGAGTATGTCTCCGGTCCCCGCGTCCTGCCCTACGAGGAGACCAAGAAGAACATGAAGGCCGTACTGGCCGACATCCAGGACGGCACCTTTGCCGGCAAGTGGATCGCCGAGAACAAGAACGGCCGTACCTTCTTTAACTCCAAGCGCGCCCAGCTGAAGAAGCACCAGATGGAGATCGTGGGCGAGGAGCTGCGCAAGAACATGATCTGGGGCGGCGACACCGACCTGGACACCGCTTCCAACTAATTGAAGCACAAAAATTGGCCCTCCGGCTGGAGGGCCAATTTTTTATGCTCCGGATTCCGACCGCCTCATAATCCGCTCCAATCCCCGGTGGAGCAGCACGCCCAGAACAATATTGAGCGTATAGGCGACGAGATAGAAGGTGATGTGCAGGGGGTCGTGGTCCAGCCAGGGGGCCAGCAGGTCATATTCCCGGGTAATGATGACGTTGAGCAGATAGATCTCCAGGCTGCTCCCCCCCACCATACGCAGAAAGGCGGACACCCAGCGCCCCGGATACCAGGCCAGCAGCTTGCACAGAATCAGGCACACCGGCATCACCGCGGCGGTAACAGCCAGGGTGAGGGGAAAGATGACGGGCTGCACCCGCCAGCCCGGTACAACGGCCAGTCCAAAAAGGAGGGCAAGTGCCCACACCATCAGGTGCCTGGGGGTCAGCTTTTTGCCCTCCATCACATAGGTAGCCGCCAGAAAGCCCATGGCGAAATCCGGGATACGCAGCAGAAAATCCGGCAGATATAAAAGCCTCACGCTCCAGGCCACCCGATAGAGGATGTAGCCGATCAAATAAATCGCCAGGGTCAGCCACTCCTTGCGGCGGCAGCGGTGAAACAGCCTGAAATACAACGGAGCCGCCAGATAAAAAACCAGAATGGCTGAGATATACCAGTTGAACCCGTCGGGAATGTTGAGCCAGTAGGATAAGGTGGACAGATTCCAGAAAATCACGTCCGGGGAGATCCGCCCCGCCGCGGCCAGGGCCACGCTGTAGATCCCCACCACCAGCCAGAATGCAGGCAGCAGCCGGCGCAGCCGGCGGCCCAGATAGGCCCCGTAGGATTCCCCCCGCCGCCGGGCCAGGGAGCAGCAGATTCCCATACCGGAGAGCACCAGGAAAAGGTCCACCCCCGCGAAGCCCATGGACCGAAATGCCTTGAAGGGCAGGAAGTTGTCGCTTAACTCATAGGCATGGAAGAGCATGACGTACACCATGGCGATTCCCATCAGTTCTCCCCGGTAGCGGCTCAGCAGTCCATAGCCGCCCGCCTGCCTGTCCTGCGCCCCAATCATTCATCCACCCCCTTTTATCGTGGTTTTATTATAGGGGGCGCTTCCCCCGCCGTCAATCCCCACGCCTTTTACTATGCGCCCGGCAGATTGTAGACTGCCGTCCTCCCATGCCATAGTACAAATGTATATCATCTGATGAGGAGGAAACTGCGATGAAATGTCCCCGGCTGCTGCCTTGTGCCTTGACGTTGGCACTCTCCGTCTCCCTGTGTGCCTGCGGCGGAGCACCTGCGGCCCCTTCCGCCCCGCCGTCTCAGACGCTGGAGGAACTGGCCACAGGCCAGACCATCACATCGGAAACCGCTGAGCTTACCCTGAAAGGGGTCGTCATTCTGGACGCCGTGGTGGATGAAAATATCAGTCTGGACGCCAAGGATGACAGCGACTACCTGTGCGCCATCTACAACATCAAAAATACCGGCGCAACCGAGGACGCCCTCATTCCAGAAGATGTGCCCTCCAACAAGGTATCTTACCAAGGAACCTATGAATACACGGAATTTGACCAGGACATCGCGGGCAATGGCAACGCCTACGCCGGCCATACCCCATTGCCGCCTCTGCGGGATTTCACCCTCTACTGTATCGTCGAGATCCCGCCGGAGGCCTCCGAGCACCCGGAGGAGCTGGTGCTGACCACCACGCTGGCCGGAACCGGCTATCAGACTGCCGAGGTCCAAAACGCCGCGGCCTTCCAGCAGGAAGCCCTGGAGGTGGTGGGCGAGTTCACCAGCGGCATCCACGACTTCTTCAACACCATCAACTTCACCATCAGTTTTGATACTGAGCCCTACCGGGAGGCCTATCGCACCGCCCAAGCCTCCTACGACAAGGTGAAGGAGGCGCTCTCTCAGCTGACCCCCCCCCCTCCCTACTATCAGGAAGGCTATGACGCGCTGATGGAAGTCGCCGCCCAGTGGGAGGAATTCCTTACTCCGGTGTGCGCCCTGCTGGATGCCTCCGACCAGGAGTTCGCCCAGGCCATGTCTGATTCCGGCGACAATTTTGATGGGGAAGCCTTTGACCAGCGCATTGATCTGATCCAGACTTCCATTCCGTTCCTAATGGACACCGACCTGCGGAATCTGTGACCCACGCTTTGTGCGGCCCCCATCCGGGGGCTGCTTTTTACAGCCCCATCACATCCATGGAGTGGCGCATATGGATGGCCATGGCGTAGTGCGCCCCCTCCCCATCCCGCTTGCGGAAAAACTCCATTAACAGAGCGTGGTCCCGGCAGGTGTCCTCCGCCAGCTGTTCCTGGTGCTCCCCCGCCGTCAGGGCGGCGGACACCGCCTGATCGATGAGGGGGAGCAGACGCACCAGAAACTCGTTGTGGGTTCCCCGGACAATGGCGGCGTGGAAGGCCCGGTCGGCCTGGGTCCGGTCCTGCCCGGCCCGGATGCACCGCTCCACCGCCTTTCCCCGGGCCAGGATATCCGCCAGCTCCTCCTCCGTGGCCCGCTGGCAAGCCAGCTGTGCGGCTTTGGGCTCGAACATGGATCTGAGCTCAAACAGATCCCTCAGCTGCCCGCGGATCTGCTCCAGACTGGAAAAGCCAAAGTGGTCCATCTCCTCCACCGCCGCCGACACAAAGGTACCCTTACCCCGGCGCACCTCCAGCACGCCCTGAGCCGTCAGGGTCCGGATGGCCTCCCGCAGGGTGGCCCGGCTCACCCCCAGCTCCCCGGCCAGCTCCACCTCGTTGGGCAGCTTCTCCCCCGGCTTGAGCCCCTTCTCCACCACAATGCGGCTGTACAGCCCCTCCGCCGTCTGCTGGGCCAAACTTTTCTTCTCCATATCCTACTTCCCTTCCGGTCAGTCCTTGACAGTTCTCCTCCTATCATATAGTATATAGTCAGACAATGCAAGCGTCATCATACAACGTATGTGATACGAATGAAGGAGGTAACCCCCTATGCGCAGCGATAACGTGACAAAGGGCGTGGAGCGCGCCCCCAACCGCTCCCTCTTTTACGCTCTGGGCTACACCAAGGAGGAGCTGGAGCGCCCTCTCATCGGGGTGGTGTGCTCCTACAATGAGATCGTCCCCGGCCATATGAACCTGGACAAGATCGCCGAGGCCGTCAAGGCCGGCGTCCGGGCCGCCGGAGGC
>CALWXZ010000158.1 GCA_944385625.1 uncultured Flavonifractor sp. | reverse complement strand
ATCACCGGCACCATCTGCTCTCACCGCTGCCAGGACAAGTGTATGCGCAACGCCTACGACGAGAGCGTGTATATCCGCACCCAGAAGCTGAAGGCGGCCGAGGGCGGCTTTGAGGCCCTGCTGCCCAAGCTGAAACCCGCCGCCCCCGTCTCGGGCAAGAAGGTGGCCGTCATCGGCGGCGGCCCCGCCGGTATGTCCGCCGCCTACTTCCTGGGCCGCTCCGGGGTGGATGTGACCATCTTTGAGCGCAAGGACTCCCTGGGCGGCATTGTCCGCCATGTGATCCCCGCCTTCCGTATCAGCGACGAGGCCATCGACAACGACGTGCGCCTGATGAACGCCATGGGCGTGAAGGTGGAGCTGAACGCCGAGGTCAAGAACGTGCAGGAGCTCTTTGACAAGGGCTATACCCAGGTCATCCTGGCCACCGGCGCCTGGCACAAGGGCAGCGCCGGCATGGAGTACGGCGAAGAGATGAACGTCATCGAGTTCCTGGAGCAGGCCAAGAAGGCCCCCGCCAGCCTGAAGCTGGGCAAGAACGTGGTCATCATCGGCGGCGGCAACACCGCCATGGACGCCGCCCGGGCCGCCAAGCGCATCCCCGGCGTGGAGAAGGTCAGCCTGGTCTACCGCAGAACCCGCCGCTATATGCCCGCCGACCAGGAGGAGCTGGAGCTGGCCCTGGAGGACGGCGTGGAGTTCTGCGAGCTGCTGGCCCCCGTGGGCGTGCGCGACGGCGTACTGACCTGCCACCAGATGGAGCTGGGCGCCCCCGACGCCTCCGGCCGCCGCTCCCCCGTGGACACCGGCAAGGTGGTTGAGGTCCCTGCCGATACCGTTATCACCGCCGTGGGCGAGAAGGTGGACACCGACCTGTACACCGCCAACGGCCTGGAGGTGGACAAGAGGGGCAAGGCCGTGGTCAACGCCGACACCCTGGAGTCCTCCGTGAAGAACGTCTATGTCATCGGCGACGGCGAGAAGGGCCCCGGCACCGTGGTGGAGGCCATTGCCGGCGCCACCAAGGCCGCCCGGGCCATCCAGGACTTTGACGCCGAGGCGTATGTGGACAAGAACGTCAACCCCGACTACCAAAAGCCCCTGTCCAAGCGGGGCGACCTCTGCACCGACTGCAAGAGCTGCGAGGACGTCCGCTGCCTGGGCTGCGCCACCGTGTGCGAGACCTGCACCGAGGTGTGCCCCAACCGGGCCAACGTGGCTGTGGCTGTGCCCGGTATGCGGATGCGCCAGATCATCCATGTGGACGGTATGTGCAACGAGTGCGGCAACTGCGGCACCTTCTGCCCCTATGACTCCAACCCCTATAAGGACAAGTTCACCCTGTTCTGGAGCGAGGAGGATTTCGCCAACAGCGAAAACGAGGGCTTCCTGAAGCTGGAGGGCGCCAAGACCCGGGTCCGCCTGGGCGGCCAGGTCCAGGAGTACGACGTCTCCGACGCCGGCTGCGGTCTGTACGAGCCCCTGCGCAAGCTGATCTGCGCGGTATACGACAGCTACAGCTATCTGCTGAAGTAAATTCATATCGCTCCCACTGCCGGTCCCTCCACGGCAGCGCGCATCGCCTCAGTACCTGCTGAGGCTTTGCGTGCGCCTGGGGGACAGACGGGCGGGAGGATGGAATACGGACCGGGCGGGCACAGGCACAGCCCGCCCCTGTAAGGAGGAACCCAACATGGCACCGACCCAAAACAACCGCATTGCCATGGTGTTCTGCGCCGGCGGCAGCCGGGCAAAGCGCCGGGGAGAGGCGGATCTATCCTATCTGGACTGCCGCATGGCCAGGGAGGCCTTTGCCGACGGGGTGCTGGAGTGTGCCCAGGGCTGCCTGGGCCTGGGCAGCTGCGTGGAGGCCTGCCGCCTGGACGCCATCCACATCGGCGTCCACGGCGCTGCCGTGGTGGACCGGGCGGCCTGCGTGGGCTGCGGCCTTTGCGTGGAGGCCTGTCCCCAGGGCCTGATCCGCCTGGTGGACGCCGACACCACCATCCTGCCCCGCTGTTCCAACCGGGACGCCGGCGCCGCCGCCCGAAAGGTCTGCGACGTCAGCTGTATCACCTGCCGGATGTGTGAGCGAAGCTGCCCGGCGGAGGCCATCACCATGGTGGACAACCACGCCGTCATCAATCCGGAGCGCTGCATCTCCTGCGGAATGTGTGCGGTGAAATGTCCCCGGGGCGTCATTGTGGACGCCGACGGCGTCTTTACCGTGGCCGACTTTGCATAGGAAAGAGGAACCGCATATGAGCTATTCTTTTACCGTAAACGGCGTCCTCCGCACCACCGAGGAGGATAAGCCCCTGCTGCGCTACCTGCGGGACGACCTGCATCTCTACTCCGTCAAGGACGGGTGCAGCGAGGGGGCCTGCGGCACCTGTACCATCGTGGTGGACGGCAAGGCCGTCAAATCCTGTGTCCTCACCACCAAGCGGGCGGTGGGCAAGACCATCCTCACCGTGGAGGGCCTGTCCCACGACGAGCAGGAGGCCTTTGTGTACGCCTTCGGCAAGGTGGGGGCCGTCCAGTGCGGCTTCTGCATCCCCGGGATGGTGATGGCGGGCAAGGCCCTCATTGACCGCAACCCCAATCCCTCCGAGGCCGACATCAAAAAGGCCATCCGGGGCAACATCTGCCGGTGTACCGGCTACAAGAAGATCATCGAGGGTATCGCCCTTGCCGCCGCCATCCTCCGGGGGGAGGAGCAGATCGACCCCGAGCTGGAGAAGGGGGACGTCTACGGCGTGGGCGACCGGGCCTTCCGCACCGACGTGCGGGGCAAGGTGCTGGGCACCGGTCAGTACTGCGACGACGTGGAGATGGAGGGTATGGTCCACGCCTCCGCCGTCCGCTCCCAGTACCCCAGGGCAAAGGTGCTGGACATTGACGCCTCCAAGGCCCTGGCTCTGCCCGGCGTACTGGCCGTCCTCACCGCCGAGGATGTGCCCAACAACAAGGTGGGCCACATCCAGCAGGACTGGGATGTGATGATTGCCAAGGGCGATATCACCCGCTGTGTGGGCGACGCCATCTGCCTGGTGATCGCCGAGGACGAAAAGACCCTGGCCCAGGCCAAGAAGCTGGTCAAGATCTCCTATGAGCCCCTGGAGCCGGTGCGTACCATCCAGGAGGCCATGGCCGAGGACGCCCCCAGACTCCACCCCAACGGCAACCTGTGCCAACAGCGCCATGTGACCCGGGGGGACGCCAAGACCGCCCTGGCAAACTCCAAGTATGTGGTGACCCAGAGCTACAAGACCCCCTTCACGGAGCACGCCTTCCTGGAGCCCGAGTGCGCCGTGGCCTTCCCCTACAAGGACGGCGTGAAGGTGTACACCTCCGACCAGGGGGTGTACGACACCCGGAAGGAGATCTCCATTATGCTGGGCTGGGAGCCCGAGCGCATCGTGGTGGAGAACAAGTTCGTGGGCGGGGGCTTCGGCGGCAAGGAGGACGTATCGGTGCAGCACCTGGCGGTGCTGGCCGCCCTGAAGGTGAACCGGCCGGTGAAGGTCAAACTCACCCGGCAGGAGTCCATCAACTTCCACCCCAAGCGCCACTATATGGAGGGCACCTTCACCCTGGGCTGCGACGAGAACGGCATTTTCACCGGCCTGGACTGCGAGATCTACTTTGACACCGGCGCCTATGCCTCCCTGTGCGGCCCCGTGCTGGAGCGTGCCTGTACCCACTCGGTGGGACCCTACTGCTACCAGAATACCGATATCCGGGGCTATGGCTACTACACCAACAACCCTCCCGCCGGCGCCTTCCGGGGCTTCGGCGTGTGCCAGAGCGAGTTTGCCCTGGAGTCCAACATCAACCTGCTGGCTGAGAAGGTGGGTATCTCCCCCTGGGAGATCCGCTACCGCAACGCCATTGAGCCGGGCAAGGTGCTGCCCAACGGCCAGATCGCCGACTGCTCCACCGCCCTGAAGGAGACTCTGCTGGCGGTGAAGGACGTGTACGAGGCCAACATGGACCACGCGGGCATCGCCTGCGCCATGAAGAACGCCGGCGTGGGCGTGGGCCTGCCCGACAAGGGCCGCTGCAAGCTGGCGGTGCGGGACGGCATGGTGGAACTCTACGCCGCCGCCTCCGACATCGGCCAGGGCTGCGCCACGGTGTTCCTCCAGGTTCTCTCCCAGACCACCGGGCTGCCCCGGCTGCTGCTGCGGAACATGGGGGCCAACTCCGAGGTGGCCCCCGACTCGGGCACCACCTCCGGTTCCCGCCAGACCCTCATCACTGGCGAGGCCGTGCGTATGGCCGCCGCCGATCTGAAAAAGGACATGGACGAGGTGGGGGGCGACCTTAGCAAGCTGGAGGGTAAGGAGTACTTCGCCGAGTTCTTCGATCCCACCGACAAGCTGGGCTCCGACAAGCCCAATCCCAAGAGCCACGTGGCCTACGGCTTTGCCACCCATGTGGTCATCCTGGACGACGAGGGCAAGGTCAAGGAGGTCTACGCGGCCCACGACTCCGGCAAGGTGGTCAACCCCACCTCCATCCAGGG
>CALWXZ010000157.1 GCA_944385625.1 uncultured Flavonifractor sp. | reverse complement strand
GGAGTAGGTGGCGCCGCCCAGCAGGCAGTCGGCCACGCCCATCTTCACCAGCATGGTGCCGAAGTAGTTGCCCTTCTGCAGGGCGGCCCGGCACTCGTCGGCGGTCATCTTGCCCTTGCGCAGCTCCACCATGGTCTCCACCATCTTGTCCATGTCGGGGTAGGTGGCGGGGTCGATGATCTCGGCGCCCCGGATGTTGAAGCCGGCCTCCTCGGCGGCGGCGTGGACCGCCTCCTCGTTGCCGATGAGGATGGGGGTCAGGAAGGTACCGGCCAGCAGGCGGGCGCTGGCCTCCAGGATACGGGCGTCGGTGCCCTCGGTAAACACAATCTTCTTGGGGCTCTTCTTCAGCGTATCAATCAGGGTCTGAAACATATGCATAGCCACGGGAATCTCCTCCATTTCAATGATCCGAACTTTTGCCAAATACTTGGCGGTATAACTATTATACACCTGTCCCGCTGGCCGCTACAAGGACCTGAATGAAAAATATTGTGAAAAAATTCGCTTTACTTTTGGTATTTTTGCAATTATACTATACACACTGTTTATTAGGAGAGGTGTACTATGACTTCTGATTTTTCCCGCTGTCTGTCTCTGCTGCGGCAGGAGAAGGGAGCGTCCCAGCGGGCGGTGGCCAAGGACCTGGGCATCAGCCAGGCGCTGCTGTCCCACTATGAAAACGGCGTCCGGGAGCCGGGCCTGGCCTTTGTCATCAAAGCCTGCAACTATTACAACGTCTCCGCCGACTTTCTGCTGGGCCGGACCCTGAGCCGGGACGGCACCACCATCGCCGCCGAGGAACTGTACGACTACTCCACCGAGAAGGACAACGTGCTCCACGGCTCCATCCTGGCCACCCTGAACAAGAAGCTGCTGGTCAACTCCACCGGCGTGCTCTTCGACCTGCTGGGCAAGACCGGCAAGAAGGAGGCCATCAACGCCGCCGCCGACTATCTGGGCACCGCCATCTATAAGCTATTCCGCCACCTCTACCGGGCGGACGGCACCCAGAACGAGGACTTTTTCTCCGTCCCCGCCCGGCAGTTCACCGCCGGGGTGCCCTTTGCCGACATGATCTGCGCCGAGGCCGACTACACCGAGGCCCTGGCCGCCCATGTCAAGGACAAGGGGACCTTCCCCCCCATGAACAACGACGCCCTGATGGAGAACTACCCCGGCCTGTACCAGTCCCTGCTCCAGATCATCCACAACACCAGCGAGCGCATCAACCGCCGGATGACGGAGCGCCGGGAGAAATAAGGGCGGACTCCAGCCCACTACTAAAATGACATCATTACGGGAGGTATGACCTCGTCCTCCCAAACTCCATATCCTTTGCTTTCCCCTGACGGGCAAAGCTCACTCATTCCGTTGCTCGTCCTCTCCAAATCAAACCCGCTGCGCTGGGCTTTGATTTGGTTGATCCCCCAACTGGAGGTTTGTCTATGACTGATCAATCCAAAATCCGTAACTTTTCCATCATCGCTCACATCGACCACGGAAAGTCCACCCTTTCCGACCGGCTGATTGAACAGTGCAACGCCGTCACCGCCCGGGAGATGGAGTCCCAGCTGCTGGACAACATGGACCTGGAGCGGGAGCGGGGCATCACCATCAAGGCCCGGGCCGTCAAGCTCAACTACCAGGCCCAGGACGGCAATACCTATGAGCTCAACCTTATCGACACCCCGGGCCATGTGGACTTCAACTACGAGGTGTCCCGGTCCCTGGCCGCCTGTGAGGGCGCCATTCTGGTGGTGGACGCCGCCCAGGGCATCGAGGCCCAGACCCTGGCCAACACCTATCTGGCCATGGAGCACGATCTGGAGATCCTGCCGGTCATCAACAAGATCGACCTGCCCGCCGCCGATCCCCAGCGGGTGAAGGACGAGATTGAAAACGTCATCGGCATCCCCGCCCAGGACGCCCCCGAGATCTCCGCCAAGGTGGGCATCAACATCCCCGCCGTGCTGGAGGACATCGTACACAACGTGCCCGCCCCCAAGGGGGACCCCAAGGCCCCCCTGCGGGCCCTCATCTTCGACAGCCAGTACGACGCCTACCGGGGTGTTATCGTCTACTTCCGGGTCATGGAGGGCACCATCAAAACCGGCATGAGCGTAAAGCTGATGGCCTCGGGGGCCACCTACCAGGTGCTGGAGTGCGGCCACCTGCTCCCCCTGGGCATGGAGCCCTGCGACGAGCTCATTGCAGGCGAGGTGGGCTACTTCACCGCCTCCATCAAGAATGTGAAGGATACCCAGGTGGGCGACACCATCACCGGCGCCGACAAGCCAGCCCCCGAGCCCCTGCCCGGCTACCGCCCCGCCCGGGCCATGGTGTACTGCGGCATCTACACCGAGGACGGCAGTAAATACCCCGACCTGCGGGACGCGCTGGAGAAGCTCCAGCTCAACGACGCCTCCCTGTCCTTCGAGCCGGAATCCTCCGCCGCCCTGGGCTTCGGCTTCCGCTGCGGCTTTTTGGGGATGCTCCACATGGAGATCATCCAGGAGCGGCTGGAGCGGGAGTTCGACCTGGACCTCATTACCACCCTGCCCTCGGTGATCTACCGCATCACCAAGACCGACGGCACCGTGGTCATGGTGGACAACCCCCACAACTACCCCGACCCGGCCAACATCGAGCTGGCGGAGGAGCCCTACGCCAAGGTGTCTATCGTCACGCCGCCGGACTATGTGGGCAATATCATGCCCATGTGTCAGGACCGCCGGGGGGAGTACAAGGATATGCAGTACCTGGACACCAACCTGGTGGAGCTGCACTACTCCATGCCCCTGGGGGAGATCATCTACGACTTCTTCGACACCCTGAAGGCCCGCACCAAGGGCTACGCCTCCCTGGACTACGAGATGGACCGGTACGAGCCCTCCGAGCTGGTGAAGGTGGATCTGCTGCTCAACGGCGACCAGGTGGACGCCCTCTCCTTCATTGCCCACAAGGACAAGGCCTATCCCCGGGCCAGAAGGCTGTGCGAAAAGCTGAAGGAAAACATTCCCCGCCAGCTCTTCG
The DNA here is from genome assembly GCA_944385625.1 of uncultured Flavonifractor sp. Taxonomy (GTDB): domain Bacteria; phylum Bacillota; class Clostridia; order Oscillospirales; family Oscillospiraceae; genus Flavonifractor. Next base: position 1,519 of record CALWXZ010000157.1, on the reverse strand, counting down.
AGGTGCCCGTCCAGGCCGCCATCGGCGGCAAGGTCATCGCCCGGGAGACCGTCAAGGCCATGCGGAAGGATGTGCTGGCCAAGTGCTACGGCGGCGACATCACCCGCAAGAAGAAGCTGCTGGAGAAGCAGAAAGAGGGCAAGAAGAAGATGCGGAGCCTTGGTACGGTGCAGATTCCCACCGAAGCATTCATGGCTGTGCTCAAATTGGACGAAGAATAAGCCAAAAGACCTGCCGCGAACTGCGGGGCCCCGTTTCTTTCGTAGGGGCGGCCTTTATGGCCGCCCGCCGGTTTTCGCCGTAGTCTCATATACCCTCGTAGGGGCCGGCATCCCCGACGGCCCCTCTGGCCCGTTCATCGCCCAAGACCCGGGGCGTCCGGGAGGCCGCCCCCTACGGGCAATTCCCGGCTAGCTGAGAAAGAGCTCCACATCCTCCACCGTCAAACCGGTCTGGAGGGCCAGATTGATGCCGAATCCCACCACCTTGGCCAGGTCGGTCACCTTGGCGTCGATGTCCCTGGGGGTGACCAGCACCCCCTCCCCCGCCCCCCGGAGGGCCTGGGGGTCCAGATCGGCCTGGCCCGCCTCGGCCAGCAGGTCGGCGGCCAGGGTGGCCCCGTCCACCACCGTGGGCACCCCCACGGCAATGACGGGCACCCCCAGGCTCCGCCGGTCCAGAGCCGCCCGGGCGTTGCCCACCCCGGAGCCGGGGGTGATGCCGGTATCGGAGAGCTGGATGGTGTTGCACACCCGGCTCAGACTGCGGGAGGCCAGGGCGTCCACCGCGATGACGCAGGCAGGCCGGATCTTCTCGGTCACCGCTTTCACCAGCTCCCCGCTCTCCACCCCGGTGGTGCCCAGCACCCCCGCCGCCAGAGCGGCCACCGGCCGGAAGGACCCGAAGTGCTCCGGCACCTGCTCCACCAGATGGCGGGTGACCATAGTGTGGTCGGCGGCGGCGGGGCCGATGTTGTCCGGGGTGATGGCCCGGTTGCCCAGCCCCACCACCAGGGCCGGGGCCCCCTGGGGCAGCTTGAGCAGGGCATTGAGCTCGGCGGCCACCGCCCGGGCCGCCCGGCCGAAGGCGTCCTCCTCCCGGCGGGCCAGACCGTCCAGGGTGATGGTCACATAGCTGCCCACCGGCTTTCCGATGGCCCTGGCCCCCTCATCGTTCAGCACCTTTACGGTGGTCACCGGGTAGCCCTCCCGGCTGGACTCCGCCTGGGTCACGCCGGGCAGTTCTCCGGTGTTGCCCCCCTCCCGCCACAGCTGGGCGGCCTCCACCGCCAGATCGGTCCGTCTTTTTTCCATCCTGCGCCTCCTGCTACCCCCAAGATATGGTGTTTTGTATTGCTGTTGCCTCTATTTTTTGCGTAGAGCCGCCCCATATACAAAAAAAGTGAAAAAACCTGAAAAAAACTGTTGCAATTTCTTTTGCTTCCTGCTAGAATGTAAAAATGCACGGGGCAAACTATGTGTATTACTATCGTCATCGGAGGAGGTGTTTGGTTTGCCGA
>CALWXZ010000156.1 GCA_944385625.1 uncultured Flavonifractor sp. | reverse complement strand
AGATCGCCGTCGTTGTAGCTGTACTCCATGTCCTTGCGCTCCACATAGGCCTGCTCAAACTTGGCGGTGGGGTTGAAAGAGGTCTCGGTCACGCCGCCGGTGATGACGTTCTTCATCTTGGTGCGGACAAAAGCGGCGCCCTTGCCGGGCTTGACGTGCTGGAACTCGACCACCTGCATGACCTGGCCGTCCATCTCAAAGGTCACGCCGTTGCGGAAATCACTGGCAGTAATCGTAGGCATTGAAATTCATCCTCCAAAAGGTTTTTGATATCATCAGCTAAGTCATTTTACCCTATTATTTCCCGGTTTGCAAGGGCTTTTACAGAATAATCAGCTCTTTGGGCGATTTGGTGATGTCTACGTTGCCCTCCTCAGTGTAGATGAGCACATCCTCAATCCGCACGCCAAACTTGCCGGGCAGATAGATGCCGGGCTCGGCGGAAACGGCGGCCCCCACGGGCATGGGGGTCTCGTCCCGACTGTTGGCGTTGGGGGACTCGTGGATCTCGATGCCCACGCTGTGGCCGAAGCCATGACCAAAGTATGCCCCGTAACCGGCGTCCTCAATCACCTGGGCGGCGGCGTTGTGGATCTCCTTGCCGGGTACGCCGGCCTTGGCCTTGGCAATGCCGACCAGCTGGGCCTTGAGCACGGTGTCGTACACCTTGCGCATCTCCTCGGTGGGCTCGCCCAGGGCAATGGTGCGGGTCATATCGGAGCAGTAGCCGCCGTACTTGCAGCCAAAATCCATGGTGATAAATTCACCCTTCTGCACCTTCTTCTGGCTGGGGATGCCGTGGGGCAGGGAGCCGTTGGGGCCGGATACCACGATGGGGTCGAAGCTCATCTTCTCAGCCCCCCGGCACAGCATCTCGTACTGGAGGCGGGCGGCGATCTCCTGCTCGGTCATGCCGGGCTGGATAAACTTCAAAATGGCGTCAAAGGCCCCGTCGGTAATCTCCTGCGCCTTCTTCATCAGGGCAATCTCTTCCTCGTCCTTGGCGGCGCGCAGGTTGTTCACCAGACTCTGGGCGGGCACCAGCTCGCAGGGCAGCTTGGTGTACTGGTTGTAGGAGGCCACCGTTACATAGCCGTCCTCAAAGCCCAGCTTCTGGATACCCAGCTCCTCAACGGCCTTCTGGGCCAGCACCATGAAGTTCTTGTTCCGGTCGGTCATGGTGATGTGGGCCCCGGTGACCAGGTTGCCTGCGGCCTCAATGTACCGGGAATCGGTGAAGTAGCGGCTCTCGCTCTTGGTCACGATGACCATACCCTCGCCGTGGAACCCGATGGCGTAATACTCGCCGGGGTCGCTGGTGATGAGCATGGCGTCCAGCTTGTATTCGTCCAGCTTGGCCGCGATTTGATTGAGATGATTCATGATAATGACTTCCTTTCTATCTAGCGCCGCAGCAGCCCTACAGGGCGCCTTGGTATAGCTTCTTCATGGTCAGCGCGTCCTCGGCCTGTGTCCCAGCCGACTCGCAGATAAAAGTAGGGCTCCAGCCCCGGCGGGCCACCTCGGCCATCAGGGGCGCCGGGTCCGGCCCGAAGTCCTCCTGATCGAAGGTCAGGTGCATCTTCTCGCCCCCGTTTGGGGTGAACTGGATCTTGGAGAAATGGCTGTGGAAGCGGCTGGCCCGCTCCTCACCCAGCACCTCCTGGATGCGGTCCAGCATCTTCACGCAGGCCTCATGGCCCTCCAGCTCCCCCAGGGAGCGGGCATACAGGTGGCCGAAGTCCACGCAGGGGGTGAGCCGCCCGTCCAGAGTACACAGCTCCAGCACCTCATCCAGATCCCCCAGCTGGTTGATCTTGCCCATGGTCTCGGGGCAGAGGGTGATGTGGCCGAAGCCGGCGTCGTCGCAGGCGGCCACCACCGCTTTCAGGGAGTTCAGGGCAATGTCCTGGGCCTGACGCCGGGTGCGCTTCATCAGGGCCCCGGAGTGGATCACCACCCGGGTGGCGCCCATCCAATCTGCCGCCTGGCAGGCGGCGGTGATGTAGCCGATGGTCTTTTGCAGGCTGTCCGGATCGGGATTGGCCAGATTAATGAAGTATGGGGCGTGGAGAGACAGAGAAATGCCCGCCTCTTTGGCCGCCGCCCCGATCTTCCGGGCGGTAGACTCCCCCACGTTGACCCCCTTGCCGCACTGATATTCGTAGCAGTCCAGGCCCAGCTCCGCCAGCCAGCGGGGAGCGTCGGCCGAGGACTTATAGGGAAAGGACTCGGCGTTGCCCGCCGGTCCGAAGATAGCGCTCATAATGGTTTTGCTCTCCTTTTCGTCAGGGCGCGGAAGGGCCACTCGGCGGCGTACCGCAGGTAGCGCCCCGGATTGCCCGCCAGGCGGATGGGCTCCACCAGCAGCGTGGTCACCCCCGCCCGGCTGCCGCCCAAAATATCGGTAAAGATCTGATCCCCCACGATAGCGGTCTGGGCTGGGGTGCAGCCCATCTGCTCCATGGCCTTATAGAAGGAGCCCGGCTTGGGCTTGCCGGCGTGGCCGATGTAGGGTACGCCCAGGGCCTTGCAGAACCGCTCCGGCCGCTGGGGATGGCGGTTGTTGGACAGCACGAACAGGGTGATCCCCTGATTTTGCAGTTCTGCCGTCCAGTCCCGCACCGGCTGGGTGGGTTCCGGCACCCCGTAGGGCACCAGGGTGTTGTCCAGGTCGGCCAGCAGCAGGCTTATCCCCCGCCGGGCCAGCGCGGCGGGATCGATGTCGTAAATGGTCTTTCCTGACCAGTGGGCCGTCAGCATGGTTTCACCTCGTCTATTTGCAGTCTGGTCCGCATAAAATTATACACGCTTCTTACAACTTGGACAAGGGGGTAGCTCATATGCAGCCGAATTCCACACTCATACTCACCGCCCCGCCCGCCCACAGCCGGGCGGCCCTGCGGTTCGGACTTCCCGTGGCCCACGCCGCCTACCGGGTGGGGGGCGGGCCCCACCTCTTCCGGGCCAATATGCCCATCTCCGTCCGGGGCGGCCTGATGGCCCTGGACTGCGTGGGCTTTGACGGCCGGGGGGAGGCCGGCCCCTTCTGCCAGGAGGTGCTGCGGGAGTGCTCGGCCCGGGGATACGACGGCATCCTGTGCGATTTCGAGGGCCGTCCCATGCCTCTGCTAACCGAAATTCTCTCCACCCTGGCCGGGCTGACCAAAAAGCGGGGCTGGCCCCTCTATGTGACCGAGGCCTATGGCGGCTGTGCCGACAGCGCCAAGGTACTCATCTCCTCCGCCCTGTCCGGCGGCTCCCTGGTCCAGCGGCTGGGGGAGGCGGCGGAGCGCTACGGCCCGGGCCGGGTGGTGTTGGCGGTGGAGCGGGTGGCGGAGGACTTCTACCTCCCCTCCCCCTCCGGCCAGGGGCAGCCCCTCAGCCAGGCGGAACTGCGCCGGCTGATGGAGGAGCGGGGCCCCTCCGTTTTTTTCTCCACCGAGCTGTGCGCCCACTACTTTACTTATATGTCCCGGGAGAACGGCGCCCACTTCGTCCTCTTCGACGATGCCGGCTCTATCCGGAAGAAATTGCAGCTGGCCCGGGGGCTGGGTATTGGGCAGGCGGTGCTGTCCTATCCCCAGGTGGAGGATCTGATGGATGAGATTCTGGCAGGCCGCTAGATGGAAACGGAACAGGACCCCGCGCCATAGGCGCGGGGTCCTGTGATTTGTAGGATTAGTAGTACTTCTTACGGTTCTTGCGGGCGGCCTCAGACTTCTTGCGCCGCTTGACGCTCGGGCTCTCGTAGTGCTCACGCTTGCGAACCTCGGCCAGAACGCCAGACTTGGCACAGCTGCGCTTGAAACGCTTCAGCGCATTCTCCAAGGACTCGCCGTCCTTCACATGGACTTCCGACATTGACTTCCCCTCCCTCCGAAGCGGCGGGGTTCCACCGCCAAAGGGCCACACATAGATATGGCTTTAACAGAATCATTGTATGCTATCCACAGGCAAATGTCAAGAGAAGATTTCTTCCCTTTCCATTTTCCTAACTCCGCTCCTGGAAAAACTCCAGCTCCTCGCCCAGTGGCCCGGCGCAGAACGCGATGCGGATGGGGTAGTTTCCCCCCAGATTTTTATCCGCCGGCCGGACCAGCACCGGCCGCCCGGCGGCCTCCAGCCGAGCCACCATGCCGTCCACATCGTCGGTTGCAAAGGCGATGTGAGCGAAAAGACCCTTGCCGGTCTCGGTGCCGCTGGCCGTCACCTCCAGCAGGGTGTTGCCCAGATCCAGCATGGCCCCCTGCTTGTCCCCCTCGCCCCAATGGCGGACCAGGGGACAGTCCAGCACCTGCCGGTAAAAATCCAGCACCTTCTGAAATTCTTCCGCGCCCCTGGCTTTCAGGGAGATATGATGCACGCCTTTCATACGCGTCCTCACTTCGCAATCAGATTGACCAGCTTGTTGGGTACCAGGATGGTCTTGACCAGGTTTTTGCCCTGGGTAAACTTCTGCACCTTGGGATCGGCCAGGGCGGCGGCCACCACGGTGGTCTCGTCGCTGTCCATGGGCACGGTGACGGTGGCCCGCAGTTTGCCGCACACCTGGACGGCCATCTGCACCTCGGCGGCCACGGTCTTGCTCTCGTCGTAGGCGGGCCAGGCCTGCTG
>CALWXZ010000155.1 GCA_944385625.1 uncultured Flavonifractor sp. | reverse complement strand
ACCAGATAGGCCCCCGTCCTCCGGCAGCCCTTCAGCAGGGTGAGTACCAGTCCCCGCCCCTCCAGCGCCCGGCGGCAGGTGAGAAATTCCGCCGGGAAGGCCCGCCCCTCCTCCGGCTGGAACCGGAACAGACTGGCGGGCTTCAGCCCCGCCAGAGTGGGCGCGCAGTGTTCGATCAGGGCGGCTTGCAGGGACATCATGGGTGCTCCTTTCTTGGTTAGTAATCGCTAACCTTGTTGATTTATTTTTGGTTAGCTACAGCTAACCACGCCATAAAAATACCATACTTCCCCCGCCCTGTCAACCCCTATTTTACACAGCCGGCCGCTTGACGGCAGCGGCCCGGCCTGCTACAATTTTCTACAGCAATGCAAAGGAGCGAGTTGTTTGATCGTCGCGCTTGCCCCCATGGAGGGGCTGACCACAGTGTACTACCGGCGGGCCCTGGACCGCTGGTTCGGCGGGGTGGACCGGTACTTCACCCCTTTTCTCACCCCCACCCAGGACCACCGCTTCACCAAGCGGGAGCTGCGGGAGGTCCTGCCGGAGCAGAACGGGGACCTGCCCACCGTGCCCCAGCTGCTCACCCGAAACGCCGAGGACTTCCTCTGGGCGGCGGGGGAACTGGCCGCCATGGGCTACCGGGAGGTCAACCTGAACCTGGGCTGTCCCTCGGGCACAGTGGTGGCCAAGGGGAAGGGCTCCGGCTTTCTGGCCCATCCGACGGAGCTGGACGCCTTTCTGGCGGAGATCTTCTCCAAGGCCCCCTGCGCCATCTCGATCAAAACCCGGATCGGCCTGAAGGAACCGGCGGAGTTTGCCGCCCTGCTGGCCATCTACCGGAGCTATCCCCTGGCGGAGCTCATTGTTCACCCCCGGGTGCGGACCGACCTTTATAAGAACACCCCCCGATGGGCCTGTTTCGGGGACGCCCTGGCGGGCTCCCCCTTCCCGGTGTGCTATAACGGGGACCTCTACACCCCCGATGACGCCGCCAAACTCCAGGCCGCCTTTCCGGCGGCGGAGCGGCTCATGCTGGGCCGGGGGCTGGCCGGGGACCCGGCTCTGGCCCGCCGCCTCAAGGGCGGTGCGCCCGCGGGCCGGGCGGAGCTGAACGGCTTTGTGGACCAGGTGTATGAGAGCTACGCGGAGGCCTTCGGCAGCCGCCGCAACGCCATGCTGCGGATGAAGGAGGTCTGGTTTTACCTCATCCGTCTGTTTCTGGACGGAGACAGGCTGTCCAAGGCCATCAAGAAGGCCCGGGACCCCCTGGACTACGAGGGGGCGGTGCGCTCCGTCTTTTCCGACCTGGAGCTCTCCCCCGTCCTCCGGCCCAACTGGTGAGGGGGATGGAATACTGGGTCTACATCCTCCGGTGTGCCGACGGCAGCCTGTACACCGGCATTGCCGCCGACGTGGACAGGCGGGCGGCGGTCCACAACAGCGGCCGGGGGGCCAAATACACCCGCTCCCGTCTGCCGGTGGAGGTGGTCTACCGGCAGGCCTGCCCCGACAAGGGGACGGCCCTCCGGCGGGAATATGCCATCAAGCGGCTGCGCCGGCGGGACAAGCTGGCGCTCATTGCAGATTATCAAGGAAAGCTGGGATCTTTTATGAAAAAAGCGGCATTCATCGGCGCGGGCAACATGGGCGGCGCCCTCATTCAGGCGGCCTGTCAGGCCCTGGGCCCGGACCAGGTGGTCATCACCGACCACGCCTATGCCAAGGCGCAGGAGCTGGCCGGAAAGCTGGGCTGCACCGCTGTCCAGACCAATCAGGAGGCCTTGAAGCAGGCGGAGTACGTCTTTCTGTGCGTCAAGCCCCAGGTGATGGAGGGGGTGGTAAAGGAGTTGGCCCCCGCCCTGGCGGAGCAGCCGGACACCGTGCTGGTGACCATCGCCGCCGGCATCCAGATCGCCACCCTCCGGGGCTGGCTGGGGGAGCTGAACTTCTCCCCCGCCATCCTGCGGATCATGCCCAACACCCCCGCCTCCATTGGCCAGGGGATGCTGGCCCTCACCGGCGAGCCCGATGCCCGTGAGGAACACTATCAGGCGGTGGAGGCCATCCTGGCCAAGGCGGGCCGGGTGGAACGGCTGACCGAGGGCCAGATCGACGCCTTTTCCGCCATCGCCGGCTGCGGCCCCGCCTTTGTCTACCCCTTCATCGAGGCCCTGGCCGACGGCGGGGTGAAGGTGGGCCTGCCCCGGCAGCAGGCCGTGGTATACGCCGCCCAGATGGTGCTGGGCTCCGCCGCCATGGTGCTGGAGAGCGGCAAGCACCCCGGCCAGCTGAAGGATGAGGTGTGCTCCCCCGGCGGGTCCACCATCGCCGGTGTGGCGGCTCTGGAGGCCCGGGCCTTCCGCTCCGCTGCCATTGAGGCGGTGGAGGCCGCCTACCACAAGACGGTGGATCTGGGCAAGGTATAACAATTTCACAAACAGAAAACCAGGGTGTGCCAAATGACACACCCTGGTTTTTTGCGCTTATTCCGCGGTCACAATGGCCTTCTCCCCGTCGGAGGTGGCGTGGATGGCGGCGATGGGATGCTGATAGCTGTCGATGAGCTTGGTGGCGATGTCGTCCTCCAGGTCCTTCTGGATCTGGCGGCGCAGGTTGCGGGCGCCGTAGGTCTGGGAGTAGGACTTGCGGACCAGGTGGTCCAGCAGGGCCTCGTCCCAGGAGAAGGTGATCCCCTTCTCCTTGAGGGTATCCCGCAGCTCGCCCAGCATGATGCCGGCGATGGCCTTGAAGTTGTCCTCGGTGAGCTTGTTGAAGTAGACGATCTCGTCCACCCGGTTGATAAACTCGGGCCGCAGGAAGGACTCCAGCGCCTTCATGGCCCGCTCCCTCCCCTGCTGGTCGGCGGTGCGGCCGAAGCCCACGCTGCCGGCGGAGGTGCGGGCGTCGCTGCCCGCGTTGGAGGTCATGACGATAACCGTGTTCTCGAAGTTCACGTTGCGGCCCTGGGCGTCGGTGATGTGGCCGTCATCCAGGATCTGGAGCAAAATGTTGAGCACGTCTGGGTGGGCCTTCTCGATCTCGTCAAAGAGGATGACGCAGTAGGGCTTGCGGCGCACCTTCTCGGTGAGCTGGCCGGCCTCGTCATAGCCCACATAGCCCGGGGGCGAGCCAATGATGCGGCTGACGGCAAACTTCTCCATAAACTCCGACATATCCAGCCGGATGAGGGACTCGGGGGAATGGAACATATCCATGGCCAGCCGCTTGACCAGCTCGGTCTTGCCCACGCCGGTGGAGCCCACGAAGATGAAGGACACCGGCTTGCGCTTGGAGGCGATGCCCACCCGGCCCCGGCGGACCGCGGCGGCCACGGCGTGGACCGCCTCGTCCTGGCCGATGAGGTGCTCGCGCAGCCGGTCCTCCAGGTGGGCCAGGCGCTCGTACTCGGCCTCCTGGATCTGGCTGGCGGGGATTTTGGTCCACAGCTCGATGACCCGGGCCAGATGGGCCACCGTCAGGGGCGGGGCGCTCTGGGCGTCCAGCTTGTTCAGCTCGTCCTGAAGCTGGATCTCCCGGCTCTTGATGGCGGCCAGCCGCTCATAGTCTTTGCTGCTGCCCTGGTCGGCCAGCAGCCGCTGCCGCTCGGCGGCCAGGTTGTCCAACTCCTTGCGGAAGTTGGACTGCCGCCGCTCGTTGGCCCCCAGGGCCTCGGTGGTGGCCGGGTTGCCTGTGAGGGCGTCGTGTTCGGCGGTCAGCTTGGCCAGCTCCCGGCGGATCTCGCTCTGGCGACCCTCGTTGTTCTTCAGGGCGGTCTGACGCCTGTAGTCCCGGTCGTTGGCCTCCACCATCAGGTTCTCCCGCTCCTGACCCAGGGCCTCCAGCTCCTTCTTCACCTCCACCTCACGGGCCAGGGCCTTGTTGTGGAGGTTCACGTCGGAGCAGGCCTCGTCGATGAGGTCGATGGCCTTGTCGGGCAGGAAGCGGTCGGTGATGTACCGCTCGCTCATGGTCACCGCCAGGCGGCACATTTCAGGGGAGATGGAGACAAAGTGGTACTTCTCATAGTAGGGGGCGATACCCTGGATGATCTTCACGCTGTCCTCGATGGAGGGCTCCTCCACCATCACCGGCTGGAAGCGGCGCTCCAGGGCGGAGTCCTTCTCGATGTACTTGCGGTACTCGGTGAGGGTGGTGGCGCCGATGACCTGGATCTCCCCCCGGCTCAGGGCGGGCTTGAGGATGTTGGCGGCATTCATGGACCCCTCGGCGTCGCCGGCGCCCACAATGTTGTGGACCTCGTCGATGACCAGGATGATGTTGCCCAGCTTCTTGATCTCCTCAATGAGGCCCTTCATCCGGCTCTCAAACTGGCCCCGGAACTGGGTGCCCGCCACCAGGGCGGTCAGGTCCAGCAGGTAGACCTCCTTGTCCAGCAGCTTGTAGGGCACGTCCCGCTGCTGGATCTTCTGGGCCAGGCCCTCGGCGATGGCGGTCTTGCCCACGCCGGGCTCGCCGATGAGGCAGGGGTTGTTCTTCTGCCGGCGGTTGAGGATCTGGATGGTGCGCTGGATCTCCTCGTCCCGGCCGATGATCCGGTCCAGCTTGCCGTCGGCGGCCTTCTGGGTCAGGGAGATGCAGTAGTTCTCCAAAAACTTCCGCTTGGGGGGCTTGTCCCC
>CALWXZ010000154.1 GCA_944385625.1 uncultured Flavonifractor sp. | reverse complement strand
CTGCATGAGCATCAGGGCCACCAGGCCGGAGATGGTGGTCAGGCTGGAGGAGGAGATCTCCACAATGGCCTTGCTCAACGCGGCGATGTCCGCCTCCCGGGCGTCCAGGCCGTTGTCCCGCTCCTCCATATACCGGTGGCAGAAGATGATGGCGTAGTCGATGGCCAGAGCCAGCTGGAGCACCACGGCGATGGAGTTGGTGATAAAGGAGATGGTGCCGAATATGAAGTTGGTGCCCATGTTGAGCACCGCCGCCGCCACAAACACGATGAGGTAGACGGGCACCTCCATATAGCTCTTGGAGGTGAAGAGCAGCACCACCACAATGACGGCGGCGGCGATGAGGAGGATGACGGTCATCTCCTGGCGTAGGGAGGCGGAGGTGTCCCGGCCCACCTGGGTGGACACCGACACGTCGTAGCCCTCCAGCAGGCCCTCCACCCGGTGGAGGGCCTCCACCGTCTCCGGGTCGTCCTCCTCCCCGTCAAAGGAGAGGGAAAACAGGGCGGCGGAGTCCTTGTAGTGGTCGGCGGTGTCGTCAAAGGTGACCCCCGACACCCCCTCCACGTTCCTCAGCCGGTCGGCCAGGGCGGCGGCGGTGTCGTAGGTCACGTTGGACACCATCACCTCGGCGCTCCCCAGGGTGACAAACTGCTCCTCCATCAGGGTCAGGCCCCGGCGGGTCTCGGTGTCCGGCGGCAGGTAGGAGGTGATGTCGTTGTTCACCCGCACCTTGTTGACCGACGCGCCGCAGAAGATGAGCGCGGCGATAAAGACCAGGAAGAAGGCCTTGCGCTTATCCACGATGAAGCGGGCCAGCCTGGTCATGGGGGTCTGGGTTTTCTTGTCCGGTTCCATAGGCAGGTTCCTCTCAGCGTTCGGGTATGAAGCGGGCCAGGTGGTCCAGCAGGACCGCCTCGGGCACCGGGTCGGGGCTGGCCAGCCACCAGCGCAGCAGGGAGAGCATGGCCCCCACATAGAAGCGGGCGGCGATCCGGGGGTCCACCCCCGGCAGGGCGTCGGGGAAGGGGGGGCGGCTCATCCGCAGGCACAGCTCGTTGGCCGCCGCGTCCTCCAGCAGGCGGGTCTGGGTGTCCGCCCCGCTCTCCAGGCAGGCCCGGTACAGCGCCCGCCGGGCCTTGAAAAAGGCCAGGGTGTTCCGGGCCGCCTCCAGGAAGAACTGCCGGGGGGTGGGAGCGTCCTGGGGGATGCAGGCGTCAATGCACGCCCGCTCCAGCTGGGTCAGCAGGTAGTGGAGCAGCTCCTGCTTGTCGGTAAAGTGGGCGTAGAAGGTGGTGCGGTGGACCATGGCCCGGCGGCAGATGTCGGTGACCGACAGCTCCTGAAAGGGCCGCTCCTCCATCAGCTCCACCAGAGCCTGGGTCAGCTGCCGCCGGGTCTTGCGCTGGCGCAGGTCCAGGTTCTCCTCTTTTTTCTCCTCCACAGGGACCACTCCTTTCATAGCCGGAACAGCATACTATATTGCGCTACATTTGTCAAGATAAAATACAAATGTCGATTATAAACCCTGGGATTTGCAGGTTGCTTTTTCATGGGGCAGCCATTATAATGGAGACACATAGTTATGGAAACCAAGGCATTCGACGGAGGGAATGATATGAAAGCAAAGCGATTTGCCGCCCTGTGGCTGGCGCTGTTTGTGATGCTGTCCCTGTTGGTAGTACCCGCCGGGGCAGTGAGTTTTACCGATATGCAGGGCCACTGGGCCCAGGAGGATGTGGAGTATCTGGCCGGGCTGGGCATCGTCAAGGGCACCACCTCCACCACCTTTGCCCCTGCTCAGAAGATGACCGCCTGCGAGGCGCTGCTCTTCTGCTCCCGCACCACCGGGGTGTCCGCCCAGGACAAAAAGCAGATCGCCGCCGACCGGGCCGACCAGCTCAAGGAGATCCTGCCGGAGGAGGTCTACAGCTGGGCGGAGGAGGAGATGGCCGTCTGTCTGGAGACCGGCATCATCAGCGTCAGCGAGCTGGAGGCCATGTGCTCCTCCGGGGCGCTGCTCAAGTCCATCACCCGCGAAAATCTGTCCATGTATCTGGTGCGGGCCATGCAGCTGGAGCCCATGGCTCAGAACCTGACCAACTACCCCATGAGCTTCGCCGACACCGCCTCCATCTCCCAGGTGCTGCGTCCCTATGTATATCTGCTCAATACATACGGCATTGTCCAGGGCAACACCGCCAACCAGTTTATGCCCCAGGGCAGCCTGACCCGGGCGGAGATGGCCACCATGCTGCGCCGGGCCATCGACTTCATGGACGAGCAGGGCATCTACGCCGAGCTGCCCGCCTACACCGACTATCAGTGGACGGGCGGCGTCATCGACGCGGTGAGCTCCAGCAGCAGCGGCACCACCCTGCTCACCATTACCAGCAACCTGACCGGCACCACGGGCATCTCGGTGCCCGCCACCGTGCCCATCTATGAGAACAACATCCGCACCACCCCCTCCGCCCTGCGGGCGGGTCAGTATGTCCGGGTGAACCTGGACGACAAGGGGGCGGCCCAGGCGGTCCGTCTGGGCGGCGCCCTCACCGCCCTCAGCGGCAGCGTTACCGAAATCACCCAGGACAGCATCACCCTCAGCGTGGCGGGGGTCAGCAAGCGGCTGGATATCGACCGCTTCACCAAGGTCCAGGTGGGCCAGACGGTGGGCGACCCCTCCCTCATCGATACTGACGCCGGCTATACCCAGGTCCAGTGCTGGGTGGACGGCATGGGCCACCTGGCGGAGCTGAAGCTCTCCGGCGGCACCCAGGCCGTGGAGGGCCTCGTCACCGGCGTGGAGAACACCGCCGGCGGCCAGCTGCTCACCGTCACCTCCTTCAGCGGCCAGCGGGCCCAGTACACCCTGGTGTCGGGCGCCGCCGTCACCGTCAATGGCCGGGCGGGGGCCGTCACCGTGTCCAACCAGGGGGACTATGTGAACCTGCGGGTGTCCAACGACAACGCCGGCAGCGCGGTGAGCGCTGCGGTGGACACCCTGACCACCTACGTCCAGGGCCCGGTGAAGAGCGTCAGCTTCACCAAGGAGCCCTACGAGATCAGCGTGGAGGACAGCCTCTCCGGCCGCTCCCGCACCTACCCCATCGCATCCAACGCCATCGCCCGCTATGACGGGGCCCCCATCGACGTCAAGAGCGTGGCCCGCAACAGCTTCGCCACCCTCCAGATCTCCGGCGACCAGGCGGTGCTGCTGGACACCTATCCCGGCTCCACCACCACCCAGGGCGTCATTGAGAGCATCACCTACGCCAGTCCCACCACCCTGGCGGTGCGTACCGCCCAGGGCACCACCGTCACCTTCTCCATCGACCTGACCGACCTGCCCGACATCCATCGGGACGGCAAGACCAGCTCCATCGACAAGCTGCGCAGCGGCGACAGCGTCACCGTCACGGTCCGCTACAACGAGGTCTATGAGATCGAGGCCACCTCCCAGAACGCTACCCTCTCCGGCACCATCACCCGGGTGGTTCAGGACACCACCGGCGTCAGCATCGATGTGCGCTTCTCCGACGGCTCCAGCGAGACCTACCAGGTGTCCGAGGGGGTGTCGGTAACCCAGAAGGGCGCGGTCATCTCCCTCTACTCCCTCAAGCCCAACGACGCCGTGGACCTGACGGTCAGCGGGGACGAGGTGGTGGCCATCGACGTCACCGGCAGCGCCTCCTCCTCCTCTCAGATCACCGGCTCCGTGCTGGTGACCAACATCTCCGACAAGACCATCATGCTCCAGCTGGAGGACGGCAGCGTGGTCACCGCCGACGTGGACGACGCCAGCTTCGTCACCATCACCGGCTCCTCCACCAGCCTGATCCGGCTAGTGGCCGGGGACCGGGTGCAGCTGTACGGCCAGTATTCCGGCAATGTGTTTGTCGCCTCCCTGGTGGTCAAGCTATAAAAAATTCGCGGGGCCCGGCTCGTTGAGCCGGGCCCCATGCTTGACTTGACTTTTTTGCTCCAAATGAATACAATAAATAGCACCCATGCGTATTTTTATGATAAAGGATTGAGATAGATATGGCACAGGACAAAAAGCAGGTGGAACAGATCACCGATATGGAGGTGGACTTTGCCAAGTGGTTCACCGACGTGTGCAAGAAGGCCGAGCTCATCGACTACTCCTCCATCAAGGGCCTTTTCATCTACCGGCCCTACGGCTACGCCATCTGGGAGAATTTCCAGAAAATTTTGGACGAGAAATTCAAGGAGACCGGCCATGAGAACGTATACCTCCCCCTCCTGATCCCCGAGTCTCTGCTCCAGAAGGAGAAGGACCATGTGGAGGGCTTCGCCCCCGAGTGCGCCTGGGTGACCATGGGCGGCTCGGAGAAGCTGGAGGAGCGCTACTGCGTCCGTCCCACCAGCGAGACCCTGTTCTGCGAGCACTACAAGAATATCATCCACTCCCACAGGGACCTGCCCAAGCTGTACAACCAGTGGTGCTCCGTGCTGCGGTGGGAAAAGACCTCCCGCCCCTTCCTGCGCCACCGGGAGTTTTTGTGGCAGGAGGGCCACACCATGCACGCCACCGCCGAGGAGGCCATCGCCGAGACCGAGCGGATGTTCAACATCTACGCCGACTTCTGCGAGAACTACCTGGCCATGCCGGTGGTGAAGGGCCGCAAGACCGACAAGGAGAAGTTCTCCGGCGCCGAGGCCACCTACACCGTGGAGTGCATGATGCA
>CALWXZ010000153.1 GCA_944385625.1 uncultured Flavonifractor sp. | reverse complement strand
GGCGGTGCAGGTGTTTCTGAACATCGCCGTGGTCACCAACCTGATCCCCTCCACCGGCATCTCGCTGCCCTTCTTCAGCTACGGCGGCACGGCCTTGATGATCCAGCTGGCGGAGATGGGGATGGTGCTCTCTGTCTCCCGGCAGATTCCAGCACCCAAGCAAGAGTAGGGCCGCCCGATATGGCGGCCGCCCGAATCCTTGATCTTCCTGAGGAGGAGACCATCCATGAAAATCCTCTTTACCTGCGGCGGGACCGCGGGCCATGTGAATCCGGCGGTGGCCCTGGCCCAGATGTTTGAGGCCCGCAATCCGGGCTGCCAGGTGCTCTTTGTGGGAGCCGATGGCGGCATGGAGACCCAGCTGGTGCCCAAGGAGGGCTATGAGATCCAGACGGTGACCATCACCAATTTCCACCGGTCGGTCACCCCCGGAGCTATCCTCCATAACATCAGGACCCTGCTGAATATGAACAAGTCCAAAAAGCAGGCCGACGCCATCCTGGACCGGTTCCGGCCCGACCTGGTGGTGGGCACCGGCGGCTATGCCTCCTACCCGGTGGTGAACGCGGCGGCGGAGCGGGGGATTCCCACCGCGGTCCATGAGTCCAACGCCGTCCCCGGCCTGACCACCAAGACTTTGTCCAAGGTGGTGGACGTGGTGATGGTGGGCTTTGAGGAGAGCCGCGCCCACTACGACGATCCCTCCAAGGTGGTGGTCACCGGTACCCCGGTGCGGGAGGAGTTCTTCCGGTACAACCGGAAGGAGGCCCGGGAGAAGCTGGGCTTTACCGACCAGCGGCCCCTGGTGGTGTCGGCGTGGGGCAGCCTGGGCGCCCGGGTGATGAACGACCAGATCACCGACTGCATTGCCCGGGAATGTCGGGCCGGCGCCCCCTGGCGGCATATCCACGGGGCGGGGCGCAACTATGAGCAGGTGCTCTCCGGCCTGAAGGAGGAGGGCATCGACCTGACTCAATATCCCGGCGTGGAGGTGCGGCAGTACATCTACGATATGCCCCTGGTGATGGCGGCGGCCGACCTGGTGCTCTGCCGGGCGGGGGCCTCCACCATCGCGGAGCTCACCGCCATCGCCCGGCCGGCGGTGCTGGTGCCCTCCCCCAACGTGGTGGCCGACCACCAGACCAAGAACGCCCGGGTGCTCTCCAACGCCGGCGGCGCTGTGCTGCTGCCCGAGAGCGAATCCAGCGGGGAGAAGCTCCACGCCCTGGTGGGCCAGCTGCTGGCCGACCCGGACCGACGGGAGAAGATGAGCCGGGCCCTGGGGAAGCTGGGCTCCCCCGACGCGGCGGAAAAAATCTATGAGACCCTGAAGAAATTGCTGGAAAAGCGGGCAAAATGAACCGGCCTTCCATCGCACGCATAGGATGGCGTACATAAATCCTGAATGCGGAGGATGGAAGCTATGAGTGCATATGTGATAGAGGGGGGGCACCCCCTGGAGGGCTCCGTGCAGGTCCACGGGGCAAAGAACAGCGTGCTGCCCATTCTGGCCGCCTGTCTGCTGGCTCCGGGGACCTGTGTGATTCAGAACTGCCCCCGGCTCACCGATGTGGAGGCCTCCCTGGCAATTCTGCGCCACCTGGGCTGCCGGGCCCAGCGGCAGGGGGAGTATGTGGTGGTGGACGCCTCCGCCCCCACCCGCTTTGATGTGCCCGACGCTCTGATGCGGGAGATGCGCTCCTCCGTCATCTTCCTGGGGGCCATTCTGGGGCGAATGGGACAGGCGCGGCTGTGTACCCCCGGAGGCTGCGAGCTGGGCCCCCGGCCCATCGACCTGCATCTGGCCGCCATCCGGGCCCTGGGGGGAACGGTAGAGGACGGAGAGGGGGGGCTGTGCTGCTCCGGGCGGCTGCGGGGGGCGGACATTGTTCTCTCCCTGCCCAGCGTGGGAGCCACGGAAAACGCCATGCTGGCGGCGGTGTGCGCCCAGGGCACCACCACCATCACCAACGCCGCCCGGGAGCCGGAGATTGTGGATCTCCAGGGCTTTTTACAGGCCCTGGGGGCCAATGTCCGGGGGGCGGGCAGCTCAGTCATCACGGTGGAGGGAGGCGCGCCCCTCCACGGCGGGGCCTACCGGGTGATGGGGGACCGGATCGTGGCCGCAACCTATCTGACCGCTGCGGCTGCGGCGGGGGGCAGCGTGGAGGTGAGCGGCGTGGACTGGCGCACCCTGTCCACGGTGACGGCGGTGCTGAAGGAGGCGGGCTGCCGGGTGTGCAGCCAGGCGGACCGGATCTTTTTGCAGGCGGAGGGCCGCCTGCGAGGGGTGCGTCCGGTGCGTACGGCCCCCTATCCCGGCTTTCCCACCGACGCCCAGGCGCCCCTGATGGCGGCTCTGGCGGGGGGGACCGGCTGCACGGTTTTTGTGGAAAATATGTTTGAAAGCCGGTACCGCCATGTGGATGAGCTGATCCGCATGGGGGCGGATATCCGGGTGGAAGGCCGGGTGGCGGTGGTGTACGGAGTGTCCCGGCTCCACGGCGCGGCGGTCAGGGCCTCCGACCTGCGGGGCGGGGCGGCCCTGGTGGTGGCCGCCCTGGGGGCGGAGGGCACCACCACCGTGACCGGCCTGCACCACATCGACCGGGGCTACCAGTGTCTGGACTACGATTTGCAGCGGCTGGGGGCCGCCATCCGGCGGACGTGAGATGGGTTTGAGAAAATCGTAAGAATTTCTTAGCAAAGATTCAACCATTCTGTGCGAGGATGGAGAAAAAGGACAGGAGAGCGGCACAATGGCGGCAAGACGGAACAGAAGGAGACGGCGGCGGAATCGGGGGCGCTTTGGCGTGCTCTATAAGCTGCTGTCCATTCTGCTCATCTTTGCCGCCATTTTGGTGGGCTGCATCATCTTTTTCCGGGTCAATACCATGGTGGTGACGGGCAATTCCCGGTACACCCAGGAGGAGATTCTGGCCGCCGCCGGGGTGGAAAAGGGGGACAACCTCTTTACCCTCAACAAGTACCAGATTGCCGACCGGATCTTAACCCAGCTGCCCTATGTGGACGACGTGGCCATCAGCCGCAAGCTGCCCGACACCCTGATCTTTGAGGTGACCGAGAGCACCGGGGTGGCCTGGGTGGAGAGCGGCGGCAGCTACTGGCTGCTGGACGACAAGTGCAAGCTGCTGGAGGCGGGGGACGCCGCCCTGGTCCAGGGCAAGCCCCAGGTGTTGGGGGTGGAGCCGGTCAATCCCGCCGTGGGCAATCTGCTCACCGTGGCCCCGGAGCAGCAGGACAAGCTGGAGCGGCTCCAGGCCTTTTTCAAGGCCATCCGGGCCCGGGTGATGACGGGCAGCCTGAAGGGCTTTATCGACCTGTCCTCCGGCAATGAGATCCGCTTTGGGTACGGCGAGAATCTGACGGTGGTATTCCCCCTCAACGGCGACTTTGACACCGAGACCTATGAGCTGAAGCTGACGCTGGAGACCATGGATGAGCGGGGGCTGCCCCGGACCGGTACGCTGGACCTGAACTACGATGAGCGGGAGGTCCATCTGCTGCCCGACCGGTGGCTGCCCGAGGGGTGGAGTCCCCTGGAGGCGCCCGCCCAGTCCACCCAGCAGCCGGAAGCCTCCGGCGGGGCGGAAACGGCCGGGCAGACCGGCTCGCAGGAGACCGGAGGAGAGGCCCAGGGCGGAACGGACGCCCAGCCCTCCCACACGCCCACGGTGCCCGAGCAGGCCCCTGAGACGGCGGAATAGGAACGAGGAGATTGACATGGCAGAGAAGAAACGACGCAACAAAGGGGAGTTTGCCGTGGTGGTGGTGTGCATCATCGTGGGCTATCTGCTGGCCGCCCAGCTGCGCAGCGTGCAGCTGACCGGCGCGGCGGACGCCACCAACGCCAGCCGCCTGGAGACCTTGCAGGAGCTTTATAACGAGCAGTCCAAGCAGAACGACGCCCTGGAGGACCAGGTGACCCAGCTCCAGAGCGAGATTGAACTCTACCGGGACCAGGCGGCCTCCGGCGACGGGGGCAGCGAGGCCCTGCGGCAGGAGGTGGAGCAGCTGGAGATCGCCGCCGGCCGCACCGATGTGGAGGGGCCGGGGGTTTCCGTGGTTTTGCAGGACTCCAGCCAGGGCAATGTGACCGGCGATGAGGCAGACTATCTCATCCACGACAGTGATCTGCTCTCAGTGGTCAACGAGCTGCGCTCCGCCGGGGCGGAGGCCATCTCCCTCAACGGTGAGCGGCTGGTTGCGGGCAGCGAGATCCGGTGTACCGGCGCGGTAGTGACGGTGAACGGCCGCCGGTACGCCGCCCCCTATGTGATTTTTGCCATCGGGGACCCGGATACTCTGTATAGCGCCCTCACCATGCGCAACGGCGTGGTGGACGTGCTGAGCCAGTGGGGCATCTCGGTAAATGTGACGGCCAGCGACCTGCTGCTCATCCCCAAGTACAGCGGTACGGTGGAGTACCAATATGCCCACACCGTGACGCCGGAGAGCCAGGAGGAGGGAGAATAAATGCTGGAATTGATCGGCCTGCTGGTGGGAGTTCTGGCGGGGGTGCTGGTACCCTGGACCATCCCCAGCCAATATTCCCTCTATGTGGCCGCCGGACTGCTGGCGGCCCTGGACTCCGCCCTGGGCGGATACTGCGCCCGGCTGGAAAAACAGTTCCGGCTGTCGGTGTTCCTGTCGGGCACCATCGGCAACGCCGCCATCGCGGCCTTTCTCACCTGGTTGGGGCAGAAATTGGG
>CALWXZ010000152.1 GCA_944385625.1 uncultured Flavonifractor sp. | reverse complement strand
GGTGGTCGAAGGCAACCGCAGCGAGGCCGAGGGCGCTTACAAGGTGGCCGTTAAGGCGGTCGACAAGGCCGTGGTTCATGGTCTGCTGCACCGGAACAACGCTGCGCACAAGAAGAGCGCCATGACCATCAAGCTGAACAAGCTGGCCTGATCTGTGGTCAAACATGAAACCGCCTGCCGCGCAGGCGGTTTTTTGCTGCCCAAAACGGGGCGTCCGGGAGGCCGCCCCCTGCGGATTACAGCTGAGAAATCCCATGTAGGGACGGCCCGATCATCCGCTCCTCTTGCATTATCTTCCAGTTTATGGTATATTCAGAGGGAACCTGTGTCGGGAGGTGGACCCATGCCCAAACAGCTGCTGCAAAAAAAGCCGGTGAAATTTGTGCTGGAGATGGTGGAGCTCTACTTCTCCAAGCACATCTCCCGCTCGGCGGCGGAGCTGGCCTATTTTCTCATTCTGTCCTTCTTCCCCCTGCTCATCTGCCTCAACGGCTTCATCGTCCTGCTGCCGGTGGACCTGGAGGCGGTGCTCTCCACCGCCGCCCCCCTGCTGCCCCAGGCCATCAATGACATTTTGAAGGACTATGTGGGCTACATTACCGCCAACCAGTCCCCCGGCCTGCTGGTGGCGGGGGGCTTTATGACGTTGTTTTTCGCCTCGGCGGCCTTTCGGGCCCTGATGAACATTATGGAGGAGATCTACGGCCGCAAGGGCTACGGGGGCCTGCGGCAGGTGGTGGCCAGTGTGCTCTTCGCCCTGCTGCTGCTCGTCACCATCTTTTTGTCCCTGGTGGTCCTCCTCACCGGCGGCTGGCTTTTTCAGGGGTTGGAGAAGCTGCTCCATCTGGAGGCGGACACCCTGCCCTGGGACTGGCAGTGGATGCGCTTTCTGCTGCTCTTCCTGCTGGTCTTTCTCTTTGTACTGCTGGTGTACCGGGTGGCGGCCCCCCGGGGCAGGCCCCGGCCCCCGGTGCTCACCGGGGCCTTTCTGGCCTCGGTGGCCCTGTCCGCCTTCTCCATGCTCTTCTCCCTGTTCATCGGCCTGTCCTCCCGGTACTCCCTGGTGTACGGGTCCCTGGCCTCCATCATCATCATGCTGGTGTGGCTCTACCTGTGCGGCAATATCCTCATCATCGGCAATCTTTTTAACTGCGTGTGGTACAGGCACAAAAAGCTGAAGCTGATGAAGGACCTGAAAAAGGATGACCGGTAATAAAAAAAGCACGCTGCCATGCAGCGTGCTTTTTTGTTATCCATGGCTGCGTCTCCACAGCTTCCCCAGCCCCAGAAAGGTCAGGTGGGGCTCCCAGGCGGTGGAGATGCGCAGCAGAGGGCGCACCAGGGTGCTGTTGCCCCCGGTGAGCACCACCGTCAGCGGACCCAACTTCTCCTCCAGCCGTCCCACGATGCCCTCGATGGCCCCGGCGGCCCCGTAGAGAGCGCCGTACTTCATGCAGGACGCGGTGTTTGTCCCCAGCAGCCCCTCCGGCGGGGACAGGGTGATGGGAGGCAGCTGGGCGGCCCGGGCGGACAGGGCCTCCAGAGACAGGGCCAGGCCGGGCAGGATCATGCCGCCCCGGAACACGCCGCCCCTGTCCACCACCGACAGGGTGGTGGCGGTGCCCATGTCAAAGACAGCCACCGGGGGCGTGTACATAGCCAGGGCGGCCACGCAGTCCACCACCCGGTCCATGCCCAGGTTGGAGGTGTCGTAACCCCTCAGGTCCAGGCCGGTCTCGGTGGATCTGTCCACCACCAGGACGGGCGTTCCGGTGACCGCTTTCAGCCCCTCCCCCACCGGGCCGGTGAGAGCGGGCACCACCGAGGAGAGGACGGCCCCCTGGGCCTCCACCCCCTCCAGCAGCTGCCGGAGGGCGGCGGTCCAGTCCAGGGCCGGGTCGCTGGGCAGCTTTTTCACAAAGGCCACCCGCTCCCCCCGCAGGCCCGCAATGGCAACGGTGGTGTTGCCGATGTCAACAGCCAGCAGCATCTCAGGCGGGCTGGGCGGCGGGGGCCTTCTCCAGCTTGAGGGCCCGCACCATGGGCACGCACACGGCGGGAGCCACCACGGCGGCCACAATGGCCTCAGGCACGCCGTTGGCGGCCACAATACCCAGGATGAAGCCCAGCACCGCGTCGGCGGGGATGCCCTGGGCGGCGGCGTAGGCCTCGGTAAAGATGACCCCGATGGACCCCATCACCAGGGCGGTGTTGGTGAGGGCGCCCACGATGCCGGCGATCACCATGCCGACCGCCTGCACCCCGGCGTTGGACTTACGGAAGAGCTTCTTGATGAGGGTATACACCAGCCAGGGGGTGACGCCCACCAGAATGCGGGGCACAAAGCAGATGAACAGGGCCCAGGGGCTGCCCCGGTCCAGACCGGGCACAGGGATAAAGGGGGTAAACACAAAGGAGGAAAGACCGGGCACCAGCGTGTTTTTCATCAGGCTGGACAGACCGAACATTCCTCCCAGGAACGCGCCCTTCTTGGGCCCCAGCAGAATGGAGCCGATGATGACCGGTACGTGGAGAATGGTGGCCTTGATCACAGGCAGGTCGATAAGACCCAGGGGGGTGAAGGTGAGCAGGAAGATGATGGCGGTAAACATGGCCAGAATGGCCATGCCCTGCACCTGCTTGCTCCGTTGGGACCGGGTGAGCGCGTGTTTCATATTCAATTACCTCCAGCTGCCGTTCCTCTCTCAGGATACAGCGCGTATTTTGGGTGACTGTCCCTCTGCCGGATGGCACCTGCCGTCTCCATGGGAGTACAGCGGTCCGAGGCGGGAACAGCCGGAGTCATTATACCGGTTTTGTCCACAAAATGCAATCCCAATGTGGAAAACTCTGTGCGTGTCTGATATAATTGGGGGACATCCGGCGGGCGGCCGCCCGTACCGATTCCTGTTAAGGAGACATTGCCATGCAATTAAAGGGAAAAACCGTGCTGCTGGGGGTCACCGGCGGCATTGCCTGCTACAAATCCGCCAATCTGGCCTCCGCCCTGGTGAAGCAGGGGGCCAACGTCCAGGTGGTGATGACCAAAAACGCCACCGAGTTCATCGGCCCCCACACCTTCGAATCCCTCACCGGCAACCGGGTGAGCGTGGACACCTTCGACCGCAACTACCAGTTCCAGGTGGAGCACATCGCCCTGGCCGACCAGGCCGACCTGGTGCTGGTGGCCCCCGCCACCGCCAACGTGCTGGCCAAGCTGGCCCACGGCCTGGCCGACGATATGCTGACCACCACCATCCTGGCCTGCACCTGCCCCAAGATCGCCGCCCCCGCCATGAACACCAAGATGTACGAAAATCCCGTCACCCAGGACAATCTGGACCTTTTGCGCAAGTACGGCTGGGAGATTGTGGAGCCCGCCAGCGGGCGGCTGGCCTGCGGCGCGGTGGGTAAGGGCAAGATGCCCGAGCCGGAGGACCTGCTGGAGAGCGTTCTCCACGCCATCAGCCATGAGAAGGACATGACCGGCCTCAAGGTGCTGGTCACCGCCGGCCCCACCCGGGAGGCCCTGGACCCGGTGCGCTATTTAACCAACCACTCCACCGGCAAGATGGGCTACGCCATCGCCAAAGCCGCCGCCGCCCGGGGGGCCCAGGTCACCCTGGTGTCCGGGCCGGTGAACCTGAAAAAGCCCCCCTACATGGAGGTGGTGGACATCGTGTCCGCCCAGGATATGTTTGACGCAGTGACCAGCCGTGCCCCGGACCAGGATATCATCATCAAGGCCGCCGCCGTGGCCGACTACCGCCCCGCTTCCGTGGCGGAGGACAAGATCAAGAAGAGCGGCACGGATGCCGACCTCTCCCTCCCCCTCTCCCGCACCAGCGACATCCTGGCCTGGCTGGGGGAACACCGTGTGCCCGGTCAGTTTTTGTGCGGCTTCTCCATGGAGACGAGGGACATGGTGGAAAACTCCAGGAAGAAGCTGGAGAAAAAGCACATCGACCTGATCGCCGCCAACAACCTGAAGCAGGAAGGGGCGGGCTTCGGGGTGGACACCAACCTGCTCACCCTCATCGCCGCCGACGGTGCCCGTGAACTGCCCCTCATGAGCAAGGAGGAGGCCGCCCACGCCCTGCTGGACGAAATTATGGGCCGCCGGTGATCGTTCCCCCCTTTTCTCCTTGACGGGTGGGGGAAAAAATGATAGAATAGCCCGCGATAAGGCTGTGACCGGGAATAGTACCCCATATTTCCCCACCAGAGAGGAGCCGGACGGTGCAAGGCTCCGGCGGAAGTGGCGGGAAGGCGCCCGTGAGCCGCGGGGAGGCAATGCCCCGCCGGTCCCCCCGCCGTTACCGGGAACGAAGCGCGTACCAGCCAGGTACGAATTCAGGTGGAACCACGGACATTTTGTTCGCCCTGAGCCGAAAACCGGCTCAGGGCGGTTTTTTATTCCGTCGGGCCGTCGGGGACGCCGGCCCCTACACCTGTTTTTGTAGGGAGCGGCCTCCGGACGCCCCGCCTGTTCTTTCTGTAACTTACAAACAAAAGGAGTTTGATTGTACCATGAAAAACACCGAAAAGACCATGGACCAGATCGTCACCCTGTGCAAGGGCCGGGGCTTTATCTTCTCCGGCTCCGAGATCTACGGCGGCCTGGCCAACACCTGGGACTACGGCCCTCTGGGCGTGGAGCTGAAGAACAACGTCAAAAAGGCCTGGTGGAAGAAGTTCGTCCAGGAGAACCCCTACAACGTAGGCCTGGACGCCGCCATCCT
>CALWXZ010000151.1 GCA_944385625.1 uncultured Flavonifractor sp. | reverse complement strand
TAATGGACAGCCGCCGTGGTCATGCGGGTGTGGGAGCGGGTGAGGAAGAGGGCGTTTTTGTCCGCCGCCGCCTGGTTATTCCGCTCGGCCAGCCAGTCGTCCAGGGCGTCCCGGCAGGCCTCGTTGAGGAAAATCATCCGCTCCTTGTTGCCTTTGCCCAGCACCCGGAGCTGTTCCTGCCGCACATCGGTTAAGTTAAGACCAACTAACTCTGAAATCCGCAGCCCGCAGTTGAGAAACAGGCTGAGAATACAGTAATCTCTGGCCCGGTTGGGCTCGTCCACGGCCTCCAGCAGCATGATGGACTCGTCCAGGGACAGATACCGGGGCAGGGATTTTTTCAGCCGGGGGGAATCCAGGTCCTGCATGGGATTTTCCCCGATGAGCTTGGCCTTGCTGGAGAGATACTTATAAAAGGAGCGGATGGCGGCGATCTTGCGGGCCCGGGCGGAGGGCTCCAGGCCGTAGCCGGAGGTGGGGCTGTTGGCGTGCTTGACCCGGTCCCGGCTGAGGTAGCTCATGTAGCTGTACACGTCGCTGAGATTGACGGAGCGGGCCAGGTCCAGGTCCAGATCGTCAATGTCGATCTGGTCCAGCGGCGTGGTACGGGGCACCCGGCCTTTTTCCAGCTTGATGTAGCGGAAGAAGTTGCGCAGGTCCAGATAGTATTCATCCACCGTTTTTTTGGAGTGGCCCTGAATGGTCTCGTGGTAGACCAGGAAGTTGCGGAGCAGCTCAGGAGCGGTCAATTTGTAGTCATTGTGGTCCATAGGGGCTTTCCCCCTCCTCTCAACTCAACAAAATTTTTATTTTGTTGAGTTTGTAGCTGAGGCTCAGAAGGCCCCCCCGGCTTCCGGCCCGGGCCCCAATTCCAGCCCCGGCTGGTCCGCCGCTTCAACAAAATAAAAAACGCTGTTGTGTGATTTTCATTTGCACAGTCAACCATACCATTCCCGCGGACCTTTGTCAATCCGCCGCCGGGTCGCCGGACAGCAGCGCCCGCATCCGCCGGATACGCTGGGCAGTTTTTTCCCGCCGCAGGCTGTCGCCGTCAAAACACACCGGGATGCACCGCTCCAGCACCCGGTCGTGGATGCGGCTGTCGTCCCGTTCGGCGTTTTTCAGTTCATCCAGGGTCAGATTGGTGGTCACCACCATGGGCCGCCCGGACAGATACCGGCGGTTGACGATCTCGTAGACCTGCTCCCGGGCGTAGGGCGTCCGCCGCTCCACCCCGAAGTCGTCCAGGATGAGCAGTCCGCAGGTGGACAGGCTCTCCAGATACTGGATGCGCTCCTCTCCGCTCATGCCGAACAGGTTGAGCAGGGCCTCCCCCAGGGTAATCATCCCCACCGCCACTTCCCGCTCCACCAGGGCGTTGGCGATGCAGGCGGCGGCGAAGGTCTTGCCCGTCCCCGCCGGACCCCAGAACAGCAGGCCCATGTTCTCCTTGCGCATTAACTGCCAGTGCTCCACATACCGCCTGGCCCAGGCCAGCTGGGGCACCGCCCCGTTGTCCCGCTCAAAGGTGCAGTCCATCAGACCACGGGCGGACTTGAAGATCTGTTCCCGCCTCTTGACCACCCACTTGGCCTTGTCCCGGGCAATTGCCTGGCGTATCAGCGCCTCCCGATCCAGTCCCTCCATTATAAACTCTCCCCCTCTTCATATTGATAAGAATGGTTGTTTAAGTTCTGTTGTTCCCTTAGGTTGTTAGGGGCCAATTTTTTAGCCGGGTCCCAGCTAACTTTTTGGCCGGGGCCAGGCTTATTTTTTGACCTCCCCCCAGCTAAAAAAGTATCCTCGGGCAGGGATAAAAAAATTTGGCTGGCCTCCCCCCTCCTGGGCGTCACCCGCCGGATCAGGCCCGCTTTCTCCAGTTCCCGGAGCCTTACCTTGACCAAGGCGGTCCCGCGCCCCAGCGCCTCCGCCAGCCTGGAAATGGGAAAGCGCACATACACCCACCCCTCCTCCGACCACCAGCCGTTCTTCTGGGACAGGGTGGCCCGGTCCAGCAGCAGGGCGTAGAGCAGCAGGGCCGTCCCCGACAGGTCCAGCTCCAGCAGCGCCCTGGGCAGGGGCAGATAGTTGGTCAGTCCCCCTCCCCTGGCGTAGCGCACCAGCTTCATGGTCCTCCCCCC
Source organism: uncultured Flavonifractor sp. (assembly GCA_944385625.1). GTDB lineage: Bacteria > Bacillota > Clostridia > Oscillospirales > Oscillospiraceae > Flavonifractor. The sequence goes on along the minus strand of CALWXZ010000151.1, from coordinate 2,758 downwards.
TTTCACCTATGGGGTGTCCGGGGGGATTTGTTGTACGTTTGGATACACCCAAGGGCAAAAAAGGCCGGGAAACCTGGCAAAACCAGATTTCCCGGCCTCATACGCGGGATTACGGAAGCATTTTTGTAGGGGCGGGGTTTATCCCCGCCCGCCGTCTGTTTCCGGGGTCCCACGGGCGACCATAAAGGTCGCCCCTACAGGAATTTAGGGTCGGATTACCCCTCCAGGGCGAAGAGGGCGGCCCCCAGGGCGCCGTTGAGCTGGGCCCGGTCGCTGACGATCAGCTCCACTCCCAGCTCCCGCTGGATGGCCTCCACCACCCCCCGGTTTTTGGACACGCCGCCGGTCATCATATAGTTGGGCTCTCCCCCCAGGCGGCGGCACAGGGCGGCGGTGCGGGAGGCCACCGACTGGTTCAGGCCGTGGATGATGTCCCCCCGGTCCTTGTTCTGGGCGATGAGGGACACCACCTCCGACTCGGCAAAGACGGTACACATGGAGGAGATGGCGATGTCCTCCTTCCACTCCAGGCCGGCGTAGCTCATCTCCTCCATGGACAGCTCCAGGGTGCGGGCCATCAGCTCCAGAAAGCGGCCGGTGCCGGCGGCGCACTTGTCGTTCATCAGGAAGTTAATGACGTTGCCCGTTTCGTCCAGCCGGATCACCTTGCTGTCCTGGCCGCCGATGTCGATGATGGTGCGCACGGAGGAATCCAGGAAGTAGGCCCCCTTGGCGTGGCAGGTGATCTCGGTGATGGACTTGTCCCCCATCTGGATGGCGGAGCGGCCGTAGCCGGTGGTGACGGTGGCGGCGATGTCCCCCTGGGTGAGGCCCGCCTGCCTGAGGGCCTCCTCCAGGGCCCGCTCCGCCCCCGCCGAGGCACCCGCCCCGGTGGGCAGAATCACCCCGGCCACCAGCTGGCGGTTGCGGTCCAGAATGGCCACATCCGTGCTGGTGGACCCGCTGTCGATGCCCACATAATATCGTCCGCCGCTCATGGCGTTTCCTCCCTTTTTCTCCGTGGTTTGGGCCGGGGCCATGGTCTCGGCAAAGGCCTCCAGCCGGGTGGAGAGCTGTCCGCTGCTCCCCGCCGTGTAGTCCGACTCCAGCTTGAGCATGGGCACCGTGAGCTCATGGCGCAGCTTGGAATACTCAAAGCCGTAGTAGTCGCAGAATTTCACCGTGTGGTACACCACCCCCTTGAGATGGGGGTCGTTGACCAGCTGCCGCCGGCCGGTGGCGTCGGTCATGCGCATACAGGGGGTCTGCTCCAGCAGGGCCCCGGCGTACCAGTCCATGAGGGAATCAAAGTCCCCGCCCGCCGGCGGCGGGGCCACGCTGCGGTTGTGGACGCAGGTGTCGTTGCGCACCGGCAGGGGCAGGGCGGCCTTCATGGCCTCAAAGAGCTTGTCCCCCACCCGGCCCCCCAGCACGCTGAGGTAGGGCTGGGTGGGCCGGTCCAGAGGCTGGAAGGCCCCCCGGAAGGCTTTTTCGTCAAACTTGACGCCCTTGTACGCCCCGTAGGTCTTGGCCAGCCGCTCCAGCTCCCCCTTCATCCGGGTCTTGGCGCAGTCCCCGTCGCAGTGGAGCAGGTCCATCAGGTAGAGGAAGTCCAGCTGTCCGTGCTGGAGCAGGATGTCGTACACACTGCGGATCACATCGCAGCAGTTGACCAGCACCAGCTCCTTGACCTGCCCCGACAGGCAGGCCTCCAGCACGGCCTTGCCGAAGCCGCACAGGTTGGGGTGACCCAGCTGATCGCTGAGGGGGAAGGAATCGGGCATCTGGTCCAGCACCACGCACTCGCCCCCCAGGGCGCGCAAAAGCTCCACCGGGGTGTATTTACAGATATAGTAGGTCATGCCCGCTCCCCCTTTCCCTGCTTGAGCAGCTCCACAAAGGCCTCCATGCGGGTGGCCAGCTGGCCCTCCCCACCGTGGCTGCGGTCGCAGCCGTCGCCGTCCAGCACCAGGCAGGGGATGCCGGCGGCCTCGAAGGTCTCCTTGGCCAGCTGGGCGCCCCCCAGGGTGTGCTTGCACCCCCAGTGGCAGAACCAGATGGCCCCGTCGGCCTTCACCTGCCGGGCGGCGGCGATCCCCTTCTCAATGCGCCGGGACACCGGGCCGTTGAAGGCGGAGTACACCACCCGCTGGGCCATGGCCTGGTAGGGGTCGGATGAAAAGGCGGGCTGGATGCCCTCAAAGCACATATCGCACCCCACGATCTGCACGTCCCGGTTGAAGTCGGTGACCTGCCGCAGGGGGGCTACCCAGAAGGGTGTGGTGTGGTGCCACAGCAGCCGCACCCCCTCCGCCGGGGCCGCCTGCTCCACATCCTTCAGACACTGGAGGGTGAAGGCCTCGGTCTCCGGGGTGCCCAGCAGAATGTGGAGGGCGAAGGCGGCGAACATCTCCCCCGTCATCTCGCAGGGGATGCACTTGTCCGCCTTCAGGGTCATATAGCGGTGGTAGTTGGCAAGGCTCCGGTTGCTGCGGGCCACCGTCTCCTCCAGCGCGGACTGGCTCAGCTTCTGGCCGGTCTGCTGCTCCAGAAAGGCAACCATGTCCCGCAGCTGGCCGGCCACATAGTCCACGGCGCTCTGGTCGGTGCGGTAGGGCACGTCCACCATGAAGTGGGGCACGTCAAAGTACTCCGCCAGCCGCCGGAAGGTAAGCATATTGGCGTCGCAGGCCAGGGTGGTGGACAGAATGAACCGGGGCTTGGGCATCAGGCCCTTCTCCGCCGCCCCGATGAAGAT
>CALWXZ010000150.1 GCA_944385625.1 uncultured Flavonifractor sp. | reverse complement strand
TCCATCACCCCGACGCCGGCGTACAGGCACTGGGAGGCGAAGCTGGTGCAGTCGCCCCCCACCTCCTCATAGTCGTAATAGGCCGGGTTGCGGCCCAGGGCCCACCGGTGGGCGTAGCGCACCGCGGCCCGGCGGTCGTATGGAATTGGCTGCCACATCTGCTCTCTCTCCCTTCCCGCCATCCTATGCCGGGCGGGATGGGCCGTTCACAGGGCCCGGAGAAAGCGCGCCACCTCCGCCGGGGGCAGGGTGCGCCCCAGAATGGCCCACAGCTGCCCCTCCGGATCGGCGGCGGGGACCGGCGGCGGGGCCAGCGCCTCCCAGGCCTCCGCCGTGCCGTAGCGGAGGGTGGACCAGTTGTCCCCCAGCACCCTGCCGTTTTTCAGGGCGGTGGCCCAGCGGTATTTCAGCAGAAAGGTAAAGGCCTTGGTGTACCCCTTCCCGTCCAGGAGGGAGAGCCGCTTCAGCTCCTCCGTCTCCAGCGGTCCGGCCTCAGCCAGCAGCTGGTACAGGGCGGCGGCCTCCGGCGGCATGGGCCGGCGGGGCCTGCACCGGGCGGCCAGATAATAGACCTGGGGGGACAGGTAGACCGTCCTCCCCCACCCGCACTTGCTGAGAAACAGGCCCTGCCGGTCCAGCAGGGCCGTCATGTCCCCCCAGGTGAACCCCACCTGGTCCAGGGCGGGCAGGTGGGGATTTTCATTGCAGGCCAGAACGCCCACATCCTCCAGATATGCCTCCAGGGTCATTGTTCCGTTTACTCCCTTCCATAGATTGCACAGGGGCTGCCGCAAATTGCGGCAGCCCCTGTCGGCTTGTGGAGAAAGTCTCGCCTCAGCAGATAAACATGGCGTCGCCGAAGGAGAAGAAGCGGTAGCGCTGCTCCACCGCCTCCTTGTAGGCGGCCAGAATGTGCTCCCGCCCCGCCAGGGCGGACACCAGCATGATGAGGGTGGACTCCGGCAGGTGGAAGTTGGTGATGAGGCAGTCCAGGGTCTTGAATTTGTAGCCCGGATAGATGAAGATATTGGTCCACCCGGCGCTCTCCTTCAACGTGCCGTCCTCCGCCGCCCAGCTCTCAATGGTGCGGCAGGAGGTGGTGCCCACGCAGATCACCCGCCCCCCCTCGGCCCTGGTGCGGTTGATGACGTCGGCGGTCTCGGCGGAGATCATGCAGTACTCACTGTGCATCTCGTGGTCCAGGATGTCCTCCTCCTTCACCGGCCGGAAGGTGCCCAGGCCCACATGGAGGGTCACATAGCAAAGGCGCACCCCCATGTCCTCCACCTGCTTCAAAAGCTCCTTGGTGAAGTGGAGCCCGGCGGTGGGGGCGGCGGCGGAGCCCACCTCCCGGGAGTAGACGGTCTGATACCGCTCCGGGTCGTTGAGCTCGGCCTTGATATAGGGGGGCAGGGGCATCTTGCCCAGCTGCTCCAGCTTCTCCAAAAAGATGCCCTCGTAGTGGAAGCGGACCAGCCGGTTGCCCCCCTCCAGTACGTCCGTCACCTCTGCGGTGAGCTGGCCCTCGCCGAAGGACACTTTTGTGCCCGGTTTCATCTTGCGGCCGGGCCGCACCAGGCACTCCCAGGTCTTGTTCCCCCGGTCGATGAGCAGCAGCACCTCCACCGCCCCGCCGCCGGGGATGCGGTGGCCGATGAGCCGGGCGGGCAGCACCCGGGAGTCGTTGAGCACCAGGCAGTCCCCCGGCCGCAGCAGGGTGGGCAGATCGTAAAAGTGCATATGTTTTGTCTCGCCGGTCTCCTTGTCCAGCACCAGCAGCCGGGAGGAGTCCCGCTTCTCCAGGGGGGTCTGAGCGATGAGCTCCTCCGGCAGGTAAAAGTCAAAATCCGATGTCTTTATGGCTTGCGCACCTCTATTCCAGTGTAGTAGAAGGTCAGAATATCCTTGTAAGTATAGCCCTGCTGGGCCATGGCGTAGGCCCCCCACTGGCTCATGCCCACGTTGTGGCCCCAGCCGGAGCCGGTGATGGTGAACACGGTGGAGCTGCCGCCGCCGCCGGAGGGCGTGGCCTGACTGACCTGGCCGCTGCCGTCGATGATGTACACGCCGCTCCCCAGCTGGGCGGTGGAATTGGAGCCGCCGATGGCGTAGGCCCCGTCCAGGCTGCTGAGGGTGCCGTCCCCGTTCACCGTGTACCCCCCGCCGGAGGACGTGCCGCCGGTGGAGCTTGTGACGGTGTAGTGGATGCTCCGCAGCCCCAGGAAGGTGCGGCAGTCGTCCCGGATCTTGCTCCAGCTCTTGCCCGCGGCGTCGGTGAAGGTAATCTCGATGGCGTTGCCGGTGGGGCTGGTCCTGGTGACCTGGAGGTCCACAATGCCCGCGTTGGTGTAGCCCTTGGAGTTGAGCAGGTCGGTGAGCTCCTGGGCGGTATAGGTCACCGTCCAGTTGTAGCCCGGGACCTTGGAGGCCACCGACGCCTCGTAGGGGTCGGCCTTGCCGATGAGGTAGGCCACATTGCCCCCCCACACATTGACGGCGCTCTCGGTGGCGCCGCCGTCGTGGGAGGAGTACACCGCGTCAATGAGGGAGCCGTTGTACCAGGCGTATTCGCCGTAGGTCTGCTCCACCGCCTTGCTGCTGTTGGAGGTTACCTCGTCCATGCCATAATAGACCTGGCAGTGGGTGGAGTTGCAGATGTCGAAGCCCTGGCTCTGGTGCTTGCCGGCGGTGTAATTGCGGTAGGCGTAGGTGCGGGCGCTCACCGCCTGGGCCTTCAGGGCCTCCAGGGGCCAGGAGGAGCTCATCTCCTGGACGATGACCCCCTGCACATAGTCCTCCAGGCCGATGACGTTGCTCACCGTCAGATTACCGCCCCCCACCCGCTGGTACTGGAAGCCGCCATAGTAGGTGCAGCCCCGGAAGATGGTCTCGGTCTTGACGCTGTCGTCCAGGCCGGGCTGAATGCCCAGGCACTGGGAGGCGCTGTCGAACTGGAAGAGGATCTGGCTGGTGCCCGTCTTGACCACCGACACGGCGTAGCTGGAGGTGCCCGCGATCTCGGCGTCGGTCAGTCCCAGTTCGGTCTGGGCGGCCTGGGCGGATTCCTTGTCCAGCCAGGCCCCCACCCTGGCCTGCCACGTCCCGTCGATCCAGGCCGCAAAGCCGCCGGGATAGGCGGAGGCCGCCGCTGCGGCCTCGTCATAGGAGCTGTAGCTGCCGGGCAGCTTCAGATGCCAGCAGCCCACGGCGATATCGGAGGTGATGGTGTCGTAGTAGCCGCTCCAGGTCCCCACCTTTCCGTAGTACACATTCTGGGTCTTGACCACCGAGATGGCGGTTTCACCGGTGGAGGCCAGAGGCACAAAGTTCCGATTGCCGTCGTAGTAGCCCAGCCGGTAGCCGCTGCCCGCGTCGTTAAGCAGGTTGGCCCCGGGCAGGGCGCTGGAGCCGTAAAAGAGGCCCACCTTGATGGTGGGGTCCACCTCCACAGCGGCGGAGGCGGCGGGGAGCGCGGTCAGCGGAAGGGCCACAGCCAGGGCCAGCGCGGCAATCTGCACAAATTTTTTTATCTTACCGTTTCTCATTTGTTGGAAATCCCATCTCGCTTTCGTTGACACTTTGCCGGAACTTGTGGTACAATTTTTCAAACTAAATAGCGAAATTTACACTTGCAGGATAGAGGCGCGGCTCTTCAGGAGTAGCGCGGGGAGGGCGCCGGGCCCGGTGAACCGCGTAAAAGGGGAGGCCGCCGAAGGGACGCTCCCCCGGCTGGACGTTTGCCTGGTCGCCCGGATAAGATCCGTTCGACTGTCGCCCCAGCGCTGGGGCGGAGTGCTGTCTGCTTTTGTCGGGTAGTGGCAAGGACGCACTGTCCCTGTCATTATAGTACAAAGTCAGCAGTTCTGTAAACTGCTGATTTTCTTTTTCTCTTTTGTCACCAGTTTCCGGTCTGAGACAGGCCGGTGTTGGAATAGGATTTGAGCAACGGAGGTATCGGTCATGGAAAAATACAAAGTTGGCGTCATCGGCTGCACCGGTATGGTGGGCCAGCGTTTCGTCTCCCTGCTGGAGAACCACCCCTGGTTCCAGCTCACCGCCATTGCGGCCAGCAGCCGCTCCGCCGGCAAGACCTATGAAGAGGCCATCGGCACCCGTTGGGCCCTGGAGAACCCCATGCCCGAAGAGGCCAGGAAGATGGTGGTCATGAACGCCGAGGCTGACATCGAGGCCATTGCCTCCCAGGTGGATTTTGTCTTTTCCGCCGTGGATATGAAGAAGGAGGAGATCCAGGCCCTGGAGGAGGCCTACGCCAAGCACGAGTGCCCCGTGGTCTCCAACAACTCCGCCCACCGCTGGACACCCGACGTGCCCATGGTGGTGCCTGAGATCAATCCCGAACATCTGAAGATCATCGAGGCCCAACGAAAGCGACTGGGGGTGGAGCGCGGGTTCATTGCCGTCAAGTCCAACTGCTCCCTCCAGAGCTATGTTCCCGCCCTGCACCCCCTGCGCGGCTTCGGCCTGAATCAGGTGCTTGTGTGTACCTACCAGGCCATTTCCGGCGCGGGCAAGACCTTCGAGACCTGGCCCGAGATGGTGGACAATGTGATCCCCTACATCGGCGGCGAGGAGGAGAAGAGCGAGCAGGAGCCCCTGAAGCTGTGGGGCAAGGTGGAGAACGGGGTCATCGTCAACGCCCAGTCCCCCGCCATCACCGCCCAGTGTCTGCGGGTGCCCGCGTCCAACGGCCACATGGCCGCTGTGTTCGCACGCTTTGAGCACAAACCCTCCATGGAGGAGATCAAGGAAATCTGGGCAAATTACAAGGGCCGCGCTCAGGAGCTGGCCCTGCCCTCCGCTCCCAAGCAGTTTTTGCACTACTTTGAGGAGCCCGACCGTCCCCAGACCCGGCTGGACCGGATGACTGAGGGCGGCATGGCGGTCTGCATCGGCCGCCTGCGTCCCGACACGCAGTACGACTACAAGTTCGTCTGCCTGTCCCACAATACCCTTCGCGGCGCCGCGGGCGGCGC
>CALWXZ010000149.1 GCA_944385625.1 uncultured Flavonifractor sp. | reverse complement strand
GCCATCCGGGTGGTGAGCGAGGTGCTCTCCTCCAACGGCTCCACCTCCCAGGGCTCCATCTGCGGCTCCACCCTGGCCCTGATGGACGCCGGCGTGCCCATCTCCGCCCCCGTGGCCGGCATCTCCTGCGGTCTGATCCAGGATGACGACGGCTCCTTCCAGACCTTTATCGACATCCAGGGCGTGGAGGACTTCCACGGCGAGATGGACTTCAAGGTGGCCGGCACCAAGGCCGGCATCACCGCCATCCAGATGGACATCAAGAACGACGGCCTGAGCCACGAGATCATCAAGGAGGCCCTGGAGATCACCCGGGACGCCCGCTACGCCATCCTGGACGAGATCATGCTGCCCTGCATCTCCGCCCCCCGGCCCGACGTGGCCGACACCGCCCCCAAGATGGTGAAGATGAAGATCGACGTGGACAAGATCCGCGAGGTCATCGGCTCCGGCGGCAAGGTGATCCAGAAGATCTGCGCCGACACCGGCGCCAAGATCGACATCGAGGACGACGGCACCATCTATATCGCGGGCACCGACAAGGCCTCCTGCGACGCCGCCAAAAAGACCATCGAGACCATCGTCTTTGTGCCCGAGGTGGGTCAGCTGTACTACGGCAAGGTGGTGCGCATCCTCCAGTTCGGCGCTTTCGTGGAGCTGGCCCCCGGCAAGGACGGCATGGTCCACATCTCCAAGCTGGCCGATCACCGGGTCAACAAGGTGGAGGACGTGGTCAACATCGGCGATATGATCTGGGTCAAGGTCACCGATATCGACGAGAAGGGCCGGGTCAACCTGTCCTACCGGGACGCCCTCAAGGAGATCAAGGCCAAGAAAGAGGCCGGCGAGCCCATCAAGTAAACCGGGATATGAGAAAATCCCCGCTGCCACTGGCAGCGGGGATTTTTTGTGTGGAAACGGGGCGTCCAGAGGCCGCCCCCTACGCCTTGTCAATCAGACTGCTCGTAGGGGCCGGCGTCCCCGACGGCCCGCCGCAAGCTCACCCCTGCTTCAGCAGGTCCATAAACTCCTCTCCGGTGATGGTCTCCTTCTCCAGCAGGTAGCCCGCCAGCTTCCGCAGCTGGTCCTCGTGGTCCTTCAGCAGGGCCAGGGCCTTCTGGTGGGCTTTCTTCACGGTGGCCACCACCTGTTTGTCGATCTCAGCTGCCGTCTCGGCGGAGCAGGTGAGGGAGGTGTCGCCCCCCAGATACTGGCTCTGCACCGTCTCCAGGGCCACCATGTCGAACTGCTCCGTCATGCCGTACCGGGTAATCATGGCCCGGGCCAGCTTGGTGGCCTGCTCGATGTCGTTGGAGGCACCGGTGGTGATGTTATCCGCGCCGAAGATCAGCTCCTCGGCGGCCCGGCCGCCGGTGAGGGTGGCGATCTTGTTGGTGAGCTCCGCCCGGCTCATGAGGTTGTGCTCCCCCTCGTCCACCTGCATGGTGTAGCCCAGGGCCCCCGAGGTGCGGGGGACGATGGTAATCTTGGTCACCGGGGCGGAGTGGGTCTGGAGGGCGGCCACCAGGGCGTGGCCCACCTCGTGGAAGGAGACGATTTGCTTCTCCTGGGGGGAGATGACGGCGTTCTTCCGCTGGGCCCCGGCGATGACGGTCTCCACACTCTCCTCCAGGTCGGCCTGGGTCACGGTCCCCCGGCCCTGGCGCACCGCCCGGAGGGCGGCCTCGTTGATGATGTTGGCCAGCTCCGCGCCGGAGGCCCCGGCGGTGGCCCGGGCGATGGCGTTCCAGTCCACATTCCCGTCAATGTGGACGTGTCTGCCGTGGACCTTCAGAATGGCCACGCGGCCCTGGAGGTCGGGCAGCTCCACCGGCACCCGCCGGTCGAACCGGCCGGGCCGCATGAGAGCGGGGTCCAGGCTCTCCGGCCGGTTGGTGGCGGCCAGCAGCACCACGCCGCGGCTGGAGTCGAAGCCGTCCATCTCGGCCAGCAGCTGGTTCAAGGTCTGCTCCCGCTCGTCGTTGCCGCCGTAGCCGCCGGTGTCACGCTTTTTGCCGATGGCGTCGATCTCGTCGATAAACACGATGCAGGGGGCCTTCTCCCCCGCCTGCTTGAACAGGTCACGGACCTTGGCGGCCCCCATGCCCACGAACATCTCCACAAACTCCGAGCCGGAGATGGAGAAGAAGGGCACCTTGGCCTCCCCCGCCACCGCCTTGGCCAGCAGGGTCTTGCCGGTACCGGGAGGGCCCACCAGCAGCACGCCCTTGGGCAGCTTGGCGCCGATGGCGGCGTACTTGTCCGGCTCATGGAGGAAGTCCACCACCTCCATCAGGGCCTCCTTGGCCTCGTCCTGGCCCGCCACGTCGGCAAAGGACACGCCGGTGGAGGCCTCCTCCACATAGATCTTGGCGCCCGACTTGCCGAAGGTCATGGCGTTGCCCATGCCGCCGGGCAGACTGTCACCCATCCGTTTCATCATCCAGCGGGAAAACAGCTGCCCAATGAGCAGGAAAAGGAAGATGGGCAGCACCCAGCTGATTAAGGCGGCCAGAATGGGGTTGGCCTGGGTGGGGATCTCGGCGCTGAACACGATGTCCGGGTCCTCCCGCAGCTGGTTCAGCAGCCGCTGGCCGTCGTCGGGCCAGATACCGGTCTTGTAATAGCCTGCGTTTCCGCCGTCATCGACGGCGATAAAGGTGATCTGCCGGCTGTCCTCGTCCAGGGCCACCTCCGTGACCTGACCGCCGTCCACCATGGTGAGAAACTGGCTGTAGGGCACCTGGATCACCTGCCGCTCCAGCACCGAGGGGAAGAAAAAGACGTTGAGGAGCATCAGGGCCACCAGGGCCACGGCATAGTAGAAAATCAGCGGTTTTTTGGGCGGGCTGGGTTTTTTCCCGTCATCTTTGACCTCTTGCATAACAAAATCCTCCGATGTCCGAATAATATTTTCTGTACTAAATAAATAATAGAGCCTCCATTCCTAAAGTCAAGAGGATTCCCAAAGGTTTTACACATTATTCATATCCCGTGTGGAAAAGTTCAGGGCGCCGCCAAAAGGCGACGCCCTGAATCCGACAAAATTCGTCCCCATTCCCGGCCTATACTGGGGAAAAAGGGGGAACTGGGTATGACCATGCGGGAAAAAACCTGCTGCTTTACCGGCCACCGGCACATTCCGCCCACACACCGGCCTGCCCTTGTGGAAAACCTGGAGGAAACGGTGCGGCAGCTCATTGGCCGGGGGATTCGGTACTTCGGCGCCGGGGGCGCCCTGGGGTTTGACACCCTGGCGGCCCAGACCGTGCTGGGCCTTTTGGGGGAGTTTCCCCACATCAGGCTTATTCTGGTGCTGCCCTGCCCCGACCAGACCAGGGGCTGGAGGGAGGCGGACGCGGCGGAGTATGCGCGCATCAGGGCGGCCGCCCACAAGGTGGTGTATACCGCCGACCGGTACACGCCGGGATGTATGCACAGGCGCAACCGCCATCTGGTGGACCACAGTTCGGTGTGCGTGGCCTACTGCACCCGGGACACCGGCGGCACGGCCTACACGGTGGACTACGCCCGGCGGCAGGGGCTGGAGGTACTGCTGCTCAATAGCCGTTGACCAGGGCGTCCAGCACCTGGGCGGCCACGGAGCCGGCCACGTCGGCCCCCGAGCCGCCGTTCTCCACCAGCACCACAAAGGCGTAGGGGGCGTCCTCATTGCGGAGGAAGCCGGCGAACCAGGCGTGGGGCGGGTTGCCGCCCCCCACCTCGGCGGTGCCGCTCTTGGCGCAGATATCCATATTGGGGAACCGGCCGGCGCCGTAGGCGTCGATGACGTTGCGGGACATGATGTCCGCCAGGGTGGCGGCGGTGGAGGATTCAATGAGGGTACCCGTCTTGCCCGTCCACTGGGGCAGGGAGGGCAGGCCCAGGGGGGTCTCCACCTTGAGGATAAGCCGGGGCACGGCGGCGCTCCCCCCCTGGGCGATGGCCCCCATGTAGGTCATGATGGCGCAGGGGTTGGCCAGGTCGTTGTACTGGCCCACGCCGGCCCAGGCCAGCTGGCCGGTGGTGCCGGTAAAGTCAAACCGCCCGGCGGCGGAGGTGAGGCCGCTGACGCTGTAGGAGGAGGTGAGCCCCGCCTTCTGGGTGTACCGGGCCATGACCTCCGGCCCCAGCTCGGCGGAGAGCTGGCCGAACACCCCGTTGCAGGAGTTGGCCAGGGCGCCGTAGATGTCCATATCCCCGTGGGCATAGGGGCAGGTGATGGTCTCGCCGGCCACCACCGTGGAGCCGGTACAGGTCCAGCTCCGGTCAAAAAGGTCGGGGAGGTTCTCAATGGCGGCGGCCAGGGTCACCGTCTTGAACACCGAGCCAGGCGGGAAGGTGCCGGAGAGGAAGCGGTTTAAATACACGCCGTCATAGGCCGGGTTGTCCTCCACGTCCTCCGGCGGGTAGAGGGGGTCGTAAGTGGGGGAGGACACCATGCACAAAATCTCCCCGGTCCTGTAGTTGTACACCCCCACCGCTCCCTTGCGGCCCCCCAGGGCCTGGTAGGCGATGTAGTTGAGCCGGGCGTCCAGGGTGAGGTACAGGTCGTTGCCGTTGCCCAGAGGGGAGTAGGCCCCGGTAATCAGGTTGTAGCCCGACAGCTGGCTGGCAAAGGCGGTGAGGGCGCCGGTGCCGATCTTGCCCTGAGCGTCCCCCACGGCGTGGAGGGTGGCCTTGCGGACGGTCTCGCTCTCGTAGTAGTGACGGCTGCCGTCCTCGTCCGCCCAGGACAGCACATCCCCGTCCCGGTCCAGCACCCGGCCCACCGACAGCTGGCCCTGGCTGTTATAGAGGTGGCGGTTGGCGGCAAAGGAGGCCCAGCGGCCGCCGTAGAGCACATAGCGCACCACATAGAACCCCAGCCCCAATATCAGGGCGGCGGCCAGGATCAGGCAGAGGAAGGCCCGTTTTTCAATCTTCTTCATATTGGTCCTCCCACTGCTCGGTGCGTTTCATGGACAGCTGGGCGTTCTGCCGGTCCTCCTTCCGGGAGGGCAGGCGGATGGCG
>CALWXZ010000148.1 GCA_944385625.1 uncultured Flavonifractor sp. | reverse complement strand
TACACCGACGCCACCACCATCACCAAGCGCATGGTTGCCGAGCTCATTCAGTACATCGAGGTTTATCCGGCGGTCAAAGAGGACGGCGTTACCAATCAGCGGGTGACGATCCACTACAACTGCATTGGAGCCTTTGAGGTGCCGGATCGCCGGAAGATCCCCGAGCGGGACATTCTTTTGGAAACGAGAAAAGGCGTAGCACTAAGCTACGCCCCCGCACAGATCGCTATATAAACTTGGAAATAAAAAATGCGGAGTATCATCAACAGACCTTTTCAGATCCTTTAATGATACTCCGCATGGTCCGAGTGACTGGATTCGAACCAGCGGCCTCTTGAACCCCATTCAAGCGCGATACCAAACTTCGCCACACCCGGAAATCGCCGCCGTATTTCAGACGGCTTGATTATATTACCACACCTCGTAGTGGAATGCAAGTGTTTTTTTCAATTTTTTCGCGTTTTTTTGAAAAGGACTTTACACCCAGCTGTCCTCCAGCTCATGCTTCCGCTCCCGGGTCATCAGATCCACGATCACCCGACGGGGGTCCTTGCCCTCATAGAGAACCTGGTAGGCCGCCTCAGTAATGGGCATCTCCACCCCCACCTTCCGGGCCAGCGTACGGGCGTTGGCGGCGGCATAGTAGCCCTCCACCACGGCGCCAATCTCCTTCACGGCCTGCTCCGTCGGGGTTCCCTTGCCGATCAGGATGCCGCAGCGGCGGTTACGGGAGTGCATGGAGGTGCAGGTTACAATCAGGTCTCCCACGCCGGACAGGCCCGCAAAGGTCTCCCGGCGGCCGCCCAGGGCCACGCCCAGCCGGGCAATCTCGGTCAGTCCCCGTGTCATCAGGGCCGCCTTGGTGTTGTCGCCATAGCCCATGCCGTCGCTGATCCCGGCGCACAGAGCAATGACGTTTTTCAGGGCAGCGCCCAGCTCCACGCCCACCACATCGTCGGTGGCATACACCCGGAAGCGCTCATTCATAAACAGGTCCTGGACCTGCTCGGCGGCGGAGCGGTCCTTGGAGGCGGACACCACCACCGTGGGAATACGGCGGCCCACCTCCTCGGCGTGGGAGGGGCCGGAGAGAGCCACGATGGGGTGGGCATCCCCCACCTCCTGCTCAATGGCCTCGGTCAGGGTAAGGGATGTATCCTTCTCGATGCCCTTGGATACGGACACCAGCACCGCGCCGGGGTCCAGCAAGGGGGCCGCGGCCCGAGCCGTGGTCCGCACCGCAAAGGAGGGTGTGGCCAGCACCACCGCCCCGCTGCCCCGTACGCAGGACAGATCGGCCGTCAGCTTCAGGCTCTCGGGCAGGGGCACACCCTTCAGCAGAGGATTCTCTCCTTTCTCCTTCAAAACCGCAGACTCTTCCTGCGTATAGGACCACAGGGTCACATCATGGCCGTTTTCCAACAAAACCAGGGCCAGAGCCGTACCCCAGCCGCCGCTGCCCAATACCGCAATCTTCACTTTGACGTACCCCCGTTCAATTTATGATGCAGGCTAAATTTGGACTCGGTTCCCTTGAGAATCCGCACCAGATTGCCCCGATGCTTCCACACCACCAGCCCGCCGATCAGAATGGCGATGACCAGAATCACCACATCCTGATAGACAAACCAGCTGGCAAAGGGGAAGGAGGCACCCGCCCAGATGGACCCCAGGGAGACCCACTTGGTAATGGCGGCCAGAATGATGAAGCCGCCCCACACCACCAGTGCGATCCGCCAGTCCATCATGATGGCGATGGTGCCGCCGGACAGGATGCCCTTTCCGCCCTTAAAGCCGAACATACAGGGAAACATATGGCCCAGCAGGCAGAAGGTGCCCGCCCAGTACTTGCCCAGCACCGGCCAGATGGCCTGCCAGTCCTGGGGGGGCGTCACCAGGCTGAACAGCCACTGGCCCAGCAGGATGGCCACCACCGCCTTGAGCACGTCGGTCAGGATTACCACCAGGGTTAGCGGACCGCCAAAGGTGCGGTAGAAGTTGGTCAGGCCCGCGTTGCCACTGCCGTGCTTGCGCACGTCGTTGCGCAGAATATATTTGGAGACAATCACCGCCCCGTTGAAGCAGCCGAAGAGATAAGCGATGACCGCCACCGCCGCCACCACCAGAATGGTCATTTCATTGGAACCTGCCGGCATGGTCTTACCCCTCCTTGTCGCTCTTCTGCCGGATGGTCAGCCGTACCGGCGTACCCTCCAGACCGAAGGTAGAGCGAATCTGATTTTCCAGATAGCGCTGGTAAGAGAAGTGGAACAGCTTGGCGTCGTTGCAGAAGCAGACAAAATGGGGCGGCTTGATGCCGATCTGGGTCATATAGTAGATCTTCAGCCGGCGGCCCTTGTCGGTGGGGGGCTGGACCCGGGCGGTGGCGTCGGCCAGCACTGAGTTGAGCATACCCGTGGTGATGCGAAGAGATGCCTGGTCATTGACATAGTTGATGAGATCAAAGAGCCGGTCCACCCGCTGGCCCGTCAGGGCGGAGATAAAGACGATGGGGGCGTAGGTCATATAGGACAGATCCCGGCGCACATCCTGACGCATCCGGTCCATGGTCTTGTCGTCCTTCTCGATGGAGTCCCACTTGTTGACCACAATGATGCAGGCCTTGCCCGCCTCATGGGCCAAACCGGCCACCTTGGTGTCCTGCTCGGTGACCCCCTCGTTGGCGTCGATCATGATGAGGCACACATCGGCCCGCTCGATGGCCATGGTGGCCCGGAGCACCGAGAACTTCTCGATGGGGTCGTCCACCTTGGATTTCTTGCGCATCCCGGCGGTGTCGATGAAGAGATACTTGCCCTTCTGATTTTCAAAGTAGCTGTCCACCGCATCCCGGGTGGTGCCCGCCATGTCGCTGACGATGACTCGCTTCTCCCCCAGAATCTTATTCACCAGGGAGGACTTGCCCACGTTGGGCTTGCCGATGATGGCCACCTTGATAACGTCGTCGTCCTCCTCCTCTTCGTCCTCGGGAGGGAAGTACTTGAAGCACTCATCCAACAGGTCGCCGGTGCCGTGGCCGTGGACGGCGGACACGGCGATGGGGTCCCCCAGGCCCAGATTGTAAAACTCATAGATGTCCGGGTTGGTGGTGCCCACCTGGTCCATCTTGTTTACCGCCAGCACCACCGGCTTGCCGGAGCGCAGCAGCATATTGGCCACCTCCTGGTCGGAGGCGGTGAGACCGGTCTTTACATCGCACAGGAAGATAATGACGGTGGCGTTTTGAATGGCGATCTCCGCCTGCTGGCGCATGAAGGCCAAAATCTCGCTGTCGGTACCCGGCTCGATGCCGCCGGTGTCCACCAGATCAAACTTCCGGTTCAGCCACTCGGCCTCGGCGTACAGCCTGTCCCGGGTCACGCCGGGGGTGTCCTCCACAATGGACAGCCGCTGGCCCACCAGCTTGTTAAACAGCATGGACTTGCCCACGTTGGGCCGTCCCACAATCGCAACTAAGGGTTTCATGGTAACTCCCTTCTCCTTACGGGTTATAACGGTAATACTCCGCCTCCGGCGGGAGGACGGGGCATTGGGCCGTCACCTCCCGGCCCAGAATGGCATCCGCCAGGTCAAAGCCGCTGTCGGCGGGCACCGGAATCACGGTTACCCCCAGGACCTGCTCCACCTGCGCCACAGTCACGTCGTCCAGGAACACCTGCTCCCCCGCCCGGAGCATATTATCCGGGATGAGCAGGCGCTCTCCCAGGTCCTTCCCCCGCAGCTGCTCGGTCAAATCGGCGCCGGTGATAAGGCCGGAGACGGTGATGGTCTCCCCGAAAAACCGGTTGCGGATGGGATAGACCGTTCCTTTTATATTAGCACATTTTTCCCCGATCTTGTCAACAATTTCCTGCACAAAAGGAGCGGCGGACACGCCGGTGGCCACCGAAAAGGGCGGCGGCGCCATACCGGACAGGTCCTCGTCCTCTGCCAGCTCCGCCTGGTGGAGGAGCAGCCGCAGCATACCGACCCCGTTTTCCAGCTGATTGAGGTCCTCGTAATAGGCCCGCTCCGGCAGCTTCCGGCCGGCAATCAGGTAAAATTCGTCGGAGCACCAGGCCAGTCTGGTGCCCTTTTCCTTCAAGAACGCGGCGGCAAAGCTCTCCACCTGGTCAATGAGGGCGGCGGCCTGGTCTTTGGTGTAGGGGTCGATGCGGCACAGCCCCTCCCGGAATTTGGTAACGCCCACCGGCACCACCGCCACGCTGGTTACCGCCGGATGGAGCTCCCCCAGCTCCTTCAGGCTGCGGTCCAGGGCGGGGCCGTCGTTGACGCCGGGGCAGGCCACAATCTGGCAGTTCATCTCAATCCCGGCCTGAGCGAACCGGGACATGATCTCCAGGCACTCCCCCGCCCGGGGATTTTTCAGCATGGCGGTACGCAGCTGGGGATCGGTAGCGTGGACCGAGATATTGATGGGGCTGATCCGCAGGTCGATGATCCGCTGGATCTCCCGCTTGGACAGGTTGGTGAGGGTCATATAGTTCCCCATCAAAAAGGACAGCCGGGCGTCGTCATCCTTAAAATAGAGGGTCTCCCGCATCCCCGGGGGCATCTGGTCCACAAAGCAGAAAATACACCGGTTGGCGCAGGAGCGGGCCCGGTCCATCAGATAGGTCTCAAAGTTCAGGCCCAGATCCTCCCCCTCCTCCTTGCGCAGGCGCAGGGTGCGGCTGCCTCCGTCCGGTCCGGTCAGGGTCAGCTCCAGCTTGGGGTCGTAGGCGTAGAACTTATAGTCCAGCACATCCACGATGGGGTGACCGTTGATGTGGGTCAGGGTTTCCCCCGGGCGCACCCCCGCCTTCCAGGCGGGGCTGTGGGGGTCCACCGATGCGATTTTCGTCAGGCTCACAGGTACGCTCCTTTCCAGGGGGACATGGCGCGGGGGCGACCTCTATGGTCGCCCGTGGGCGGCCACAAGGGCCGCCCCTACCAGTCCTGTGTCCCCTATTGTACCCGAATTCCGGGCAAAAAGAAAGAGGGGCTTGTCTCCCCTCGTTCTTTTTCGGCTATTTACTTCGCCTCGGCGGTAGTAGCCTCCACCTTGCCCAGCTCATGGCCATTGTAGGTCATGCAGCTCTTGCACATCCGGTGGGGCAGGCGGAACGCACCGCACTTGGGGCAGGTGGTGACGCCGGGAGTCTCCAGCTTCCACACGGAGCTGCGGCGCTTATTCCG
>CALWXZ010000147.1 GCA_944385625.1 uncultured Flavonifractor sp. | reverse complement strand
TTGGTCAGCAGCTCCCGGTCCTTGAAGGTGCCGGGCTCGCCCTCGTCGGCGTTGCACACCACGCACTTGTGCTCGCCCTTGACCTCCCGGGCCTGGCGCCACTTCTTGCCCATGTCGTAGGCCGCGCCGCCCCGGCCCTGCACGCCGTTGGCGGCCAGCACGTCGGCAATGGCGTTGCCGTCCATGGTCAGGGCCTTGCGCAGGGCGGTGAACCCGCCGATGGACTCGTAGCTCTTCAGGCTGTCCGGATCATATTTGCCGAAGTTACGGGTGATAAAACAGACTTTGTTGCTCATACCGGCACCCCCTTAATTGAGCTGCTGGAGCATATCCAGGATACGCTCCTCGCTGTCCAGATGGCCGTATACCACGCCGTTGACCCGCACGGCGGGGGACACGTCGCAGGCCCCGAAGCAGGGGACCTTCTCGATGGAAAAGCGGCCGTCGTAGGTGACCTCGCCCACCTCCAGGTTCAGAAGGCGCTTGAGGGTCTCCACCAGGGCGTCGCTGTCCTTCACCCGGCAGGGGGCGGAGTTGCACACCTCCAGGGTGAACTTGGCCCGGGGCTGGGAGTGGAGGGCGGTGTAGAAGGAGATCACGTCGTAGACCTGGGTGGGCTTGACGCCCAGCTTCTGTGCCACATAGTAGGCGGCGGCCTCGGGGATGTAGTGCCGCTCCACGGCGGCCTCCACATCCAGCAGGATGCCGACCAGCTGGGTGGCGTCCCCGTTGTGAGCGGAGATGATGCCGTCGATCTTGACCGCCAGCTCTTTGTCTAGGGCGTCGGCGGCTTGGGTAAAGGGCTTCATAGGGGCTCCTCCTCTTTGTTAGAATTGCTCCACCGGAGGGGTGGGCTACTTACCGGAAGGTGATTAGTTTACCAGATGAACCGGGGAGTTTTTTCAAGTATATCAATTCTGTTGGTAAATTGCAACAGTCCATCTCAACTTTGTATAAGAAATCGAAAAAGGGGCAGGCTAAAAAAGTTCAATTGGTCAAATTCAACCATACCAATTAGAAAGTTGTCTCATTTTGGCCCTGGATTGAGGGTGAAATAGGGTCAAATCAGGCGCCGGAAGCCTGTGAGGAGGGGATTTTTTGCCAAGCAACCGTGAAAATGGACAGACCCATCCCCATCCCCGGCGGGAGCCCCGGTATCCGGGGCCCATTACCCTGGCCCGGCTGGAGGAGATCTTCCGGGACTGCGTGGACTTTGTCCGCCGGACGGTGTGGGTGGGGGAGGACCCCCGGCGGGCCCTGACCCTGTGCTATCTCAGCGGGATGGTGAAGATGGAGCGCATCAGCGACTATCTGCTGCGGCCCATGGCTCAGGACCCGGAGCTGGCCCGGTGCGCCGGGGCGGCGCCCATGATGGAGCGGATGCGCCAGGGGGCTCTGTACAACCTGGCGGTGGAGGAGCGGGACAGCCTGGACCAGGTGGTCTTTGACCTGGTGGGCGGGTGGTGCGTGTTTCTCTTTCCCGGGGAAAGTACGGTGCTCTCCTGTTTTGTGGGCACCGAGGAGAAGCGCTCGGTGTCCGCTCCCGACAGCGAGACGGTGCTCAAGGGAGCCAAGGACGCCTTTGTGGAGAGCGTGCGCACCAACACCAGTATCGTCCGCCGCCATCTGAAGGCCCCGGAGCTGCGGATTCAGGAGCAGATTGTGGGCCGCCAGTCGGCCACCCTGGTGGATATCCTATATATAGAGGGGATCACCAACCCCCATCTGGTGGAGCAGGTGGCCGCCCGGCTGCGGGAGATCGACATCGACGGGGTGTTCTCCACCGGGGCCATCGAGGAGTATATTGTGCCCGCCGCCCGCACCCCCTTCCCCCTGGTCCAGTACACCCAGCGGTCCGACCGGTTCTGCGCCGGGCTGGCCCAGGGGCGGGTGGGGGTCCTCATCGACGGCATCCCCCTGGGCTATCTGGCCCCGGCGGTGCTGGGCAACTTCCTCCAGGCCCCTCAGGACAAGTCCTCCAGCTGGCTGCTGGCCACCGCCCTCACCATTTTGCGCTATTTCTGTATGTTCACCACCCTGCTGCTGCCCGCCCTCTATACCGCCATGGTCACCTTCCACCAGGAGATGATCCCCACCCGGCTGGCCCTGTCCATCATCGCCGCCAAGCAGAACGTGCCCTTCCGCTCCGCCTTTGAGGTCATCGTCCTGCTCATCGCCTTTGAGATCCTGCAGGAGGCCGGCCTGCGGCTGCCCCAGTCCATCGGCCAGACCGTCTCCATCATCGGCGGGCTGGTGGTGGGCTCGGCGGCGGTGGAGGCCAAGATTGTCTCCCCGGCGGTGCTCATCGTGGTGGCGGTGGCCGGTATCGCCGGGTACACCATGCCCTCCCAGGAGCTGGGAGGCGCCCTGCGGATCTGGCGGTTTGTGCTGGTGCTGCTGTCCAGCTGGGCGGGGCTCTTCGGCACCGTCATGGGGGCGGCGGTGCTCATCGTCCACCTGGCGGGCATCGAGAGCTTCGGGGTGCCCTACCTCACCCCCTTCGCGGTGGGCACCGGGGTCCACTCCCGGGAGCACGTGCTGCTGCGGCGGCCCATGCCCCGGATCAAGGACCGGCCGGGGGCCCTCAAGCCCAGGAACAGGAGGAAGCAGCGGTGAAAAAAACGGTCCTTGTGCTGCTGCTGCTCATGCTCCTGCTTACCGGCTGCCGCCGGTACGCCGGGATTCTGCCCTACGCCCGGGAGATCGAGGACATGGAACTGATCCGCACCCTGGGGGTGGACGGGGCGGAGGGCGCGGGGGTGGCCATCACCGCCTCCGGGGACAGAGCCCAGGAGGAGACTCAAGTGGTGTCCGGTCAGGCGGGCACCATCAGCGCCGCCGTGCTGGAGCTGCAGGGGGAGGGGTCCTCCTACCTCTACTTCGGCCACGTCACCCAGCTGCTGCTGGGGGAGGAACTGGCCAGGCGGGGGGTCATGCCCTCTCTGAACTATGTGCTGCGGGACGTGGAGATGCGCCTGGAGACCGCCCTCTACCTGGTGCGGGGGGGCACGGCGGGGCAGGCCATTGAAAAGGCCGCCGCCGACGGCTCCGCCACCGACCGTCTGGAGGCCCTGGCCGACGACGCCGGACTCACCGCCAACTCCATGCCCCGGACGGTGAAGGATGTGCTGGCCGAACTGGACCGGCAGGGGGCCTCCTTTGTGCCGGCGGTGCTGGCCGACGGCGGCCTCACCGCCGCCGGGTACGGTATCCTGAAGGACGGGGCGCTGGTTGGCTGGGCGGAGGGGGACGCCGCTCTGGGGGTCAACCTGATCTTCGGCAAGGTGGACGCCGACGTGGTGGAGGTACAGGCCCCCGACGGCGCCAAAGCCGCCCTGCGGGTGGTGGGGGCCGCCGCCTCGGTGGGGCCGGTGTGGGACGGGGACAGGCTGACCGGGCTCAAGGTCCACTGTGAGGTGGACGCCAACCTGGCCGAGGGAAGCGCCATGCCTGACGAGGCCACCCTGTCCGCCCTGGAGGAAGAACTGGCCAGGGTGGAGGCGGAACGGATGGAGGCCGCCCTGGCGCTGTCCCGGACACTGGACGCCGACTACCTGGGCCTGCGGGCCTCCGCCGCCTTCCGCACGCCCTGGCGGAAAACGGCGCTGCTGGGCAGCTTCTCCATGGCAGGGCTGAAGCTGGAGGCCTCCGCCCGGGCGGTAATCCAGCGCAGCTATCACGCCGACGGATAACCGGGATCTATCTTAATAGTAGGAGGTGACACCATGCCCGACGACCGCATTTCCCTGCGGCAGCTGCTGACTCTGACCTTTGCCGCCCTGCTGTCCCCGGCCATCCAGGTGCTGCCCGGCCTCACCGCCCGGCGGGCCGGGGTGGGGGGCTGGCTGGCCACCCTGGCGGCCCTGCCGGTGCTGCTGGGGCTGTGCTGGGTGCTGTGCCGGCTGTTTCGCAGCGGACTGCCCGAAACCGCGGTGGAGACGCTGGGGCCGGCGGCTGGCCGGGGACTGTGCCTGCTCTATCTGGTGTGGGGCGTCTGGCTGCTGGCCGCCAACACCCGGCAGGTGGCCCTCCGTTTTCTCACCATCAGCTACCGCAATTCCCCCATGCTCCTTTTTCTGCTTGCCCTGCTGGGGGTGACCTTCTGGCTGGTCCGCAAGCCGGTCCGGGCCCTGGCCCGAGCGGGGGAGGTGTTCTTTCTCACCCTGACCGTGGGGCTGGTCCTCTCCCTGGGGCTGGGGGCCTTCCAGGTGGATCTGGTGAACCTGCTGCCGGTGTGGGTGGAGGACCTGTCCGCCATCGGCTGGGCCACCCTGCCCGTGCTGGGCCTGCTGGGGTATGTGGTCTTTGCAGCCTGCCTGGGCGGGAATGTGGTGCCCGAGCAGGAAGGCGGGCGGCGGGTGCTCCGCTGGGCGGCGGGCCTGTGCCTCACCCTTACCGCCTTGCAGACGGTGTGCCTGGGCAACTTCGGCCCCGGCCTGGCCGGGCGGATGGATACCCCCTTTTTTATGATGGTAAAGGGCATCGGATTTGAGGGCACCTTCCAGCGGATCGAGTCGGTTATCATCGCCCTGTGGGTGCTCTCCGACCTGGCCCTGCTCTCCCTGCTGGCCTGCGCCTGCTCCCAGTTGGCCCGCACCGCCTTCGCCCTCAAGGAGCGGCGGCACGCCGTGCTGCCGGTGGTTCTGGCGGCAGCTGCGGGGGCAATCTGGCTCTTTCCCGACGCCTTCGCCCTGGACCGGGCCCTGGAGGGACCGGTCCTGTGGGGCGGGATTGGGATGGGCTTGGGTATACCGCTGTTGCTGGCTTTGGTGAAAGTATGCACAGGGAAGAAATAGAGGGATATATCTTGTATATATAGAAGTATGGGAACCACTGTATCTGGGTGGAACAAGGGCGCAATAAAAAAGTCGAAAGAAAAGGGGAAAAAGGTGTTGACAAAAAGGCGGTGAGGTGGTATTCTATCTGAGCGCCTTGCGAGAGGGCATGAAAATCTGACCAAAAGCGGAAGAAACCGAGGGGAACCTGGACGGCCTTCTGAAAGAGATCAGAAAAAGTGCTTGACAAACGCGAGTGTGTGTGGTAAACTAAATGAGTTCGCGCCGGAAGGTGTGAACGAGCTTGAAAAAGAACCGAAACAAGCGGTTCGGGGCTAAAAAGCCCTGAAAAAACTTGAAAAAAGTTCTTGACAAGCGAAACAGAGTGTGCTAAAATAAATAGCACGTCAGCCCGAGTGGCTGGCAAGAGCGTGTACCTTGTAAATTAAACAACGTGAAAGAAACACGAAGCACCAGAAAGGACGAGAAGTCCTTCTGACAAGC
>CALWXZ010000146.1 GCA_944385625.1 uncultured Flavonifractor sp. | reverse complement strand
ACGCGCCACGTCGGCGGGGGAAATTTTGGTGGTCTGTCGGTTCAAAACGGTTCCTCCCGAAAAGTCTGTATCAATACCCAATCATAGCACTTTTCAGCATCGAACACAAGGCCTGTCCCCTTTTCATTGACGGGATTCGGCGGGGAGTATATAATGATAAAGACTATCCCACGGAAAGGCGGCGGAGCCATGAAAACCCTGGTCATCGAGCGGGACGCACTGAAGAACAACATCTCCGTGGTGAAGGCGCGGGCGGGGAGCGCCGTGATCTACGGCGTGGTCACCGGGGACGGCCAGGGGGCCGGTCTGGTGGAGCTGGCAAAGGCCCTCCGGGCGGAGGGGATCGGCCGCTTCGCCGTGTCCGAGGTGGCGGAGGCCGCCGCCCTGCGGAAGGCGGGGTTTGTGGAGGAGGAGATCCTCATGCTCCGCTGCACCACCGACCGGGAGGAGCTGGAGCAGCTGCTGGACCTGAACGTGATCTGCACCGTGGGCTCCCACGACAGCGGACTGGCCCTCAACGGGGTGGCGGAGGCCCGCTCCACCATCGCCGAGGCCCACATCCAGATCGACACCGGCATGGGCTTTGGGGGCTTTCTCGCCGCCGAGCCGGAGAAGATTCTCTCCACCTTCCGGGACCTGTCCAGCATCGCCGTGTCCGGGGTGTGTACCCAGCTGTACACCAAAAGCCGCAAGGGCAAGGCCCTGGCGGCCCAGGTGGAGGAATTTACCAAGACGGTGGAGGCCATCCACGCCGCCGGGTTTGAGACGGGCACCGTCCACGCCGCCGGGTCCTATGTGCTGATGCACTGTCCCGCCGCCCGGCTGGGGGGCGTCCGGGCGGGAACCGTGCTCATGGGCCGGTGCCGCCGGGCCAGAGGGGACGGCCTGCGCCGGGTGGGCTACGGCGAGGTGAAGGTGGAGGAGACCCGCTGGGTGCCCAAGGGCCACATCGTGGGGGGCAACACCCCCGCGCCCCTGAAAAAGAACACCCGGGTGGCGGTGCTCCCGGTGGGCTACCAGAACGGCTTCGGCATGGGCCGCCCCTGGGCCGGGGGCTTTTTCGCCGCCCTGCGCCGGTGGCTGGCCCAGCGGCAGATCACCGTGCGCATCAACGGCCAGAAGGCCAGGGTCATCGGGGGTATCGGCGCCATCGAGACCATTGTGGACGTGACCGATTTGAAATGTACCGCCGGGGACAAGGCGGTGTTTGATATCGACCCCATTTTTGCCAAAGGATTTGTCCGGGAGTACCGGTAAGTAAACGGGCCGTCGAGGACGCCGGCCCCTACGGGACAAAAGTAGGGGCCGGCCTCCCGGACGCCCCGTGCCCCAATAAAAGAAAGGAATTTATGTTATGCGTGCAGTTGTGACCCGCGTGAAGAGCGCCTCCGTCACCATCGACGGCAAGGTGAACGGCCAGATCGGCCAGGGTTTTCTGGTGCTGCTGGGGGTTGCCCCCGGCGATACCGAGGCCCAGGCCGTCAAGATGGCGGACAAGGTGTGCGGCCTGCGCATCTTTGAGGACGAGAACGAGAAGATGAATCTGAACCTGGAGGCGGTGGGGGGTTCCCTGCTGGTGGTGAGCCAGTTCACCCTCTACGCCGACACCAAATCCCGCCGCCCCGGCTTCTCCGGGGCCGCCAAGCCGGACATCGCCATCCCCCTGTATGAGAAATTTATGGCCGAGTGCGCCGGACGGGGCTTTGAGGTCCAGCACGGCGAATTCGGCGCTGATATGCAGGTTTATAGCCAGAACGACGGTCCGGTGACTATTTTGCTGGACACCGATACCATGTAAGGAAAGGGGCAAACATCCCATGAAAATTCGCGTTTTGCAGGTGGGGGCCATCGGCACCAACTGCTACCTGCTGGAGGACGAACATACCAACCTTGCCGCCGTGGTGGACCCCGGCGACCAGGCCGACCGCATCCTGGCCCAGGCCCAGGCCGACGGGGTGGAGCTCAAGCTCATTCTGCTCACCCACGCCCACTACGACCACACCACCGGCGTGGCCGGTATCCACAAGGCCCTGCCCCACATCCCGGTCTACCTCCACCCCGCCGACATCGCCCGGCTGGGCACCCCGGTGTTCCCCGCCCTGGGGATGGACCCCACCCCCTATGACGACGGCGATGTGGTGAAGGTGGGGGACATCGACGTGCAGGTCCTCCACACCCCCGGCCACACCCCCGGCGGGGTGTGCCTGATGGCGGGGGACGCCCTCTTTACCGGTGACACCCTGTTCCAGGGCTCCATGGGCCGCACCGACCTGCCCGGCGGCAGCTATGAGGAGATCATGGCCTCCCTGGCCCGGCTGGCCCGGCTGCCCGGGGACTTCCAAGTGCTGCCCGGCCACATGGGGATGTCCACCCTGGAGGCCGAGCGGAAGAACAACTACTATATGCGGGAGGCCGTGGGGTAATCTGGGCTGGGACGGTGACCGGACGGGCCGTCGAGGACGCCGGCCCCTACCCGTAATCTGTAAAACCTTGTAGGGGGCGGCCTCTGGACGCCCCGTATCTCCCGTCCCTGTTTATTTCCCCGGAAAGGATTTTTCCGCTATGAAACTTTACCTCCGCGGCCACGACTACAAATACGCCGCCGAACAGATGCTGCTGACCCTGTTCCCCGACCAGCGGCCGGAATATGACGAGCGGCCCCCCGCGCCCGGGGAGAACCATCTGGTTCTCTCCCTGAGCCGGGGGAAGCTGTGGGCCACCGCCACCGCCAAACTGACCTGGCACGGCCAGGCATATGGGGCAAGCCGCCGGTGTAAACTGGAAGAGCTCACCGATGAGCGCTCCACCAGCCGGGCCCTCCAGCGGATTTTGAAGCTGGCCTTTTACGACGCCGGGGTGGCCGCCCGGGGGGGCGAGCCCCCCTGGGGGGCGCTGACCGGCGTGCGGCCGGTGAAGATCCCCACGAAGGCCATGCTGGCGGGGGCCACCCCCGCCCAGGCGGAGAGAATTTTGCGGGACACCTACCGGGTGTCCCCCCTGCGGCGGAAGCTGGCCATGGACTGCGCCCAGGCCAGTCTGGCCGCCCAGCGCAGCCTGCGGCCCGAGGAGGTGTCCCTCTATGTGGGCATCCCCTTCTGTCCCACCCGGTGCGCCTACTGCTCCTTTGTGTCCGCCGACGTGGGGCGGGCCCTCAAGCTCATCGAACCCTTCCTGGACTGCCTTTCCCGGGAAATCAGGGCCACCGGTAAAATGCTGGCGGAGGCGGGCTTGAAGGTGCGCACCGTCTACTTCGGCGGCGGTACCCCCACCACCCTGTCCGCCCCCCAGCTGGACCGGCTCATGGGGGAGATCGCCGATTCCGTCGACCTGTCGTCCTGCACCGAGTACACCGTGGAGGCCGGCCGGCCCGACACCATTACCCGGGAAAAGCTGGAGGTTCTCTCCCGCCGGGGCTGCTCCCGGGTGTCGGTGAACCCCCAGACCATGCAGGACCATGTGCTCTCCGCCATGGGCCGGGCCCACCGGGCCGAGGACATTTTAAAGGCCTACGCCCTGGCCCGGGACAGCGGCATCCCCTGTATCAACATGGACCTGATCGCCGGGCTGCCCGCCGACAGCGTGGAGGGCTTCCGCTCCTCCCTGGACCAGGTGCTCTCCCTGGCCCCGGAGAACATCACCGTCCACACCCTGGCCATGAAGAAGGGCTCCCGGCTGATGGAGGAGGGGGGCGCGGTGCCCGCCGATGAAGAAGTGGCCGCCATGCTGGAGTACGCCTGGTCCGCCCTGAGCGGGGCGGGGCAGGTCCCCTACTACCTCTACCGGCAGAAGTATATGTCCGGCTCCTTTGAGAACGTGGGCTGGTGCCTGCCGGGCAGTGAGAGCCTCTACAACATCTGCATGATGGAGGAGCTGCACACCATCGTCTCCCTGGGGGGCGGCGGGGTGACCAAGCTGGTGGACCCGGCCACCGGGCACATCGAGCGGCTGGCCAACCCCAAGTACCCCAAGGAGTATATCGAGAAGATCGACGCCGCCTGCGCCGGAAAGGAGCGGGTGGCCCGCTTTCACCGCGCCCTGTAAGGAGGTCCCCTATGCCCTATCAGCTGCAAGAGATCAACCACAGCCTCCGCACCGACCCCAAAGGGTTTCTGGAGCGGAGCGACGCCGCCTACCAAAGCCGCATCGACGCCGCGGTGGACCGCATCCTGGAGCGGATGAAGGTCAGCCCCATCGTGCTGCTCTCCGGCCCCTCCGGCTCGGGCAAGACCACCACCGCCATGAAGCTGGAGCAGGAGCTGGAGCGCCGGGGGGTGAACACCCACACCATCTCCATGGACAACTACTATAAAACCCTCAACCGCAAAACCGCCCCCCGCACCCCGGAGGGGGACATCGACTACGAGTCCCCGGTGCTGCTGGACCTGGACCTGCTGGACGAGACTTTTTCCAAGCTGTCCCGGGGGGAGTGGGTGGTGGTGCCCAAGTACGAGTTTGCCCGCCAGATGCGCAACGACAGCCGGGGCACCTTTTTGAAACTGGACAAAAACGAGATCGCCATCTTTGAGGGCATCCACGCCCTCAACGACGACATCTTCGGCCGCCACCCGGAGGCCACCGGCCTGTACATCTCCGCCCGGTCCAACGTGCTGGAGGGGGAGCAGCTGCGGTTTAAGGGCACCTGGATGCGCATCTCCCGCCGGGCGGTACGGGACTATAATTTCCGGGGCACAGACCTTTTAGAGACGCTTCTGATGTGGTATAATGTGCGCCGGGGCGAGAAGAAGTACATCTCCCCCTATAAGAACCGGGCCAACGTGGTCATCGACTCCTCCCTGCCCTACGAGGTATCGGTGTTCGCCAACTACGCCGCCGCCCTGAGCCAGGCGGCCGACCAGATTCCCGCCGACAACCCCCGGTACGGGGAGTTCCACGATCTGGTGGATTCCTTCCGGTACTTTGAGCCGGTGGATCTGGACCTGGTGCCCCCCGAGTCCCTGATCCGGGAATTTATCGGCGGCGGCAGCTACCATTATTAATGTCCAGGGGGGACTTTGTCCCCCCGCTTCTCCCATATCAATCCCTGGTAACAACATAGGAAAGAAGGAAAAATACCATGTCAGAATGTACCCACAACTGCTCCTCCTGCGGCGAGAGCTGCGGCGAGCGCACCGCCCCCCAGGATCTCCACGTCCCCGCCAACGGCCTGTCCCACATCGGCAAGGTCATCGCCGTGGTCAGCGGCAAGGGGGGCGTGGGCAAGAGCCTGGTGACCTCCTCCCTGGCGGTGGCCATGCGCCGCATGGGCAAGAAGGTGGCCATCCTGGACGCCGACATCACCGGCCCCTCCATCCCCGCCGCCTTCGGCATCCACACCCGGGCCGAGGGCAGCGAGCTGGG
>CALWXZ010000145.1 GCA_944385625.1 uncultured Flavonifractor sp. | reverse complement strand
ACATCGCCGTGGTCACCAACCTGGCCCCCAACCACCTGGACGTCCACAAGTCCATGGAGGAGTACATTGAGGCCAAGGAGAACATCTTCCTCTATCAGGACGAGGGGGATCTGCTGGTGGTCAACGCCGACAACGAGATCACCCGGAGCTTTGCCCAGCAGGCCCCCGGCCGGGTGGCCATGTTCAGCCGCCGCAGCGAGCCCGCCCGGGGCGCCTTCCTGCGGGAGGGGGTGATCTGGGTCCGCAATGAGATGCACGAGCGCCCGGTGCTGCCGGTCAGCGACATCCTGCTGCCCGGCACCCACAACGTGGAAAACTACATGGCCGCCATCACCGCTCTGGACGGGCTGGTGCCCGACCAGGTGGTGCGCGCCTTCGCCCAGAAGTTCGCCGGGGTGGAGCACCGCATCGAGCTGGTGCGCACCCTGAACGGCGTCAAGTACTATAACGACTCCATCGCCTCCAGCCCCTCCCGCACCATCGCTGGGCTGCGCTCCTTCCACCAGAAGGTGATCCTCATCGCCGGCGGCTACGATAAGCACATTCCCTTCGATGTGCTGGGTCCTGAGATCACAGCCCATGTAAAGGAATTATTCCTGACGGGGGCCACCTCGGACAAGATCCGCGCCGCGGTGGAGGCCGCCCCGGACTACAGCCCGGAGGCGCTGCCCATCCACGTCATCGGCGACTTTACCGAAGCCGTGCTGGCCGCCCACAGGGCCGCGGGGCCTGGGGATGTGGTGATTCTGTCCCCGGCCTGCGCCTCCTTTGACAAGTTCAAGAACTTTATGGAGCGGGGGGCCGCCTTCAAGAAGATCATCTACGGCCTGGCGTAAAATTCCCTCACAAGGAGGATGCTGAATTTGGATATGAGAACTGTGCTGGAGAAGCTGTGCGGCTGCACGGCCCCCTCCGGCTTTGAGGCCCAGGCGGCCCAGGCCGCCCAGGCCCTGTTGGCCCCCCTGGTGGATGAGGTGTCCGTGGACCGCATGGGCAACCTCATGGGCCTGCGCCGGTGCGGCCGGGCGGGGGCCAAAAAGATTCTGCTGGACGCCCATCTGGACGAGATCGGCCTTATGGTCACCGGGGCGGAGGAGGGCTATCTCCGCTTCCGCACCATCGGCGGGGTGGACCCCCGGATGCTGCCCGGCCGGGAGGTCACCATCCTGACCCAGCCCCCCCTGGTGGGGGTGGTGGCCAGCCCCGGCCCCGGCCAGGAGGACCAGGACAAGTCGGTGCCCATCCACAAGCTGGTGGTGGACGCCGGTCTGACTCAGAGCCAGGCGGAACAACTGGTGGGCACCCCCATGGTATACCGGGGTTCCTGCTTCCCTCTGGGGAAGGACCAGATGTGCGGCAAGGCCATGGACGACCGGTCCTGCTTTGCCGTTTTGCTGCGCTGCATGGAGCTGCTGAAGGACAAGGACCTGGACGTGGACGTGTACGTCATGGGCTCCACCCGGGAGGAGGTCTCCGGGGTGGGGGCCACGGTGGGCGCCTGGGCGGTGGCTCCCGACTGCTGCGTGGCGGTGGACGTGACCCACGGCCGCACCCCTGACGGCCCCGCCGACAAGACCTTTGCGCTGGGGGGCGGCCCCGCCGTGGGCGTGGGCCCCAACATGACCCGGTGGATGACCAAACGCCTGCTGGACAAGGCACAGGAAAGGGAAATCCCTTTCCAGCAGGAGGTCATGAGCGGCCACACCGGCACCAACGGCTGGGAGATGCAGATCAGCCGGGAGGGGGTGGCCACGGCGGTGCTGTCCCTGCCCCTGAAATATATGCACAGCCCCATTGAGGTGCTCTCCCTCACCGATCTGGAGCATACCGCGGCCCTGCTGGCCGCCTTTGTGGAGGATCTGGGAAAGGAGGGTCAGCTGTGAGAGAATTGCTGAGACGGCTGTGTACCCTGCCCGGTGTGTCCAGCTGGGAGGATCAGGTGCGGGACTGCATTGTGGAGGTGGCCCGCCAGTACGCCACCGAGCTGCGCGTGGACGCCATGGGCAACGTCATCGCCTTCAAGGAGGGGGACAGGGCCACCGGAAACAAGCTGCTGCTCACCGCCCACATGGACGAGGTGGGCCTGATGGTGCGCTCCATCACCGACGAGGGCTATCTGAAATTTGACACCGTGGGCCCCATGGACCGCCGGGTGCTGCTGGGCAAGCGGGTGCTGGTGGGACCCCGGCTGCTGCCCGCCGTGGTGGGGCTGAAGGCCTACCACCTGGTGAGCCGGGACGAGGAGAAAAACGTCCCCAAGCTGGAGGACTACTATCTGGACATCGGGGCCAAGAGCAGGGAAGAGGCCCAAAAACTGGTCTGCCTGGGGGATGTGGCCGCCTTTGACAGCACTCCGGAGGTCTTTGGGGGCGGCCTGCTGAAGGGCCGGGCCCTGGACAGCCGGGTGGGCTGCGCCGTGCTGCTGTGGCTCATGCGGGAGCAGCTGCCCATGGACTGCACCTTCGTCTTTACCGCCCAGCGGGAGGTGGGGGCCAGAGGGGCCTTCGGCGCCGCCTTCTCGGTCCAGCCGGAGATCGCCCTGGTGCTGGAGGGGGCCCCCGCCGCCGATCTGGCGGGGGTACCCGCCCACAAGAAGGCCTGCGCCCTGGGCAAGGGGGCGGCCATTCCCTTTATGGACCGGGGCGTCATGGTGGACCGGGCCCTCTTTGAGACGCTGCGGGCCCTGGCGGAGGAGGGGAACATCCCCTGGCAGCTGCGGGAGGACACCTCCGGCTCCGGCGACGCCGGGGCGGTTCAGCGTACGGCCGCCGGTGTGCGCACGGCGGTGGTGGCCGTGCCGGTGCGCTACCCCCACACCCCCGCCACCCTGGCCAGCGAGGCCGACATCGAGGCGGTGCTCCAGCTGACCCGGGCCTTTATCAACCATCTGTCCAAGGAGGACTGACCATATGGATATTTTAGAGATCATGCAGACCCTGAACGCCTGCCACGGCCCCTCGGGAAGCGAGGGGGAGGTGGCCGCCGCCATCCGGAAGCTGGCCGCCCCCTATGTGGACGAAATTTCCACCAACGCTTTGGGCAATCTGATCTGCCGCAAGAAGGGCGCCGGGCCCCGGGTGATGTTTGCCGCCCACATGGACAGCCTGGGCTGCATTGTCACCCACATCGACGAGCATGGCTACCTCCGCTTCGGCCAAGTGGGCGGCCTGTCCGTCCACGACCTGCCCGGCACCCCCGTCCGGTTCCGCAACGGCACCCGGGGCGTGGTGGCCGTCCAGGGGAAGGTGGAGGCCAAGGACTGGAAACTGGATCACCTTTACATTGACGTCGGCGCAAGGGATTTGGCCGAGGCCAGGACCATGGTGCAGGTGGGGGACGTCGCGGTGTTTGACACCACCCCCTTTGTCAGCGGCCGCAAGCTGTTCTCCCCCTATCTGGACGACCGCATCGCCTGCGCCATCCTGCTCTCCGCCCTGGAGCGGATCAAGCGGGCCGACAACGACCTGTATTTTGTCTTTACCGTCCAGGAGGAGGTGGGCCTCCGGGGGGCCCGCACCGCCGCCTACGGCATCGACCCGGACTACGGCATCGCCGTGGACGTAACCGACTCCGACGACATCCCCGATGCCCCCCACGAGTGCTCCAGCGCAGCGGGGAAGGGGGCCGCCATCAAGGTGATGGACAGCTCGGTGATCTGCCACCCGGCAGTGGTAAAAACCTTGGAAACACTGGCACAGGCAAGGAATATCCCTTACCAGATGGACGTCCTCCGATTCGGCGGAACCGACGCCGGAGCCATCCACCAGAGCCGGGCGGGGGTGTATACCGGAGGCATCTCGGTGGCCACCCGGTATGTCCACACCGCCCTGGAGGTGGCCGACCTGGACGACATCGAGGCCTGCGTGGCCCTGACCGCCGCCTTCGCCCAGGCCAAGCTGGAGGGGTAATGGAACCCTTTCCGACGCTGGAGTATCTTCCTCTCACAATGGACTGCCTGCGGCTTGACCGGATCTGCCCGGCGGATCTGGTCAGGCTGCGGCGGCTGGAGGAGGGAGAGGACTTTCAGCGGGTCACCTGCCGCCCGATCCATAACCGGACCGACGGGGAACTGCTGGAGGGCTATCAGGCTGCGCTGTCCCGGCGCACTCTATTGATCGCCGGGCTCTATTTGTTCGGGCAGAACGAGCCCATCGGAAAGCTGACCGCCGGGGATTACAACCCCCGCAACCGCAGCGCGGAGGTGGGCTATTATCTGGCTCCGTCCTTTCGGAGCAATGGGTGTATGGCAAAAGCACTTAACAGATTTTGTGCCTGTTTATTTCAAACCTTCGCTCTGAACAAGGTATATGCCCAGACCGGCGCTTTCAATCAGGCCTCTGTCCGGCTGCTGGAGCGGACCGGATTCCGGCGGGACGGGGTGTTGCGGCAGCATCATCCGTGGAACGGCGTGCTGTGGGATGACTATCTCTACAGCCTGCTGGCGGAGGATTTTTCCGGCAAAACCGGCGGGGCGTCCGGAGGCCGCCCCCTACGGAAAGCCTTGTAGGGCCCGGCGTCCCAGACGGCCCACAAAACTCGAAAACCATTGATAGAACAGGATGGATCAAGGAAAATGCCTTTACAGATTAGTGAGAGAGTAAAAGCCCTGGCCGCTCAGGCTCAGGCCGACCTGGCGCAGCAGTTTGAGCGCATCGACGCCATCGCCCAGGAGAACACCCAGAAGGTGCTTGCCGCCTTCCAGAAGCACCGGGTGGCCGAGGCCCACTTCGCCGGCACCACCGGCTACGGCTACGACGATCTGGGCCGGGACACCCTGGACCTGATTTACGCCGATATTTTTCATACCGAGGATGCCCTGGTGCGCTTGCAGTTTGTCAACGGCACCCACGCCATCTCCTGCGCCCTCTTCGGCGCGCTGAAGCCCGGCGACATTCTGGTGTCCGCCGTGGGGGCCCCCTACGACACCATGCTGGGGGTCATCGGCGTGGTGGACAAGGGACCCGGCTCCCTGAAGAGCTACGGCATTGAGTACAGGCAAGTAGATCTGGTTTACAACGCTCCAGACCCGGTGGGGCTGGCGGAGGCCGTCAAGGACCCCCGGGTGAAGGCGGTGCTCATCCAGCGCTCCCGGGGCTACGCTACCCGGGCCTCCCTGTCGGTAGCCGAGATCGGGGCGCTGGCCCGCGTGGTCAAGGACAACAACCCCAATGCCGCCGTGCTGGTGGACAACTGCTATGGCGAGTTCGTGGAGACCATGGAGCCCACTCAGGTGGGAGCCGACCTGGTGGTGGGCTCCCTCATCAAAAACCCCGGCGGCGGTCTGGCCCCCACCGGCGGCTATATTGCCGGACGGCGCGACCTCATTGAAGGAGCCGCCATGCGCCTCACCACCCCCGGCATCGGCAAGGAGTGCGGCTCCACCTTCGGGGCCAACCGCAGCCTCTATCAAGGACTTTTCCTTGCCCCCCACACCACCGCCCAGGCCGTCAAGACCGCCGTCTT
>CALWXZ010000144.1 GCA_944385625.1 uncultured Flavonifractor sp. | reverse complement strand
GTGGTGAAGGGCCGCAAGACCGACAAGGAGAAGTTCTCCGGCGCCGAGGCCACCTACACCGTGGAGTGCATGATGCACGACAAGAAGGCCCTCCAGGCCGGCACCTCCCACTACTTCGGCGACGGCTTTGCCAAAGCCTTCGACATCACCTTCGCCGGTAAGGACAACCAGCCTCACCACCCCTTCCAGACCTCCTGGGGCGTGTCCACCCGTCTCATCGGCGGCGTCATCATGACCCACGGCGACAACAACGGCCTGGTGCTGCCCCCCCGCATCGCCCCCACCCAGGTCATCATCATCCCCGTGGCCCAGCACAAGGAGGGGGTCATCGAGGCCAACCAGGCCGTCATGAACCGCCTGAAGGCCGCCGGCATTCGGGTGAAGATGGACGCCTCCAAGCAGTCCGCCGGCTGGAAGTTTGCCGAGTATGAGATGAAGGGCGTGCCCCTGCGCCTGGAGATGGGCCCCAAGGACATGGAGAAGAACCAGTGCGTGCTGGTCCGCCGGGACAACGGCGAGAAGAGCTTCGTCTCCCTGGACAACATCGAGCAGACCGTCCAGACCATGCTGGACGCGGTGCAGCAGGGCCTGTACGACAAGGCCAAGCGCAACCTGGACGAGAACACCTACGCCTGCTCCACCGTGGAGGAGGTCAAGGAGAAGATGGCCACCCAGGGTGGCTTCGCCAAGACCATGTGGTGCGGCGACGAGGCCTGCGAGCTGAAGATGAAGGAGATCGCCGGGGTGTCCTCCCGCTGCATCCCCCTGGAGCAGGAGCACCTGGGGGACGTGTGCCCCGTCTGCGGCAAGCCCGCCAAGCATATGGTCTACTGGGGCGTAGCCTATTAATCAACAAAATACAGCAAAAAATCGGTATTGGCTATATTTACATCCGGTTTTTTGTATCTTTTCCTTGTGAACCAGTGTGGAGTGTGCTAAGATACCCCCTGCCGAACGGCACGCCTGCCCAAAGCCGGCGGCGCGCGCTACAGGGGGGAACCTCCGGTTCCATACACCGCCGGGGGCGGAGCTCTGTAGAGAGCTCCGCCCCTTTTTTCAGGCAAAAACCACAAGGAGACTAGTTGCATGAAGAAACAGATTTTGTCCCTGCTGCTCACCGGCTCCCTGGTGTGCTCCCCCGCCGCCATGGCCGCCCCGGCGGATCAGGACGCCGGAAGCTGGCATGACCACGCCATGTCGGCGTGGGCTCAGCGGGGCGTTTTAAAGGGGGACGAGACCGGCGCCCTGCACCCCACCCGCCCCATCACCCGGGGTGAGCTGGCCGTGATTCTGGACCGGATCATGGGCTATCAGGTTGCCGCCGACAACAGCTTTGCCGATCTGGACGACGGGGCCTGGCACGCCGACGCGGTGCTGAAGACCTGCGCCGCCGGCGTGCTGCTGGGCGACGGGACCAATGCCCGGCCGGGCCACACCCTCACCCGTCAGGAGGCCATGGTCATGCTGGCCCGGGTGCTGGAACTCACCGGCTCGGGCCGGAGCGTGGGGGACTTCGGCGACGGCCATCTGGTGGCCGGCTGGGCCAAGGACGCGGTGGCGGCTATGGTGGAGGCGGGCTACGTTCAGGGCAGCGGCGGCAACCTCATGCCCACCGCCCCCATCACCCGGGCCGAGGTGGCGGTGCTGCTGCACAACATCTTCGCCGAAACCTTTGACAAGGCCGGTACTTACACCGGTGACGTGGAGGGCTCCGCCGTCATCAGCGCCCACAACGTGACCCTCCAAAACCTCACCGTCGCCGGGGACCTGATCGTGGCCGAGGGCGTGGCAGACGGCCATGTGGTGCTGGACGGGGTCACCGTGGGCGGCAGGCTCATCGTCCGGGGCGGCGGAGAGAACTCCGTGGTCATCAAGGGCGGCTCCAGGGTGGAGGCCCTCACCGTGGCCCGCCAGGGGGGCGGCGTCCGGGTGTCGGTGGAGGGGGACGCCCAGGTGGGGTCCCTGACGGTGTCCGGCCAGGACCAGCAGGTCAAGGTGGAGGGCCCGGTGGGGTCCGTCGTCGTGACCGGACTCCGGGCCCAGGTGGAGCTTACCGGCAGCGTGGACCAGCTGACCGTAACCGGCTCCCACGCCGAGCTGACGGTGGCGGGCCGGGTGGAGGAGATCGCCGTCACCGAGACCGCCGGCAGCGTCTCCATCCAGACCGAAAAGGGGTCCAGGGTGGACCGGGTGGTCACCGCCGGCTCCAACACCACCGTGGCGGGCTCCGGCACCGTCACCAGGGTGGAGGCCGCCGAGAACGCCACCGGCACCACCGTCAGCACCGGCGGCACCCAGGTGGAGAACAACAGCGGCCAGGCCGTTGTCATCCCCGGCGGCTCGGTGGAGTCCGGCCAGACAGGCAGCACCCCCGGCGGCGGCTCCAACGGCGGGGGCGGCTCCGGCGGCGGGTCGGATACCGCCGGTGAGCAGGAGCAGGCCAAAGCGGCCCTGAAGGAGCTGGTGAAGAAGGCCCCCGCCTACGACGGGTATGAGGACCAGCCCGACGGCATCTGGGTATACCAGGGCGGCTTCGCCATTGCCGAGCAGGGCGACGGCATGGGGGTCAGCGGCGCCTACACCCCGGCCCAGGTGGCCGACGGCACCGCCATGAACGACATGGCCCGGTTCCTGGGGGCCCTGTACCGCCAGGACAGCGGGGCCACGGTGGAGCGCATCTCCTACGGCGGCCAGACCTACCTCTGGGACGCCCACCGGGGACTGCTGGGCTCCAACTGGGTGAGGGACCCCGGCAATGAGGAGAACGGCGGCAACACCCTGGTGTCCATGCTGGTGTCCGACTTTGCCGCCCAGGGCGCGGTGGGAGAGCTGACCCTCCACGGCAAGCACGGGGCCGCCGTCACCCTCAAGCTGGAGCTGGCCGTGGCGGTGAACAGCGAGGCCGAGCTGACCGCCGCCCTGGCCAGCCGGGCCCAGACCATCCAGCTGGCCGGCTCCTTTGAGGTGGAGACGGGGATCGCGGTCCGCCGCCCTGTGACCATCCATGGCAAGGGCCACACCATTACCGCCGCCCAGGGCTGGACCGGCGCGGGCAACGCCGACAAGCACCTGCTCAAGGTGGAGGGCGTGGCCCAGGGGGTGACCATCCGGGCGCTGACCCTGGACAGCGCCGGCCGGGCCTACGGTATGCAGGTCTACGCCTCCGGCGCCGTGGCCCTGGACAGCGTCACCCTCACCGGCAGCAAGGGCTCCGGCCTGGGCGTCAACGGCTCCACCCTCACCGCCCATGGCCTGTCCATCGCGGGCAGCGCCTGGCAGGGCATCGACCTGTCCAGGGGCAAGGATGTGGAGCAGGGGGCGGTGCTCACCCTCACCGGCGCCAAGCTGGAGGATTTGCTGGCCATTGTGGAGGATGTGGACAGCGCCGACACCCCCGCCACCGCTCAGGTCACCCTGGACGGGGCCGCCCTGGAGCCGGTCCTGTACAGCCAGGACGGCAAGCACAAGCAGATCTTTCTGATGAACGCCCTGCCCGAGGAGGACGGCGGAGCCGGCGATGCTTTCCAGCTGCCCCTGACTCTGCCCGACGGCAGAGGCGGCGCGTTGACCCTGTTCTTTCAGGTGACGGTGGACGGCCAGCCCTGAACCCGTTAAATGCCAAACCCCCGGCATCCGCTGGATGCCGGGGGTTTTACGTTACAGGGTGTCCACCTGGTAGCCCAGGGTGCGGCTCTGGCCGGGGGCCAGGGTGATGCAGTAGGCCTTATCCGCCAGCTCCGGCCCCTCCCCCGCCACGGCGGGCACGCCGTGCCAGGGCTCGATGCACAGATAGGGGGCCGCCTTGCCCGGCGCGGACCACAGGGCCAGCACCGGGTAGCCGGGAAAGCGCATCCGCACCCCCCTGCCCGACTTCTTGCTGCGCAGCTCCACCCACTGGGACTGGAGGCCCTCGAAGATCAGGGTGTCCATCTCGTCAAAATACCGGTAGTCCAGGGGCAGCACGTCGGCGTCCTCCAGGCAGGGCCGGGTGCGGCCGCGGTCCAGGCCGTTGGCGTCGGGTACCAGGGTGGGGCAGCTCTCCCGCCGCTCAAAGCGCACCTCGTAGTCGGTGAAGGCCTCCCCCTCCTCCAGGGGGCAGCGGAAGCCGGTGTGGGCCCCCAGGCAGAAGGGCATGGGCTTGTCCCCCGTGTTGGTCACCGTGACGGTGGTGGCAAAGCCGGTGTCGCTGAGCTGCTGGCGCACCGTCAGCCGGAAGGGATAGGGGTAAAGCGCCAGGGTGTCGGGGCTCTCCCCCAGCTCCAGCTCGGCCCAGTCCGCCCCCTGCCCCGTCACCTCAAACTCGCTGGTGCGGGCAAAGCCGTGGCGGTTCATGGAGACCTCTCTCCCCTCAATGTAAACCTTGCCCTCCCGCAGGCCCCCCACAATGGGAAAGAGCAGGGGATTGCGGCCCGGCCAGTAGGCCGGGTCCCCCGTCCAGATGTACTCCAGGCCGCCCTCATCCCGGTAGGACACCAGCTCGCCGCCGTGGGTGTCCACCCGGGCGGTCCGCCCGCCCCGCTTCAGCTCCAGTTCCATGGCATACGCCTCCTTGCAGTTGTTATCTGCATTATACCGGCCCTTTTCCCCCAATGCAAGGCCGCGATGTTTGACATATGGCCGGTTCGGGGATAAAATAGGAGAGACTTTAGAATAGGAAGGAGCAGCCGCTATGCTGTTTGCACCATATGAGCGTTTCCACTATGCCCGTTCCCCCCTGGTGGAGGTCATCTGCCAGCTCCGCTTCCCCACCATCCTGTCCATCGGCGCCAACGAGCCCGCCGCCTTCCAGGAGGCCATCCGCAAGGACTTCCCCAAATACATGACCCGGCAGGAGCAGCTGCCCCCCAAGGTGGTGAAGAAGGGCAACGCCACCGCCCTGGAGCCCCAGAAGCCCATCACCAACTACCACTTCATCTCGGAGGACGGCCGGTGGAAGATCAACCTGACCCAGAACTTTATCGCCCTGTCCACCCTGACCTACCAGCGGTGGGAGGACTTTGCCATCCGGCTGGACCAGGCCCTGGCCCAGTTCATCCAGATCTATCAGCCCGCCTACTTTGAGCGCATCGGCCTGCGGTACGTCAACGCCATCTCCCGCAAGGCTCTGGGCCTGGAGGACCAGCTGTGGGACGATCTGATCCAGAGCCAGTATATCGGCATCCTGGGGGAGCCCGACGTGGAGGAGAGCGAAATCGTCAAGTGCTCCCTGGACGTGGAGACCCCCCTGGTGGGCGGCTACCGCATGAAGCTCCACGCCGGCCCCGGCGTGGTGGGGGCCAACAACCCCCAGAACGCCAACCAGCCCAGGGAGATCCGGTTCATTCTGGACGGGGACTTCTCCGCCGCCGGCCAGCTCAACGCCGACGCCGTGCCGGAGAAGCTGGAGAAGATGCACCGCTTCGCCGTCTGCCTCTTCCGGGGCGCGGTGACCAACACCCTCCACGAGGCCATGGGCCCCACCCCCGTGGCCGAATGACCGGGG
>CALWXZ010000143.1 GCA_944385625.1 uncultured Flavonifractor sp. | reverse complement strand
CACAGGTCGCTGCCCTCTCGGGTGCGTTCCCCCACGCCGGTGAAGATGGAGTAGCCGCCGTGCTGGGTGGCGATGTTGTGGATCAGCTCCTGAATCAGCACGGTTTTGCCCACGCCGGCGCCGCCGAACAGTCCGATCTTGCCGCCCCGGGCGTAGGGGGCCAGCAGGTCGATGACCTTGATGCCTGTCTCGAACAGGTCCACCACGGGCCGCTGGTCGGCAAAGCTGGGGGGCTGGCGGTGGATGGGCCACCGCTCCTGGGAGCGGACCGCCCCCTTGCCGTCAATGGGGTCGCCCAGCACGTTGAACATGCGGCCCAGCACCCCGTCCCCCACGGGGACGGAGATGGGGCCGCCCATGGAGGTGACCTCCATGCCCCGGCCGATGCCCTCGCTGGGGGAGAGCATAAAGCAGCGCACCGTGTCCCGGCCCACGTGCTGGGCCACCTCCATGACCCGGCGCTGGCCGCCGGCCTCCAGGTACAAGGCGTCCCGGATGGAGGGGAGCTCCCCCTGGGGGAACTGTACGTCAATGACGGGGCCCTGTACCTGGGCCACCGTCCCTTTGTATTCCTTCGACATGGTTATGCACACACCTTTCCTCAGCTCCGGGCGTTCTGAGCTCCGCCGGCAATTTCGGTGATCTCCTGGGTGATGGCCGCCTGACGGGCCCGGTTATAGGTGAGGGACAGCTTTTTCAGCATATCCCGGGCGTTGTCACTGGCCGACTCCATGGCGGTCATCCGGGCGCTCTGCTCGGAGGAGAAGGACTCCACCAGAGCGCCGAAGATCATTCCCCGCACATAGCCGCTGGGCACAATGGCGTCCAGCACCGCCTCCGGGGAGGGGAGGTAGGTCACCGGGGGCAGCACCGGCCCGCCCTTGGGGGGCTCCCAGGGGAAGTCGTCCCGCACCAGGGGGAGCAGGGTCCGCTCCCGCACCTCCAGGCGCAGGGCGGAGACCATCTCGGTATAGAGGATGTGGACCTCGTCCAGGTCCCGGTCCACAAACCGCTGGACCAGCTCGTCGCTGATGTCCCGGGCCCGGCCCATGGTGGGGTTCTGGACCACATAGGAGAACCCCTCTTCAAAGGGGATGTTTCGCTCCTGAAAGTAGGCCCGGCCCACCAGGCCCACCACAAACAGCTTGGGATTGGCCGCCTCCCGGACGCGCCGCTCCGCCAGCTTCAGCACGTTGTGGTTGTAGGCGCCGGCCAGACCTTTGTCGCCGCTGAGGACGAGATAGTCCACCTTCCGCTGGGCGGGAGGGATCTCCGGCCGCCGGTCCAGGAAGTGATGGCTCAGTTCCGGGGAGCGGTGGAGAATGTCCGCGATGGTGGCGTCAATTTTGGTAAAATAGGGGGTCGCCTTCTCCAGCTGAGCCTTGGCCTTGCGCAGGTTGGACGAGGCGATCAGGTACATGGCGTTGGTGATTTTTAAGGTCTGTTCCACGCTCTTCATGCGGGTGCGGATCTCCTTGGTGCTGGCCATGGGGCCTTCCTCCTCTCCAAAGTGATGGTCTCTGATTTTTATAGTGGGTTCGCCCTGCGGGGGCGAGTTCCTTTTCCCCGTGGAAAAGGAACCAAAAGACGCCAGGGGGAATTTACAGGGGAGAACTTCGGCGTACCGCCTTGTTCTCCATGCTAAATTCCCCCTAGGACCCCCATTACGGGGGTTACCCCTTGGGGTGGGCAAAACATTTCCGGCGCGCAAAATCTGAGTGAGTGTCTGAATTCCCGCCGGGCCACTGGGCCCTGGGTTTTTGGAAAATTGGAGTTGGTGCGATTCCACAACCGCGCCTGGCGTTGCTGAACCAACGCTCCCGGTCTGTTTTCCGCCGTAGGGCGGCCTTTGGCCGCCTGCGGGCCGATCTGGGACCGGCCCCTACGGAAAGACCGGATAGTTCCCGTATTTTGTAGGGGCGGCACACTGGGCCGCCTGCCGATTCTCTGAGCCGCACTTGAGCCCAACCCACGCAAAAGGCGCGCTTCCAACCAGTAGGAGCACCGCCCAAAGGTTACCGGAAACTTAGCGGCAGCGGTGATAGACAGGAGGCCAATCGATGTCCACCCGCGCCTTTGCGATGACAAACCAGCTAGCCTGATTGGAGGCCCCCGTAAAATGGGGGTCCAGGGGGCGGGCGAATAGGAGCGCAAAGCGCTCATCTGAGCCTGCCCCCTGGCGCCTCTTTGGCTTCTTTCTGGGCATGCCAGAAAGAAGCTCGCCGCCGGGGCGGCGAAACACCCCCAAAAATCTTAATTTCCTGCCAATTTTTCTTTTTTATACTCAGCCAGCGCCGCGCGGATGGTCTCCACGGCCACGCCGGACAGGTTGCCGGTGGACTGGATCTCGGCCATCAGCTCCCCGTGCTGGTGCTCCATCCGGTCGGCAAATTGAATGGCGAAGTCCCGCACCTGCTCCGACGGCACGTCGTCCAGCAGGCCGTTGGTACCGATATACAGCAGCACTGCCTGGCGGCTCACCGGCATGGGCTGGTAGAGGGGCTGCTTTAACAGTTCCAGCAGCCGTTTGCCGTGGTCCAGGGTCTTCTGGGTGGCCGGGTCCAGGTCGGAGGAGAATTGAGTGAAAATTTCCAGCTCCCGGAACCGGGCCAGGTCGATGCGCATGGTGCCTGCGGTGCGCTTAATGGCCCGCGTCTGGGCCGCGCCGCCCACCCGGGACACGGACAGCCCCACGTTGACGGCGGGCCGCTGTCCGGCAAAGAACAGGTCGGTCTCCAGATAGATCTGCCCGTCGGTGATGGAGATCACGTTGGTGGGAATGTAGGCGGACACGTCGCCGGCCTGGGTCTCAATGATGGGGATGGCGGTCATGGAGCCGCCCCCGAACTCCGCTGTCAGGCGGCAGGCCCGCTCCAGCAGGCGGGAGTGGAGGTAGAACACATCGCCGGGGTAGGCCTCCCGGCCGGGAGACCGCTTGAGCAGCAGGGACAGGGCCCGGTAGGCCACCGCGTGCTTGCTCAGATCGTCATACACGATCAGCACATCCCGTCCCCGCTCCATGAAGTACTCCCCCATAGCCGCCCCGGCGTAGGGGGCGATGTACTGCAGGGGAGCCGGGTCGCTGGCGGCGGCGGAGAGGATGATGGAGTAGTCCATGGCCCCGTGCTTGGTCAGAGTGTCCCGCACCCGGGCCACCGAGGAGGCCTTCTGGCCGATGGCCACATAGATGCAGATGACGTCCTGCCCCTTCTGGTTGAGGATGGTGTCCACGGCGATGGCCGTCTTGCCCGTCTGCCGGTCGCCGATAATCAGCTCCCGCTGCCCCCGGCCGATGGGCACCATGGCGTCGATGGCCAGGATACCCGTCTGGAGGGGGACGGTGACCGGCTCCCGGGTGATGACCCCGCCGGCCTCATGCTCAATGGGCCGGGTCCCGTCGGCCTGGATGGGGCCCAGGCCGTCGATGGGCTGACCCAGGGCGTCCACCACCCGGCCCAGCAGCTCCTCGCCAACGGGCACGTCGGCGGGGCGG
This sequence comes from uncultured Flavonifractor sp., assembly GCA_944385625.1. Classification (GTDB taxonomy): domain Bacteria; phylum Bacillota; class Clostridia; order Oscillospirales; family Oscillospiraceae; genus Flavonifractor. The sequence goes on along the minus strand of CALWXZ010000143.1, from coordinate 2,152 downwards.
CCGGTTCGGGTGACGGTGCTGCCCTCGTGGAGGCCGGTCTCCGGCCCCAGCAGGACGCAGCCCACCGTCTCCCGGGACAGGTCCATCACCATGCCCTTGACGCCGGTGTCAAACTCCACCAGCTCGCCGTAGACCGCCCGGTCCAGCCCCTGGATGGTGGCAATGCCGTCCCCCACCTGGACCACCCGGCCGCTCTCCCGGCTGCCTTGCTCCTCCGGAGAGAAATCCTGAATCTTCTCCTTCAGGGAATCCACCAGCCCCTCCAGGCCGTCGTCCCCCTCCTGAAGCCCCCGGGCCAGCCGCTCCAAGCGGCCCCGGACGCTGCGGTCATAGGTGACGCCCTGGATCTCCAGAATGAAGCCCCCCAGGATGGAGGGGTCCAGCTGCACCTTCAGCACCACCTGTTCCAGGTTCCGCAGGCGGCACACCCCCTGGCGGACCGCCTCCAAGGTTTCGGGTTCAGGCTGACGGGCGCAGGTCATCACGCACACCGCGCCCCCCTGCCCCGCCAGCTCCAGCCGGCGCAGCTCCTCTGCCACGGCGGGCAGGTCCTCCAGCTTATGCTCCCGGACCAGCATCAGCAGAAAGGCGGTCAGCTCCTCCCGCCCTTCCAGCACAGGGGCGGAGCGGAGCAGCTCCTCCCGCTGCCCGTCGGACGCCGCCGGGCTGGCCAGGGTCTGCCACAGCTCCTTCTCTGCCAGCAGACGGTCCAGCACCTCTCCCATTCCGGAGGCACCTTTCCCTTCCATGCCGTAAAGCGCCGCGGCGCAGCGCTGGACAAATTGAGTCATTTCCGCTCACCTGCCTCTGCCAGGAACTGCTCAGCGATGGCCCGGTCGGACTGCTCGTCCAGCTCCCGCTGGGCCACCTTGGCCGCCGCCATCACCGCCAGCTGGGCCACCTCCCGGCGGGCGGAGCGGAGCATCTCCTCCCGGTCCGCCTGGTTCTGTGCCTGGGCCTGAGCCTGGGTGCGGCGCACCTCGTCCTGGGCCTGGTCCATGATGGCCTGGTACTCCTGGGCGCCCCGGGTCTTGGCCTGGGCGACGATCTCAGCTGCCTCGGCATGGGCCCGGGCCAGCTTCTGCTCATACTCCGCCTTCAATTCGTCCGCCTGCGCCTTCTCCTGCTCCGCGCCGGAGAGGTTCTGCTGGATCAGATCGGCCCGGGCCTGGAGAACCCGGTTCACCCGGCCGAACAGCACCTTCTTCAGCACTACATACAGGATCAACAGATTGATGACGGTGAACACAATGGTGGACACCTGCAGCTCCAGCATAGCGCCTCACTCCTTACCTTGAAACAAAAATCAGCCCATGAACAGGATCAGCAGGGCGGTGATAAAGCCGAAAATCGCGGTGCCCTCCGCCAAAGCGCAGCCGATCAGCAGCGCGCTGTTGATCTTGCCCGAGGCCTCCGGCTGACGTGCAATGGCCTCGCTGGCCTTTCCTGTAGCGATGCCGATGCCGATACCGGCGCCGATACCCGTCATGACCGACATGCCCACGGCGATCATCCCAATACTCATAGTGCAGTTCCTCCTTTGATTTGACTTTTTCTGTTATAAAATTTCTGTACCCCGCGTACCTTCCCAGGTCCGGTTCACGCCTCGTCCTTGATGCTCTCCCCGGTGAACAGGGCGGTGAGAAAGACAAACACCACCGCCTGAATCCCCCCGTCGAACAGGTCGAAATAGAGACTCAGAGGCACCGGCACCACCACCGGCACCAGCATCTTGACCAGCTCCATGATGATGAACGCCCCCAGAATATTGCCGAAGAGCCGCATGCACAGGGCCAGGGGACGGATGACGATCTCCATCAGATTGATGGGCAGCAGAATGGGCATCGGCTCGGCAAACTTTTTCAGTCCCCCCGCCAGGCCGCGGTAACGGAACTGAGCCCCGTAGATCAGCAGGGCGCTCATGACTGCCAGGGCGGCGGTGACATTGATGTCCTTGGTGGGGGGCGCCAGGCCAAAGACTCCGATCACATTGCACAGGAAGATATACAGCCCCACCGTCCCAAGGTATGGGGCAAAGCGGGAACCGCGCTCTCCCATGTTGCTGACGGCAAACTGGTTCAGAAATTCCACCGCCATCTCCAGCCCCGCCTGGATTCGGCCCGGACCGCGCACCTTCAGCCGGCAGGTGAGC
>CALWXZ010000142.1 GCA_944385625.1 uncultured Flavonifractor sp. | reverse complement strand
ATCGCTGTACTGGTCTCCGGCGGCGGGACCAATCTCCAGGCCCTCATCGGCGCCCGGGACCGGGGTGAGCTGGGCGGCGGTGAACTGGCCGCCGTCATCTCCTCCAGGGCTGACGCCTACGCCCTGGAGCGGGCCAAAAACGCCGGTATTCCCGGCTATGTGGTGGCCCGAAAGGACTACGACTCCAACCGGGCCATGACTCAGGCTCTGGTGTCCAGGCTGAAGGAGCTGGGCATCGAGCTGGTGGTGCTGGCCGGTTTCATGCACATCCTGACGGAGGAGATGGTGCAGGCCTATCCCAACGCCATCCTCAACGTCCACCCCGCCCTCATCCCATCCTTCTGCGGGGCGGGCTACTACGGTCTTCACGTCCATGAGAAGGCCCTGGCCTACGGGGTGAAGGTCACCGGCGCCACCGTCCACTTCGTCAATGAGGAACCCGACGGAGGCCCCATCGTCCTCCAGAAAGCGGTGGACATCCTGCCCGGCGACACCCCCGAGGTGCTCCAGCGCCGGGTCATGGAGCAGGCCGAGTGGCACATCCTGCCCCAGGCCGTGGCGCTCTTCTGCCAGGGCCGTCTCTCCGTGGAGGGACGGATCGTTACCATCAAGGAAGGGGAATAAACTGATGAAAACGCTGGATCTGACCCAACTGCTGCAAAACAATCCCTATCCCGGCCGGGGCATCGTGCTGGGCCGCTCCGCCGACGACACCAAGGCGGTCATCGCCTACTTCATCATGGGCCGCAGCGAGAACTCCCGCAACCGGGTCTTTGTGGAGACCCCCGACGGCATCCGCACCCAGGCCTTTGATCCCTCCAAGATGACTGACCCCTCTCTTATCATCTACAACCCGGTCCGGGTGTTCGGCGCCTCCACCATCGTCACCAACGGCGACCAGACTGACACCATCCGGGAGGGCCTCGCCGCCGGCAAGACCTTCTCCCAGGCCCTCCACACCCGCACCTTTGAGCCCGACGAGCCCAACTACACCCCCCGCATCTCCGGTCTGGTGAAGAAGGACGGCGACTATGTGCTCTCCATTTTGAAGAGCGCTAGCGGCGACCCCGCCTCCTGCCGCCGCTACTTTTTCACCTACGAGAAGCCCCTGGCCGGACAGGGCCACTTCATCCATACCTACATGGGCGACGGCAATCCCCTGCCCTCCTTCGAAGGGGAACCGGAGCAGATCGCCATCGCCAGCGAGACCCCCGAGGCCTTTGCCCAGCTGATCTGGAACAGCCTCAACGCGGACAACAAGGTGTCCCTCTTCGTGCGCTACATTGACCTCATGACCGGCAGCTGGGACACCGTCATTCTCAACAAGCACGCGGAATAATAGGATGCCGCCCCTGTGAGCTGGCAGTGGGCGGTAAACATCGGGAGGTTGGTAGAGGATGAAACGAACGATTTTGGGCTGTCTTTTGGCCATGCTGCTCTGCGTGGGCGCCATGTCGGCAACGGCCTCTGCTGCAAGCAGCGATTTTGTGATTGAAAACGGTGTGCTGACCGAGTACAAGGGGGATGGCGGCGCCGTCACGATTCCAAGCGGCGTGACCAGCATCGGGAACAACGCATTTGCACACTGTGTTGACCTGACCTCGGTGACCATCCCCAACGGCGTGACCAGCATTGGGCGCAGCGCATTTGCTTACTGTACAAGCCTGACTTCAATCAAGATCCCAGATAGCGTGACCAGCATTGGGGACTGGGCATTTAATGACTGCTACGACCTCACGTCGGTGACCATTCCGAAGAGCATGACCAGGATTGGGGAAGCTGTATTTTCAAGCTGTAACAGCCTGACCTCAGTAACTATTCCAAACAATGTGACCAGTATCGGGAACTACGCATTTCAAAGATGCGCCCGCCTGACCTCAGTGACCATCCCAGACAGCGTCACCAGCATCGGAGACAGCGCATTTGCAAGCTGTAGGAGCCTTACTTCGATTAAGATCCCGGACAGTGTAACCAGAATCGGGGATGGTACATTTAGTCAATGTGAGAGTCTAACCTCAATGGTGATTCCGGAAGGTGTGACTAGCATCGGAGCGTACGCATTTGCGTACTGTGACAGCCTGACCTCGATAACCATCCCGAATCGTGTGACCAGCATTGGAGATGGAGCCTTTGACGGCTGTAATAGCCTGACTTCGGTGACTATCCCGGATAGTGTAACCAGCATCGGGAATTCCGCATGGTCACGTTGTGACGGCCTGACCTCGGTGACCGTCCCGAGCAGCGTGACCAGCATTGGTGCCCGGGCATTTGAGCACTGTGATAACCTGACCGATGTAACATTTGCTTGCTCCAATATCGATTTTTATCAAACCTTCCTGCGCTGCTCCAACCTCAAGCGTGTCACCTTCTATGGAGATATCCGCGCAGACAACACCTTCGCTTGTTTTGATAAGCCATATACGACCACCATTTACGCCAAGGCGGGCAGTGTGATTGAGCAAAAGGCCAAGGCTGCCGGTATCCCCTTTGTCCCGCTGACCAACATCCCCTCCCCCACCCCGCTGGCCTATGCCTCCACCCAGCAGGTGGAGATCGACGGGAAGTATGTCTCCTTCCAGATGTACGCCCTGCGCGACGCCAACGGCAACGACACCAACTATATCAAGGTGCGCGACCTGGCCTCGGCGCTGAACGGCACGGCGGCTCAGTTCAATGTACTCTGGGACGGCGCTGTCAACCTGGCCAGCGGACAGCGCTATCAGGCCACCGGGGACGAAATGCACACCCCCTTTACCGGCAACCGAACCTACACCGTGCCCCAGGCCCAAACCAAGGTCAACGGCACACCCACCGCCCTGGACGCAATCCTGCTGACCGATGACGCGGGCGGCGGCTACACCTACTACAAGCTGCGCGATCTGGGCAGCGCTCTGGGCTTCCATGTGGACTGGAGCGGCGAGCGCGGCATATTCATCGAAACCAACTAATACCAGCAGAAAGGGGATTTCTTATGAACGAACTTGCCCTCAAATACGGCTGCAACCCCAACCAGAAGCCCGCCCGCATCTTTATGGAGTCCGGCGAGCTGCCCATCAAGGTGCTCAACGGCAAGCCGGGCTATATCAACTTCCTGGACGCCTTGAACTCCTGGCAGCTGGTCAAGGAGCTGAAGGAGGCCACCGGCCTGCCTGCCGCCGCCTCCTTCAAGCACGTCTCCCCCGCAGGAGCCGCCGTGGGTACTCCTCTCACCGACGTGGAAAAGAAGATCTACTTTGCCGAGGACATGGACCTGTCCCCCATCGCCTGCGCCTATGTGAAGGCCCGGGGCGCCGACCGGCTGTGCTCCTACGGCGACTGGGCCGCCCTGTCCGACGTGTGCGACGCCCAGACCGCCCGCTATCTGGCTCTGGAGGTGTCCGACGGTATTATCGCCCCCGGCTACACCGACGAGGCCCTGGCCATCCTCAAGGCCAAGCGCAAGGGCGGCTACAACGTGGTGGAGATCGACCCCAACTATGTCCCCAGGGCCATTGAGCACAAGGACGTGTTCGGCATCACTTTTGAGCAGGGCCGCAACAACTATGAGATCAACGCCGACCTGCTCAACAATGTGGTCACCGATAACAAGGACCTGCCCGAAAACGCCAAGCGGGACATGATTCTGGCCCTCATCACCCTGAAATACACCCAGTCCAACTCGGTGTGCTATGTGAAGGACGGCCAGGCCATCGGCGTGGGCGCCGGCCAGCAGAGCCGTATTCACTGCACCCGTCTGGCGGGCAACAAGGCGGACAACTGGCTGCTGCGCCAGCATCCCAAGGTGCTGGGCCTCCAGTTTGTGGACGGCATCCGCCGCCCCGACCGGGACAACGCCATCGACGTATATATCTCCGACGAGTACGAGGATGTGCTGGCCGAGGGTGTGTGGCAGAACACCTTCAAGGTCAAGCCCGAGGTGCTCACCGCTGAGGAAAAGAAGGCCTGGATCGCCACCCAGTCCGGCGTGACTGTGGGCTCCGACGCCTTCTTCCCCTTCGGCGACAACGTGGAGCGGGCCCGCAAATCCGGTGTGTCCTACATCGTACAGCCCGGCGGCTCCATCCGGGATGACAACGTCATCGCCACCTGCAACAAGTACGGCATCGCCATGGCCTTTACTGGTATGCGACTGTTCCACCATTAATAGGCGCTTTGCCTGATATCAACGAAAACGAGGTATAACGCTATGAAAGTTCTCGTCGTAGGCGGAGGCGGTCGGGAGCACGCCATCTGCTGGAAGCTGTCCCAGAGTCCCCATGTCACCCGGCTCTACTGCGCCCCCGGCAATGGTGGCATTGAATCCATCGCCCAGTGCGTTCCCATCGCCGCCACCGACGTGGAAGGTATGGTGAAATGGGCCAAAAAATACTCCATGGATTTCGTGGTGGTGGCCCCCGACGATCCCCTGGCTCTGGGCATGGTGGACGCCATGGAGGCCGCCGGCATTCCCACCTTCGGCCCCACCGCCAATGCGGCTATCATTGAGGCCAGCAAGATCTTCTCCAAAAACCTGATGAAGAAGTACCACATCCCCACCGCCAAGTACGAGACCTTCACCGACATGGACGCCGCCCTGGCCTATGTGGAGGCCCAGGGCGCCCCCATCGTGGTCAAGGCCGACGGTCTGGCCCTGGGTAAGGGCGTCATCGTGGCACAGAGCGTGGAGGAGGCCAAGCAGGCCGTCCGCTCCATGATGAGCGACTACCGCTTCGGCGAGGCGGGGGCCAAGGTGGTCATTGAGGAGTGCATGACCGGCCCTGAGGTCACCGTACTGGCCTTCTGTGACGGCGAGCACCTGCTGTGTATGCCCTCCTCCCAGGACCACAAACGGGCCTATGACGGCAACCAGGGCCCCAACACCGGCGGCATGGGCGCCATTTCCCCCTCCCCCAACTATACCACTCCCGTGGCCATCCAGTGTATGCGGGAGATCTTCATGCCCACCGTGGCCGCGCTGAAGGCCGAGGGCCGCCCCTTCAAGGGGGTGCTCTACTTCGGGCTGATGATTACCCCAGAGGGTCCCAAGGTGGTGGAGTACAACGCCCGCTTCGGCGACCCCGAGTGTCAGGCGGTGCTCTCCCTCTTAGACTCCGACCTGATGGAGATCTTCGCCGCCTGCCGGGAGGGCGCCCTCAGCCAGCTGGACATCCAGTGGAAGCCGGGCGCCGCCTGCTGCCTGGTGCTGGCCTCCGGCGGCTACCCCGGCAGCTACCAGAAGGGCTATCCCATCACCGGCCTGAAGGAGGCGGAGGAAACCGCCGTGGTATTCCATGCCGGCACCAAGCTGGATGATGACGGCAACATCGTCACCAACGGCGGCCGCGTCCTGGGAGTCACCGCCACCGGGGACACCCTGGAGCAGGCTATTGACGGGGCCTACGCAGCCGCCAAGCATATTCAGTTTCAGGATATGTACTTCCGAACCGATATCGGCCGGGTATAAAACAGCAGCTCGAGCCAAAAAAACAGGGAGTGAGAACTGTTCCCACAACGGTTCTCACTCCCTGTCTTGTAGTCCAGAGCCACTCTGATGGAATTGACTCCCACCGAGTGGATCATACGCCCCACATATCCAAAAAGAAACACCAGCCAATCGGCTGGTGTTTCTTTTTGGAGGCGACACCCAGACTCGAACTGGGGGTGGAGCTTTTGCAGAGCTCTGCCTTACCACTTGGCTATGTCGCCATATGGATAA
>CALWXZ010000141.1 GCA_944385625.1 uncultured Flavonifractor sp. | reverse complement strand
AAGGACCAGGGCGATCTTGTCCAGGAACATAGGATATGCTGCCTCCTCCAAATTGAGATACCGCTGTTAGCATATCCGCTTTTGTGTGCAATATTCAAAAAAATAAAAATGACCGGTCAAATGCCCAGCAGCCGGCCCAGCCAGCTGCGCTTGAGCTCCACCGCCTTGTGGGGACACAGCTCATGGCAGCAGTAGCAGCGGATGCAGGAGCTGGGATGGACCTTGGCCTTACCGCCGGGGCCGGTCATGGTGATGGCTTTTCCGGGGCAGGCATTTTTGCAGATGGCACAGCCCACGCATACATTGGTCCGGACCCTGGGGGTCTGGGAGAGCAGGCCCTTGCACAGCCGGCCTGCCGCACCGGTGAGGGGCCCCAGAAACTCCATCAGGTTGCTCCGCACGTTGGCGGGAAATTTGTAGTCCGGGATGCGCAGATCCTCCAACTTTGCCCCCACCAGCTCCACCTCCTCCCAGCGGGTGGGGGACAGGCCTCTGCCCTCCGCCGCCAGCAGCACGGGATTGCGGCTTCGGGGCAGCCCCATGATCTCCCCGGCGATCACATCCAGGGCCAGAGGATTGTCCGACAGCAGCAGCAGGCCCACCTGACGGGGGGTGCCGGAGGCGCCGGGGCCCTCGCCCTCCATGGCCAGGATGGCGTCCATCACGCTGAGCCTGGGCTTCATAAAACCGATGAGATCCAGCAGCACCTGGGCAAACCGGGCCTGGTCGGGATGGGAGCCGTGGAAGCCCACCTTGGTCAGGCCCGGGATCAGGCCAAAGCTGTTTTTGACCGCGCCGGTCATGCCCATAAAAACGTGGGTCTTCATCTTGCACAGATCAAAGCATCCGTCGCAGTCCAGAGCGGGGGCGATGATCTCCGCCTGATGGAGGACCTGCCCCTCAGGCAGGGCCACCAGCCGGGCCGAGGGGTCCAGGCAGACCTCTCCGCCGGCCTGACGGGCGGCCTGGGCCATGCCGGTTTTTTCGTACAGATTGCGCAGCACAGCTTCCTTCTGCAAAGCGCCGCCGGGGCTGTCCGCGATAACGGCGGCGCCCCCCGCCTCCCGCACCAGCTTGGCCATGGCCCCCACCACCGCCGGATGGGTACATACGGCGGCCTCCGGCGGGGAGGGACGCAGCAGGTTGGCCTTGAGCAGAATACGCTCCCCGGGCCGGACAAACCGCCCTATACCGCCCATGCGCTCCACCGCCCCCCGCAGGGCGGCCTCCGCCCCGGCGTAATCCGCGCAGGGCACCGCATAAACCTGATACCCCGTCATGACAGCGACTTGGGGCCGAAGCCGTGGGGCAGCAGTTCGTGGAGGGGCAGGCGCACAAAGTCCCGGTCTCCGCGGCCCACCAACACCGTCAGATCGGGGGCAAATTCATAGAGCATCTGGCGGCAGGCGCCGCAGGGCCAGCAGTAGTCGGTGGAGTTGCCCACCACGGCCAGGCGTACAAAGTCGTCCCGGTGCCCTTCGCTCACCGCCTTTACCAGGGCGGTGCGCTCCGCGCAGATGGTGGAGCCGTAGGCCGCGTTTTCCACATTGCAGCCGGTAAATATGCTTCCGTCGGCACACAGCAGGGCGGCGCCCACGGGAAAGCGGGAGTAGGGGACGTAGGCGCGCTCCAGCATGGTAAAGGCCAGATCCACCAGTTCCCGGTCGGTCATAGCAATCCCTCCTGACAAATAAAAGGTGGTAAAATGAGATTGGGTTCTCATTTTACCACCTTTTTATCCTTGTGACAACTCCTGTTCAGGGCCTGCCGGGAAATGGAACCCGATGGACCAGCAGGATGGAGGCGCCGCCGGTGACCGCTCCGGTGACCAGGGAGCAGACCAGCAGGGGCGGCAGATAGACCAGGGGGGCGGGGGTGCCCAACACCGCCATGGCCGCCAGGATCTGGCCGGTGTTGTGGGCGGCGGCCCCGGCGATGGACACGCCGAACAGGGACAGGCCGGGCAGCCGCAGCAGCAGGGCCATAACGCCCAAAGCCAGCAGACCGCCGGTGAGGGAGAAAGCCAGGGCCATCAGATTGCCCCCCAGCAGGGAGCCCAGCAGACAGCGGGCCAGGAGAATCAGCAGAGCCTCCCGGCCGGACAGACGGCACAGGGCGTACACCGTGACCAGATTGGCCAGCCCCAGCCGCAGGCCGGGGAGGGGAAAGAGAATGGTCAGCGGCGCCAGCCCCTCCGCCACGGAGAGGGCCAGAGCCAGAGCGGTGAGTACCGCCGAGCGGGTGAGCCGCCGGAGGGAAACGGACACGGGGGATGCCTCCTTCCAGGAAAAAAATAGATGCAGGCGGGGAACTTTTCAGCCCGTTACCGCGTCAAAGGATTCAGCATCTGTCCCGGACAGAGAGATCACCAGCCGGTTGGGAAGGCAGATGATCTGCTGGCCCGGACGGCTGATCCAGCCGGTACGGACGCAGTCCTGGCTGGGGCAGTCGCTGTGTTCAATGCAGATACGACCCTGCTCGGCCCGGATAGTGAGGGGATAGTCCGCCTCTGTTACCTCCAGCGTAACCGGCTGGGACAGCTGGTCCAGGCGATACTGGGCCACCGTCTCCCCGTTCAGGGTGATGACGGCGGTGACGGCGCTGCTCTGGGCGGGGCGCAGGAAAAGCACCAGAAATACCGCGCAGGCCACCACGGCCAACGCCACCGCGCCGTCCCACAGGGTGGGGCGGCGGCGGTCAGCGGCGGGCGATCTCATAGGTATACCCCCGATCCTCCCCAGCGGGGCGGTAGCCCGCCTCCAGGCCTTCGGTGACGATGACTCTGTTATCCTGGGTACACAGCACCAGCTCAATGTCCTCCCGGCTGCGCCAGAAGTCCAGGGCGGCGTCGGGACCGGCCACAAACAGGGCGGTGGAGAGGGCGTCAGCCAGCATATGGTCGGCGGAGATCACCGTCACCGACAAAAGACCGCTGTCGGCGGGGTAGCCGGTTTTGGGATCGATGATGTGGTGATAAATCTGGCCGTTTTCCTCAAAATAGCGCTCATACCCGCCGGAGGTGGAGGCAGTCTGATCCTCCAGGGAGAGGACACACAGAGCCTCCGAGGTGTTTTGGGGGTCCTTTACGGCAACCTGCCAGGCGGTTCCGTCCGGCTTGGCGCCGATGACGGTGACGTTGCCGCCCAGGTCCAGCAGAGCGGAGGTCACGCCCTGCTGCCGGAGCACGGCGTCCGCCTGACCGGCGGCAAAGCCCTTGGCCACCGCCCCCAGATCCACCTCCATACCGGCCCGCTCCAGCCGGGCGGAAGAGGCCTGCTCATCTACAATCAGTCCATTGCTGTCCACCAACGCCATGGCGGCCGACAGGGTATCCGCCGAGGGGATATGGCGCTCCTGCGTGGTAAAGCCCCAGGCGTCCATCACCGGCGCGATGGTGACGTCAAAGCAGCCGGGCAGCAGCTGGGAGACCGATTTGGCGAAGGAGAGCAGATTGGCCACCTCAGCGTCCAAAGAAACTTGTAAGCCGTCACCGGCGTGACTGTTCAGCGCGGAGATCTGACTGTCCGGATCGGTACGGGAGAGCAGCTTGTCCAGTCCCTCGATCTCCTGCCGGGCGGCCTGGATGGCGTCCAGGCCGCCGCCGCTGTATACGCGGATGGACATGACGGTATCCATGGAAAAAAACTGGGCCTGCTCCGGTTCGGCGCTGGACGCCGGTGCGGCGCACCCGGCCAGTAGGAACAGACAGCACAGGAAAGGAAGGAAACGCTTCATGACTGACTCCATTCTGCATGGCGCCCGCCTGAGAAAGGCGGAAGACGCCGTGGATTCGGAAATTTTGCAGACATTATTCTAGCATAATTTTCACCGGTTGAAAAGAGAAAAGGGATTCTTGACTTGCAATGTGCGGCAGATTCTGATAAACTATATGGGATTGATGACTCAGCGTTGTTCGGTGCATCTGCCGGATACTTTGCCACAGGAGATGGATACATGAATAAGAAAGAACAACAGAAAGCCCAGCGCGCACGGGAAGAAGATATCATTCTGACCAAAGTTCTCTGGTGGATTCTGGGCGCTGTGGTGTTGGAGGCTGTGCTTCTTCTGCTGAATAAGGTATATGTAAACTTTACCACCGAACAGATCTATCTTGCGGTAGCCCTCCAGGGGATGTTCAAGGTGCTGGCCATCGTGTTGCCCATCTGCTTTGTGGCCTTGCTGATCTGGACCCTGCTGTTTTGGAAGTCGGGGCGGTCCCTCCGCCTTCCGGGCGTCCTGACGGGGATCGCGCTGGTCCTGGCTGTATGCGCGGTGGTTATTGATTGCTTTTATGACAAGGGGATCAGTTTCCTGTATGTGGCTGTCCCGGCGGTTGCCGTGCTGGCCCTCATTTACTACCTCTATCAGAGGGAGTTCTTTTTCGCAGCGGTACTCAGCGCATTGGGGCTGCTGGGCGTCAAGGTGGCGCCCCAGGCCGCCGGTGCGCCCCAAGTTGGATACGGTTACCTGGCCGTTCTGGCGGTAATTCTGGTGGCCGCGGCGGTATGCTTCCGCCTGCTCCAGTCCCATAAGGGTGTGTGGAGCGTCAAAGGCAAGGCCAGAGCGATTCTGTCGAAAAGCGCCAATTATGCCATGCTCTATGTGACCTGCGCGCTGGTGGCGGCGGTTGTGATCGCGGCCCTGGTGCTGGGCGCCCTGGCGGTGCTGTACGGCGTGTTGGTGGCCTGGCTGTTGATTCTGGCGGTCTATTATACCGTACGCCTCATGTGAGTACATCAAATGATTTTAAAAGAGTCCTGTTCGGTGGCAACCGAACAGGACTCTTTTTGTCGTGCAGAGGGACCGTTACAGCAGGGCCAGGCCGTTAATCATCAGCTTGAACTGTAGCCCCAGATATTCAGCCGCCCGGCGGCAGAGGAGCATCCGCTCCAGAAAGATCTCAAAATAGTCCATCACGGCGCAGAACGCGGTATTGATGGTCAGGGTGAGCGTGATAGTGCCAGCAGCCTTGTCCAGAGACAGGTCGGAGCGCTCGGCGGCGAAATTGACCCGGTCATGGATGTCAAAACTTTGGTGTTCTTTATTGCGTACCCGGCTGCGGCGTACATCGGTTTTATCCGCCAGGATCAGGGCTGCGGCCACAGGATTGACGGGGAAGGCGGTGGCGTCGTCGTGATGGCCGATGGCGGTGATGACGGCGGCCACATCAGCCGGGTCCATTCCCATCTTGTCCAGGATACGAAATGCCATGACCGCGCCGGTCTGGGCGTGGTCGTGGCGGTTGACCACGTTGCCGATATCGTGCATGAAACCGGCGATGCGGGCCAACTCCTGCTGATGGGTATCGTAGCCCAACTGCACCAGGATGTCCGCGGCCACCTCGGCGCAGCGGGTGACGTGGGCGAAGCTGTGTTCGGTAAAGCCCAGGGCCGACAGGGACTGGTCGGCCTGGGTGATATAGGTACGGATCTCCTCCGACTGGCGTACCATCTGATAACTGATCTTCATCTCAGGAGCTCTCCTTTACTGCGGACATAGCCGCCCTTTCATCATACCCGAGAAGAGGCCGATTTGCAAGCCGGGTAAAATTATTTTTCCGGACTCTGCAAAAAAGCGTTGACAAATGTAAAAGCGTATGCTACTATATTCTGGCTGACGTACTTAAAGAAAGTCGGCGCCCATGCGGGTGTAGTTCAATGGTAGAATCCCAGCCTTCCAAGCTGGTCGCGTGGGTTCGATTCCCATCACCCGC
>CALWXZ010000140.1 GCA_944385625.1 uncultured Flavonifractor sp. | reverse complement strand
CTTCTGGTTGGCGTAGGCCTCCTCCAGGGCGGCCATCATGGTGCGGCTCTTCACATACCGGCCGTTGACAAAGAAGTGCTGATAGCCCCGGGTGCCCCGGCAGCAGGTGGGCAGGGACACAAAGCCGGTGACGCCCATCTCCTCCCCGGAGCCTCGTACCGGGGTGAAGCCCAGGGCCAGGTCCCGGCCCAGCACGGCGTACAGGGCGGACTGGAGTTTGCCGTCCCCGGGGGTGAGCAGGTCCTGCTTGCCGTCCCGGAGGAACTTGACGCTCACCTCCGGGTGGGACAGGGCCAGCCGCTGGACCATGGCGAAGCAGGCGGCGCTCTCGGCCGAGTCCTTCTTCATGAACTTGAGCCGGGCGGGGGTGTTGTAGAACAGGTCTTTCACCACCATGGTGGTGCCCTGGGGGCAGCCCGCCTCCTCCTGGCTCATCACCGCCCCCGCCTCCAGAGAGAGGGCGGTGCCCAGCGGGGCGTCGGGCGTGCGGGTGAGCAGCTCCATCCGGGACACGGCGGAGATGGCGGCCAGAGCCTCCCCCCGGAAGCCCAGGGTGCCGATGGCCTCCAGGTCGTACTCGGTGCGCAGCTTGCTGGTGGCGTGGCGGAGGAAGGCGGTGGGGGCCTCGTCGGCGGCGATGCCGCAGCCGTTGTCGGTGACCCGGATCAGGGTCATGCCCCCGTGCTGGATCTCCACCGTCAGCTTGTCCGCCCCGGCGTCGATGGCGTTCTCCATCAGCTCCTTCACCACGGAGGCGGGCCGCTCCACCACCTCGCCGGCGGCGATCAGGTCGGCCACATGGGAGTCAAGTTGTTGAATGTGGGGCATAGAAGTACCAACTTTCTAAATGGAGAAATAACGGGCGGTCCGGGAGGCCCGCCCCTACATGGCTGGGAGTAGGGGGCGGCGTCCCCGACGCCCCGGGGGATCAGTTCAGCGCCAGCCACAGCCCAAAGGCGTTGAACATCATGTGCAGGGCGATGGCGCTCCAGATGGAGCCTCCCCGGTCATAGCACCAGGTGAGGGCCAGAGCCACGGGCGCGTACTGAATCATCAGCAGCAGGTAGCGCAGATCCAGAACCCCGAAGGCGTAGACAAACTGGACGGCGCAGTAGAAGGCGTACACCCCCACCGACAGCACATAGCCCAGCGCCCGGCTGTAGCTCCGGACCGAGCCGAAGAGCAGGCCCCGGAAGAAGGGCTCCTCCACCAGGGGCATAAGCACCACCAGGATGAGGACGGTGGGGCCGGGGGCGAAGAAATACTGCTCCGGGTAGCTCGTGAGGTTGGGATTCTGCACCGGCAGGGGGATGAGGTCCACCAGGAAGGTGAGGACCCCGCCGCCCGCCAGGCCGGTGACCAGGGCGAACAGGTTCTCCGGCAGCCAGTCCAGCAGCAGCCGGAAGTTCAGCCTCAGGTAGGACCACAGAACCAGAAAGGTGAGGGCGGCAATAATGAGGTAGTACACCACGTTGGCCTCGGCCACCGGAAACTCCCCCGGATAGGACCGCTGGACCCACCCCATGAGCCAGGGAAAGAGGAACACATACAGGGCGAAAAAGACCCATCCCCGGCAACATTCTCCCCGGGTGATCTGGGGCCGCCAGGGGCGGCGCTGTCCGCTGTGCATGGTGGGTTCCTCCTTTGTGCGTGGAAATGGGATTGGTGTAGGGGCGACCCCTGCGGACGCCCCCGCATTATATCAGTTGCTTCAATTCAAACAGCAGGTTCATGGCCTCGATGGGGGTGAGGGTGTTGAGATCCACCCCCTGGAGCCGCCGGGCCACCTCCCCACCCCCCATATCCAGCAGGGACACCTGGTCCGAGGACGCCGCCGCCGGGGCCTGGGGGGTCTGGACGCCCCCCGCCTCCAGCTCCTTGAGAATATGGCGGGCCCGGGTGATAACCTTGTCGGGCACCCCGGCCAGCTTGGCCACCTCGATGCCGTAGCTCTGGTCGGCCCCGCCGGGGACAATCTTCCGCAAAAAGAGGATGTCGTCCCCCTTCTTCTTGGCGGCAATGTTGTAGTTCTTCACCCCGGATATATGTCCCTCCAGGGCGCTCAGTTCGTGATAGTGGGTGGCAAAGAGGGTCTTGGCCCCCAGCTTCTTCTTGTCGGCGCAGTATTCCAGCACCGCCCGGGCGATGGACATCCCGTCGTAGGTGGAGGTGCCCCGGCCGATCTCGTCCAGGATGAGCAGGCTCTTGGCGGTGGCGTTTTTCAGGATCTCCGCCACCTCGCTCATCTCCACCATAAAGGTGGACTGGCCGGCGGACAGATCGTCGCTGGCCCCGATGCGGGTGAACACCCGGTCCACGATGCCGATGCGGGCCGACCTGGCGGGGACGAAGGAGCCCATCTGGGCCATGAGGACGATGAGGGCCACCTGACGCATATAGGTGGACTTGCCCGCCATGTTGGGGCCGGTGATGATGGCCACGGTGTTCTCTTTTCCGTCCATCCGGGTGTCGTTGGGGACAAAGAGGGCGTTTTTCAGCATCTTCTCCACCACCGGGTGGCGGCCCTCGGAGATGTCGATGGTGTCGGACAGGTCCACCTCGGGGCGGCAGTAGCCGTTCTCGGCGGCCACGGCGGCGAAGGAGACCAGCACGTCCACCTGGGCCACGGCGGCGGCGGAGCGCTGGATGTCCCCCACCCGGGCGGCGGCCTGCTGGCGCAGGTCGCAGAAGAGCTGGTACTCCAGGGCGGTGACCCGGTCCTGGGCGGAGAGAATCTCATGCTCCAGGTCCTTCAGCTCCTGGGTGATGAACCGCTCGCAGTTGACCAGGGTCTGCTTGCGGATGTAGTCCGCCGGCACCTGGTCGTAGTAGGACTTGGATACCTCGATGTAGTAGCCGAACACCTTGTTGAAGCCCACCTTCAGGCTCTTAATGCCGGTCTTTTCCTTCTCCCGGGCCTCCACGGCGGCCACCAGATCCTTGCCCCCTGTGAGGATGTCCCGCAGCCGGTCCACCTCGGGGTCGTAGCCCGCCCGGATGAAGCCGCCCTCCCGGACGGAGAAGGGGGGCTCGTCCACAATGGCCGAGCAGATCAGCGCCCGCAGGTCGGGCAAATCGTCCAGGGCGGCGGACAGAGAGGTGAGCAGGGCCCCGGCGTAGGGGGAGAGCAGCTCCCGCAGCCGGGGCAGCTTGCCCAGACCGGTGGCCAGAGCCATCAGGTCCCGGCCCCCGGCGGTGCCGTACACAATGCGGCCGATGAGCCGCTCCAGGTCGGTGACCTCCCGCAGGGTGTTTTTCAGCTCGTCCCGGCCGATGGGGTCGCCCACCAGCTCCTCCACCGCCCCCAGCCGGCGGCTGATGGCCCCGGGGGAGAGGAGGGGCCGCTCCATCCAGGTGCGGATGAGCCGGTGGCCCATGGCGGTGCGGGTCTTGTCCAGCACCCACAAGAGGCTGCCCTTCTTCTCCTTGGAGCGGAGGGTCTCGGTGAGCTCCAGGTTGCGCCGGGCGGTGAGATCCAGCTCCATGAACTGGCCGGAGGTGAACCAGGTCAGGCTGGTGATGTGGGAGAGGTCGGTTTTCTGGGTCTCGTACAGGTAGCTCAAAAGCCCCCCTACCGCCTGGAGGGCGTGATCGTCCCCCTCCGGCAGCTGGTCCAGGCCGCTGGTGAACTGCTTTTCCACCAGGGCGCGGGCGGCGTCGGACCGGAAGCGCTCCTCTCCGCCGTTCTCGCACCGGCAGTCCAGCTTACCCGTGAGAAAGTCCACCAGGGCGGCGTCGCTGTAGGCCCCATCGGACAGCATGGCCTCCCGGGGAGAGAAGCGGCCCAGCTCGTTGCACAGGTGCTCGGCGGTGTCGGGGCCGGAGAAGGCGGTGACCGAGATCTCGCCGGTGGAGATGTCGCAGAAGCACAGCCCCGCCCCGGCGGCGTCCTCATAGATGGCGCAGATGAAGTTGTTGCGCCCCTCCTCCAGCATGGAGGAGGCGATGACGGTGCCGGGGGTGACGATGCGGATGATGTCCCGGTCCACCAGGCCGCGGGCCAGGGCGGGGTCCTCCATCTGCTCGCAGATGGCCACCTTGTAGCCCTTGGCGATGAGCCGGGCGATGTAGGCGTCGGCACTGTGGTAGGGCACGCCGCACATGGGGGTGCGCTGATCCTCCGGCTTGCCCCGGTCCCGGGTGGTGAGGGTGAGATCCAGCTCCTTGGAGGCCAGCTTGGCGTCCTCCTGGAACATCTCGTAGAAGTCCCCCAGCCGGAAGAAGAGGATGCAGTCCGGGTGGAGCTCTTTCATCTTGAGATATTGTTTCATCATGGGGGTGAGCTCGGACGGCATGGCGGGCGCTCCTTTTCTGTGTCAGTATAGTAGCGATCCAGTTCCCATTTCTGGGGATTCTGGTCGATATAGGTCCAAATGGTTTGGAAATCGTCGATATTTCGGATAATGTGGTCGTGGTAGCCCCGCTGCCAGAGGGCAAAGCCGGCGGCTCGGTTGGTAAAGCGCTTCAGGGTGGAGATGAGGGCCGGTATGCGTTGATCGGCCCGGCAGAGCGGGCGGTCCGGGAGGCCCGCCTCTACGTCTGTAGGGGGCGGCGTCCTCGACGCCCCGTCTGCCCCGGAAACAATCTCCACCAGCAGATGAACATGGTTGGGCATGATGGCATAATGGTGCATCCGGAGCCAAGGATAGGCCGCTTCCAGCCCACGGATCTGACGGTCTACCATTTCCCCGACCGGAAGAAGGTGAAGACGGGGAAGATCCATCAGACGATTATATGGTGAGGAAATGGCGGAGAGAATGCACTGGCGGCCTTTTGTGCAAAAGGTAAGGAAGTAAATGCCGCCGGACGAGTAATCCCAGGTTTTTAGACGGAGGTCTTTGCGTACCGGATAATGGGCCATAACGGTACCTCCTTTGGATGCGGGGCGTCGGGGACGCCGCCCCCTACAGGAGAAAGGCGCTTACGCCTTCTCCCCCATCAGCGACCACTTATTGGCTCCCGTGATCTTCACGTCCACAAACTGCCCGATGAGGGATTCCTCCCCGGCGAGGCGCACCAGCCGGTTGCCGGGGGTGCGGGCGGTGAGGCCCTTGTCGTCCTGTCCGTCCACCAGGCAGCGCACCGTCTTGCCGATATAGGCCTTGTGCTTCTCCTCGGAGATCTGGTCCTGCCGCTCCACCAGCCGCTGGAACCAGGCCGCCTTCTCCTCCTTGGAGATTGGGTCCTCCATCTTGGCGGCGGGGGTGCCCACCCGGGGGGAGTAGATAAAGGTAAAGAGGGCGTCAAAACGCACCTCGTCCAGCAATGTCATGGTCTGCTCAAAATCCTGGGCGGTTTCCCCGGGAAATCCCACGATCACGTCGGAGGTGATGACCACGTCGGGAATGGCCTGACGCAGCCGGCGCACCTTGTCCAGATAGCCCGCCCGGTCGTACACCCGGTTCATGGCCTTTAACACCCGGTCGCTGCCCGCCTGGAAGGGCAGGTGGAAGCAGGGGGCGATCTTGGGGGAGGAGGCCATGGTGTCAAAGAGCTTCTGGGAGGCGTCCTTGGGGTGGCTGGTCATGAAGCGCAGCAGAAAGTCCCCGGGAATCTGGGAGGCCGCCTTCAAAAGGTCGGCGAAGTCCATGGGGCTCTCCAGATCCTTGCCGTAGGAGTTGACGTTCTGGCCCAGCAGGGTGATGTCCTTGTATCCCTGGGCCACCAGGCCCCGGATCTCCTCCAGCACCACCTCCGGCTGGCGGGAGCGCTCCCGGCCCCGGACGTAGGGCACGATGCAGTAGGTGCAGAAGTTGTTGCAGCCGTACATGATGCTCACCCAGGCCTTCACCCTGTCCTGGCGCAC
>CALWXZ010000139.1 GCA_944385625.1 uncultured Flavonifractor sp. | reverse complement strand
GAGCAGAACCACTGCTCGGTGGCCCGGTAGATGATGGGGTTCTTGCACCGCCAGCAGTGGGGGTAGGAGTGGGTGATGTTCTCCTTGGCCACCAGGAAGCCCTCGGCCTCCAGATCGGCCACCACCATGTCGTTGCCCTTGGCGTAGAACTGGCCGTTGTAGCGGCTGTCGGTCATGACGCCCTTGGCGTTGACGGGCACGGGCACCCCGATGTGGGTGAGCCCCGCCTTGTCGTACTGCTGGCAGATCTGGAAGTCCTCGGCGCCAAAGCCGGGGGCGGTGTGGACGCAGCCGGAGCCGGCGTCCAGGGTGACGTGCTCGCCGTTGAGGATGACGCTCTCCCGGTCAAAGAGGGGGTGGGTGGCGGTCATCAGCTCAAACTCGCTGCCCTTCAGGGTGGCCAGCACCTGGCAGGCCTCATAGTCGATATGGGCGGCCTTGCACACGCTCTCGGCCAGGTCCTTGGCCAGGATATACACGTCCCCGCCGGGTACCTGGAGCAGCACATAATCAAACTCGGCGTTCAGGCAGATGGCGAAGTTGCCGGGGATGGTCCAGGGGGTGGTGGTCCAGATCACGAAGTAGGTCTTGCTAAGGTCGGCATACTGGCCCAGCTTGCCCTTGTCGTCCCGGACGGGGAATTTCACGAAGATGGTGGTGCAGGGGTCATCGGCGTACTCGATCTCGGCCTCGGCCAGGGCGGTCTGGTCGTGGGGGCACCAGTACACCGGCTTCATACCCTTGTAGATGAGCCCCTTCTCGGCCATCTTGCCAAAGACCTCGATCTGCTTGGCCTCAAACTCGGGCAGCAGGGTGATATAGGGATTGTCCCACTCCCCCAGCACGCCCAGCCGCTGGAACTGCTCGGTCATCTTGGCGATGTAGCCCTCGGCGTACTCCCGGCACTTGGTGCGGAACTGGGCGGTGGTCATCTCGTCCCGCTTGACCTTCTTGTCTTTGAGGACGGCGGACTCGATGGGCAGGCCGTGGGTGTCCCAGCCGGGCACATAGGGGGCGTAGTGGCCGGTCATGTTCTTGTGCTTGACGATGATGTCCTTGAGGATCTTGTTCAGGGCGGTGCCGATGTGGATGTTGCCGTTGGCATAGGGGGGGCCGTCGTGGAGGACGAAGGAGGGCTTGCCCTCGTTGCGTTTGACCATCTTGTTATACAGGTCGTGGTCGTACATCTCCTGGAGCATATCGGGCTCGCGCTTGGGCAGGCCTGCCCGCATGGGGAAGTCGGTCTTGGGCAGGTGGACGGTCTGGTTGTAGTCCATGGGTGTTTCTCCTTTTTATATTGAAATGAAATAATAACCTTATAGCCTTCCCCTGGGGGAAGGTGGCCGGTCAGGCCGGATGAGGGAAACGGCAGCTGTGCAAAAGGTTTTGATTCGACGGGGCAAACAAAAAGCGCCCCTGTCTCTCAAGAGACAAAGGCGCACACCTCTGCGGTACCACTCTCATTGTTCCGGACGGGCCGGAACCACTCGACAGCCTGTAACGGGGCCAGCCGGGGCCGCTTACTGGGTTCGGCGGCCATGCTCGGAGGTGATTTTCCTGGCCCGTCCTGTCCGCCTTGCACCAAAACGGCGGCTCTCTGCGCAGGGTTGGGGGCGGTACTCGTCCTCGTCACAGCATTTTGCAGATGAAAATCACTGGGAGACGCCTTTTTCAGGCGTCTCCCAGTATCTTACCTGTTTGCAGGACTTCTGTCAAGGGGTTCAGCGGATTTCGTAGTCCTTGCCGAATTGCAGGTTGTCAAAGTCGATGCGGCGGGTGGGCTCCTCCACCTCGTCGTCCTCGTCCTCCTGAGCCGGGTGGGCGGCGGGGGCCTTCCGGCCGCTGAGCTCCATCAGCTCGTCGTACAGGCTGCTCTCCTTGGCGGGGGCGGCGGGCTTGGGGGCGGACAGGTCGGTGGTGTCCTCCTGCTCCTTCTGGATGATCCGCTCCACGTTCTCCTCAATGTCCCGGGCGGTCTCCCCCACCGGGTCGACGGGGGCCGGAGCGGAGGCGGTCAGCTTGGACAGGCCGCTTAAAAAGTCCATCTCATGCTGGTGCAGCTCCTTGAGCTTGCCCACATAGGCGGCGGTGGACTGCTGGGCGGCGGCCAGACGCATCTGCTCGTCCCGGATGGACTGCTGCAATTCGGCAATGCGGGCCTTGGCGTCGGCCTCGGCGTTTTGCAGCAGCTGGTTGCGCTTGGCCTCGGCCTCGGCCACCAGGTCGTCCGCCATCTTCTGGGCGGTCATCAGGGCCTTGCGCATGGCGTCCTCGGTGGAGCGGTACTCCTCCACCTTGTCCACCAGCACCTTCATCTTGGCCTTCAGGGTGGCGTTTTCCTTGTAGAGGGTGGTGTAGTCCGCCGTCAGGATATCCAAAAACTCGTCCACCATCGACATATTGTATCCGTTAAACGACTTGGTAAAGGCGTGTTCAGAGACTTCCTGCGGCGTAAGCATAGGTTGATTCCCCCTGATTTTTTGTATCTTTTACAGATTGCGGCGCAAAAACGCTTGGGACGCCGGACTCCCGGCGGGACAACGTGGACGGCGCTGTGCTGAGAGTGCTTTTAGAAATACAGGCCGTTATTTTCTAACTCGTCGATGAGATCGCCCAGAATGTCCACGTTGTAGGGCGTGATGATGTAGGTAGAGATAGCCACCTTTTTGATCTTGCCCTCGTTGGCGTAGGCCACGCCGGACAGGAAGTCCAGCAGGCGGCGGGCGATGTCCTTGTTGGTGGACTCCAGGTTGAGCACCACGGTGCGCTTCTCCCGCAGGTGGTCGGCGATCTCGCTGGCGTTTTCAAAGCGCTCGGGCTTCACCAGCACCACCTGCAGCTGGGTGGTGGTGTGGATATTGACCACCTTGTTGCTGCGGCGCTCGTTTTCCACGGAATAGAGGCTGCCGGTGGACTCCTGGACGGCCTGACTCTTGGCGCTCTTTCGCTCGGAGCGGTCGCTGCCGGTGCGGTCCATGCGCTCGCTGCGGGAGACGGGCTCAAAGTCGTCCTCGTAGTCGTCCTCCGGCTCGTCCTCATAGGGGCGGGCCAGCCGCCGCAGTTCATCAAACAATCCCATATTCGGTTACCTCCTCAGATCCGATCATACTTTATGAATGGGAGGGCGGGGACCGAACAGGGCGGTGCCCACCCGGACCAGGGTAGCGCCTTCCCGGACGGCGTCTTGATAGTCGCCGCTCATTCCCATAGAAAGACAGTCAATGATGATTCCATTATCCGACATCTCGCGGCTTATGTCAACAAAAAGCTGGCGCATTTTTGCAAAAAAGGGCCGGTTTCCGTCGGGGCCCTCCGCCACCGGGGGAATGGCCATCAGCCCCCGCAGCCGCACATGGGGGCAGGCGGCCGCCTTGCGGGCCAGGGCGGGCAGCTCCGCCGGGGAAATACCGCTTTTGGAGGCCTCGGCGCCGATGTTGATCTCCAGCAGAATATCCTGGACCAGGTCCAGCTTGGCGGCCTGGGCCTCGATGGCGTCCAGCAGGTGCTCCGAGCCCACCGACTCGATGAGATCCACCCGGCCCACCACCTGTTTGACCTTGTTGGTCTGGAGGTGGCCGATGAAGTGGAGGGCGGCGCCGGCGTAGGCGTCGTCATCCAGGTGGGCGGTCATCTCCTGCACCCGGTTCTCTCCGCAGACGGTGATCCCGGCGGCGATGGCCTGCCGGATGGTGTCCGAGCTCTGGACCTTGGTGGCGGCCACCAAAGTGATCTCGGACGGGTCCCGGCCCACCTCACGGGCGGCGGCGGCAATGTTGGCCTTGACCTGCGCTACTCTCTCTTCCAGGGACATGATAGGCACCTCCAAAAATACACACAAAATAAAGGGCAAGACCGCCTGCGCGCCGGGCGCGGCGGGGTGGTCCGGATTAAGAAATGACCTTTCCGTCGTACAGCTCGCCGGAGGAGATGATGATCTTATCCCCCGCCCGCAGGGCTTTTTTGGCCTGGGCGTCGGAGGCGGAGGCGACGGGCGTCACCAGGATATAGTTGTCCTCCTCGGCCAGGATGGAAACCGGCTTGAATTCCGCCTGCTGGCCCACCAGGGCGTACACCCCGGTGACCGAAACCTGGGACTGCTCCCCTGTCTCGCTGTCGGTGACGGTCTGCTGCTCCACCCGCAGGGCCTCCTTGGGCAGGCGGATGCCCGAGACGGTCTCAAAGACCAGGTCCACCGTCTGGCGGCGCAGCAGGGTGGTGTCGGACAGGAACTTGTCGGTGGACAGCACCACCGCCACCTGCCCGTCCGCCGGGTCCCCCAGCCGCTCCACCTTCATGTCCACCTCCCCGGACCAGTCCCGGGAGAAGCGGACGGTGACGGTGCGCCCCTCCACCAGCCGGGCGGCCTCCTCCTCCGACAGGGCGCAGGCGAAGTACCAGGTGGAGTTGGTGATGAGCTTGCCGATGGCGGAGGTGTCCTCCGCCGGCTTCTGGTTGGCCAGGTCCTTGAGCTGGCTGGGGGTGATGGCGTCCAGCATCTCCGGGGTGATGAGGCTCTCATATCCGTCCACAAGCCCGGAGAAGATGCCCGACTGGGCGGCGGTCACCCGGTTGGTGCTCTGGGCGGCCTGGGCGGTGAGGGCGGAGATCTGGGCGTTGACGTCGTCCAGGGAGGTCTGGAGGGCGGCGGAGGAGTCCTCCTCCTCCCCGCCGTCGTAGGTATAGCCCCGCTTGTAGATCAGGCTCTTCAGCTCCATGGTCTGGCTCTCCAGTCCGGTGAGGTCGCCGGTGGCGGCGGCCCCCCGCAGGCTGGCGATGGCGTCGGCCACCCGGCTGCTGAGCTGGGCGGAGTCGCCGCCGCCGTCCGACTGGGCCAGGGCGTACTCCAGCTGCTCCCGCTCCAGCATCAGCTGCTGGAGGGTCTCCCGCTGGGTGAGGCCGGCGTCGCTCTGGTAGAGCAGGGCCACCGTCTCCCCCCGGCTCACCTTCTCCCCCTCCTGGGGGAGGACCTCCACCGTGCCTCCCTGGCCGGGGAGGACGCTCTCCTGCCGGACCAGAAAGCCGGTGGCCTCCACACTGTCGTCGGCGGTGTAGGTGTAGGCCAGCACCGTGGGGTAGAGCTCCCGCAGGCTGCTGAAGGCGGAGACCCCGATGGAGATGAGCACCGCCGCCAAAATCACCAGCATGATGATGCGGGAATTGATGGAACCTTGTTTCATAGCCGCTCCTTTGGTCAGTCGCCACGCTCCTCCCGCTCCAGGGATACGGCCCGCTCGGGCACGATGGTGGAGATGGCGTGCTTGTAGATCACCTGCTGCTTGTCCCCCGTCATAAGTACCACCACAAAGGCGTCGTAGCCCACGATCTGGCCTTTCAGCTGGTAGCCGTTCATCAAAAAGGTGGTGACGTTGGCGTGGGTCCGCCGGGCGCGGAGCAGGAACAGGTCTTGCAGGTTGGGTGTCTTTTGCATCGTGGATGCACTCCTTTTTCTCTGAGATACATCCAATATATACCAATTACTGGAAGGGTTTCGTCGAATCGTGGGGAAGGGACCACATTTCCCGGGACGGGTACACGCAACTACCTTCCCCCCTCAGGGGGGAAGGTGGCCCGCAGGGCCGGATGAGGGGGCGTGGGCAAGAAGAAACCCCTCATCAGTCAGCCTGCGGCTGCCAGCTTCCCCCCACCGGGGGGAAGCTCATGCCCTGCCGAAGCGCTTTTCAATCTGGCTTCGGGTCAGCTCGATGGCCACCGGACGACCGTGAGGACAGTATTTAACTTCCCCTGCCATGACTGCTTTCGCCACCTTCATCAGCTCGGCCTCCCCGTTTTTCTGGCCCCCCTTGATGGCCGCCTTGCAGGCCATGGTGTGGAGAAGGGCGTCCCGGG
>CALWXZ010000138.1 GCA_944385625.1 uncultured Flavonifractor sp. | reverse complement strand
GCGGGAGGCACGATCTGCTGATAGCGGATGTTGAAGCCGTGGGCGAAAGCCAGGGCCTTGCCCTCGGTCATGTAGGGGGCGATGTCCTTCTTGTAGACCTCGGCCTGGACCTCGTCGTTGATGAGGATCATGACGATATCGCCCCACTGAGCGGCCTCGGGCACGGTCTTGACCTGCAGGCCGGCCTGCTCGGCCTTGGCCCAGCTCTTGGAGCCCTGGCGCAGACCCACGCACACCTCACAGCCGGAATCCTTCAGGTTCATGGCGTGAGCATGGCCCTGGGAACCAAAGCCGATGATGGCGATCTTCTTACCATTCAGGTAGGACAGGTCACAGTCCTTCTCATAGTACATCTTAGCCATAATCTTTGCACTCCTTTGTCATATGGGAAATTGGTTCTTGTTCCAGATGATAGCATAGCGGGAAAGAAAAGAATGATAAGTGTGATACAATCTCAAAAAGTTTTCGGGGCGGGCCAAAAACTCACAGGAAATTCTTGCCCAGGTTAAATTCAGTCTGTTCCTTGGTCTCGTCCTCGATGGTGTAGGCGCCCCGCTCCAGAGCCACCATGCCGGTGCGGACCAGCTCCAGGATGCCGAAGGCCTCCAGCAGCTTCTGCATGGCCTCAGCCTTGCTCTCGTCGCCGATGAGGGCAAGGGTCAGGGATTTCAGGGACACGTCAATGATGGAGGCCCGGAAGATATTGGCAATCTGAATGATCTCGTTGCGAATATCGTGGGTCTCGGCCTTGACCTTGAACATCACCAGCTCCCGGCGGATGGACCGCTCCGGCTTCAGCTCCTGGACGGAGTAGACGGGGAACTGCTTGCGCAGCTGGTTCATGATCTGCTCGATCATGGGGGCGTCGGCCATGACCTCGATGGTGATACGGGACACGGCGGGGTCGTCGGTGGTGCCCACGGCCAGAGATTCGATGTTGTAGCCCTTGCGGGAGAACAGCCGGGAGACCTGAGACAGGACGCCGGCGGCGTTTTCCACCAGCACCGAGAGGGTGCGGCGGGTGGCATTCAGTTCATTCATTGTCCACGCCCTCCTTTAATCCAGAATGAAGTCGGTAACGGGAGTACCGGCCGACACCATGGGGTGGACCATGGCGTCCTTGTCGATGGCACATTCGATCACATAGGGCCTGCCGGAGGCCACGGCCCGGCGGAAGGCGGCCTCAAATTCCGGCTGATTGGCGGCCCGCTCACCCTGGATGCCGTAGGCCTCCGCCAGCTTCACAAAATCGGGGCCCCGGTCCAGATCGGTCTGGGAGAACCGCTTGTGGTAGATCAGGTTCTGCCACTGGCGGACCATGCCCAGGGTGCGGTTATTGAAAATGACGGTGATAACCGGGATGTTGTAGTGCTCGGCGGTACACAGCTCATGGCAGTTCATGCGGAAGCAGCCGTCGCCGGTACACTGGACCACCACCTTGCCCGGGTTGCCCAGGGCCGCGCCCATGGCGGCCCCCAGGCCGAAGCCCATGGTGCCGAAGCCGCCGGAGGTGATGAACTGTCCGGGGCGGGAGAAGTGGTAGTACTGGGCGCACCACATCTGGTGCTGGCCCACGTCGGTGGCGATGATGGCGTCCCCGTCGGTGACGGCCTGAATGGTCTCCAGAATCTCGTGGGGGTGGAGAATGTCGTCCTTCTTCAGGGGAACCTCCTTGTGGGAAAAGACCCATTCCTTCCACTCCGGGTAGTCGTGGGCGGGCAGCTTGGCATTGAGCAGCTCCAACACCCGGCGGGCGTCGCCGATGATGTGGTGGTCGGTGACCACGTTCTTGTCGATCTCGGCCCGGTCGATGTCGATATGGACAATTTTGGCGTTGGGGGCGAAGGTGGCCGGGTCGGTGGCCACCCGGTCGGAGAATCGGCAGCCGATGGCGATGAGCAGGTCGCACTGGTTGCTGGCCATATTGGAGGCATGGGAGCCGTGCATTCCGATCATGCCGGTGAACAGGCGGTGGTTGCCGGGACAGGCACCGCCGCCCATGATGGTGGAGGCCACCGGGGCGTTGAGGGTCTCGATAAACTGGCGGAACTGGGGCACAGCGCCCCGGGAGCGGATGACGCCGCCGCCCACCAGAACCAGGGGCCGGCGGGCCTGCTCGATCATGTCCAGCAGAGTCTGGATATCGCCGGCGTCGGGCTCGGGGGCCTTCAGGTCGTGGCTGGCCCGGCGGAGCATGGCGGCCAGGCGGCCGTGGTTGGGGTGCTCGGCCAGGGGGAGGGGCTCGTAGTCGGCCTCGGCGGCGGTGACATTTTTGGCGATGTCCACCAGCACCGGGCCGGGCCGGCCGGTACGGGCGATGGCGAAGGCCTCCCGGAGAATGTCGGCCAGGGTGTTGGGGTCCTTCACCAGGTAGTTGCACTTGGTGATGGGCATGGAGATGCCGGTGATGTCCACCTCCTGGAAGGAGTCCTTGCCGATCAGATTCTCGCTGACGTTGCAGGTGATAAACACCACGGGGGAGGAGTCGTAGTAGGCGGTGGCGATGCCGGTGGTCAGGTTGGTGGCGCCGGGTCCGGAGGTGGCAAAGCAGACGCCCACCTTGCCGGTGGCGCGGGCATAGCCGTCGGCGGCGTGGGAGGCGCCCTGCTCGTGGGCGGTCAGGATGTGGCGAATCTTATCCTTGTAGCCGTGCAGCTCGAATTCGTCGTATACATTTAGAATGGTGCCGCCGGGGTAACCGAATACGGTATCCACCCCCTGCTCCAGCAGACATTCCATTAAGATTTGGGCGGTTTTCATTCTCATGGTGGAAAAGACCTCCTTTGGCTGGTATGAAAGAAAAACAACATGGCGGCTTCGTCCCATAGGACGAAGCCGCCATGACACTCCGTGGTACCACCTAATTTCGCGGGTCTCCCCGCGCACTCATGCCCCGTTAACGGAGGGTGACCGTCCCCGCCTACTCCATTCGGCGGAGCCGCTCCCGGGTGACCTTCCGATGCGGCCTCACGGGAGCTTACACCAGCCGCTCCCTCTCTGCGCTTATGCGCCGCCCGTACTCTCCCGGTCATCGCATTTCAGCTGTCCACCCCTGGGGGATGAACTGCAAGTTGTTGGGTATAATCATAGCTTTCCCGACGGATTTTGTCAATCGGACTTTTAAAACTTCTGCGTTTTAAACAAGTAAAGCGGCGCGCCCTGGGGATAGAATCCACGGTTCTGCCAATTTTGAAAACCGGCCGGTACAATTTTTTGAAAAAGCAGAAAAAATCGTGGAGGACGGAAGTAATTTAATAAAACTAATGAGTATAAATGAAAAATAGTAGGAAATTTGACGGTTTTAACTGGACAATTTGGGTGCTTTGCGATATGATAATTCTGTTTGAGATACCGGTCAAACAACTCAGAAAAATGGCCCGTGTGTGGGCCAGATTTGCGAGGTGGACCTATGAAGCAAAGCTTTTACGGCGGTGTGCATCCCCATGACCGGAAGGAGCTGGCACGCCACAAGGAGATAGCGCCCCTGAGCGCTGCTCCCAAGCAGGTGGTCATCGCTATGTCCATGCATATCGGTGCTCCCTGCAAGCCCATCGTTGCTGTGGGCGACCACGTCAAGGTGGGGCAGAAGATCGGCGAGATCGCCGGCCTGGGCGCTCCCATCCACGCTTCGGTCTCCGGAGAGGTCAAGGCGGTGGAACCCCGGCCCTATGTGGGCGGCGGAAAGTGTATGTCGGTGGTGATCGAGAACGACTTCCAGGATACCTGGGGTTCCGAGCTGGTCCCCCATCCCGACTACACCAAGCTGAGTACCGATGAGATCGTCAACATCGTGAAGGAGGCCGGCCTTACCGGTATGGGCGGCGCCGGGTTCCCCACCCATGTGAAGATCAGCTCCGGTATCGGCAAGGTGGACACCGTGATCCTCAACGGCGCCGAGTGCGAGCCCTACATCACCGCCGACCATCGCCTCATGCTGGAGCACGGCGAGAAGGT
Source organism: uncultured Flavonifractor sp. (assembly GCA_944385625.1). GTDB lineage: Bacteria > Bacillota > Clostridia > Oscillospirales > Oscillospiraceae > Flavonifractor. The sequence goes on along the minus strand of CALWXZ010000138.1, from coordinate 1,914 downwards.
CATCGGCGGACTGCGCATCCTGATGCAGGCCTTCGGCCTCAAGAGCGGCGTCATTGGCGTGGAGGCCAATAAGGAGGACGCCATCGAGCACCTGCGCTCCCTGGTGGGCGGCAAGGGCGACGTGACGGTGGAATCCCTGCGGACCCGGTATCCCCAGGGCGCTGAGAAACAGCTGATCCAGCGCATCACCGGCCGGGAGGTGCCGCCCGGAGGGCTGCCCGCCCATGTGGGCTGCGCGGTGTTCAATGTGGGCACTGCCGCCGCGGTGTACGACGCCGTGGTGGAGGGCAAGCCCGTCACTCATCGGGTGATTACCGTTACCGGCGACGCCATCCAGGAGCCCAAGAACCTGCTGGTGCCCCTGGGCGTGTCCTTCCAGACCCTCATCGACGAGGCCAAGGGCTTCAAGGAGGAGCCTGAGCGCATTCTCACCGGCGGCCCCATGATGGGTATCGCCCAGTACGATCTGAACGTCACCTGCATCAAGGGCACCAACGCCGTGCTCTGCCTGACCAAGCACGAGGTGGCCCCCGTGGTGGTGGAGGAGGTCTGCCTGCGCTGCGGCCGCTGCGTCAACGTCTGCCCCATGCACCTGACGCCCGTTTATATGCACCTGTATGCCGAGAAGGGAATGTGGAAAGAGGCAGAGGCCCTCAATGTGCTGGACTGCATTGAGTGCGGCTCCTGCAACTACATCTGCCCCGCCCGTATTCACCTGGTCCAGTCCTTCCGCGTGACCAAGGGTGAGCTACGGAATCTGGCAGCCAAGGAAAAAGCGGCAAAGGAGGCGGCCAAAGCATGAATGAGGAAAAGAAGCTGAATCTGACGGTGGCCTCGTCCCCCCACGTGGCCTCCCCCATCGATACCCAAAACCTGATGCGGGACGTGCTCATCGCCCTGGTGCCCGCCATGGTCATGGGCGTGGTGTTCTTCGGGCCCCGGGCCCTGGTGGCTACCCTGATCTCCGTGGTGGCCTGCGAGTTCTTCGAGTGGGCCTATCGGAAGCTGATGAAGAAGTCCTGCTCCAACCGCGACCTGTCCGCCGCCGTCACCGGCGTGCTGCTGGCCTTCGTGTGCGCCCCCACGCTGCCCTACTGGATGCTGATTATCGGCGATTTCTTCGCCATCGTGGTGGTCAAGCAGCTCTTCGGCGGCCTGGGCCAGAACTTCATGAACCCCGCCCTGGGCGGCCGCGCCTTCCTGATGCTGTGCTACCCCGTGGCCATGACCACCTGGATCGTGCCCGGCATCGGCGCTGACAAGTGGGCCGGTCTCGTCTCCGGCGAGGTCACCATGGCCGGCGCCGACATTGTCACCGGCGCTACCCCCCTGTCCGCCGACTTCATGCACGGCGGCCTGCTGCCCGAGGCCTCTCTGCTGGACGCCTTTGTGGGCAACGTGGGCGGCTGTATCGGCGAGGTGTCCGCTCTCATGCTGCTGCTGGGCGGGCTGTACCTGATCTGGCGGGGCGTCATCCGGGCCCGCATCCCCGTGGCCTACATCGCCACTGTGGCGGTGCTGACCTTCCTGTTCCCCATGGGCGGCAACGACCGGCTGACCTGGATGCTCTATCAGCTGTGTACCGGCGGCCTGATGCTGGGCGCCTTCTTCATGGCCACCGACTATGTGACCAGCCCCGTCACCAAGAAGGGTGAGGTTATCTTCGGCATCGGCTGCGGTCTGCTGACCGTGTTTATCCGCTACTTCGGCGGCTATCCCGAGGGCGTCTCCTATTCCATCCTGATTATGAACTGCTGCGTGTGGCTCATCGACAAGGTGGGCAAGCCCAACCGTTACGGCGTCACCAAGGAAATGAAGGCCGCCGCCAAGGCGAAGGCCAAAGCCGGAAAGGAGGGCTAAGCCATGAGCGAAACTGTTACCAAGAAGAAAGAGGCAGGCATGGCCACTCTGGTC
>CALWXZ010000137.1 GCA_944385625.1 uncultured Flavonifractor sp. | reverse complement strand
ACAACTTTGCCGAGCAGCTGGTCATGCTGCTGCCTCTGGAGCTGGCCCTCTTCCTCAACTCCCACTGGCGGGGCAAGTTCCTCTCCCTCATCGCCCTGTGTGTGGGCGTGGCCGCCATCGGCCTGACCTACGGCCGCTCCTGCTGGATCGGCCTGGCTCTGGCGGTGGTGGTGTTCCTGGCCCTCATCGATTGGCGGTGGGTGCCCCTGTTTATTCTGGCCGGAGTGGTGGCCATTCCCTTCCTGCCCGAGACCATCTATAACCGCATCCTCACCATCACCAACACCCAGGACAGCTCCACCCAGTACCGCTTTGAGATCTACAACACCACCAGCAATCTGATGCGGGACCACTGGGTCAAAGGCATTGGCCTGGGCACCGACGTGATGAAAGAGGTGTTCCAGACCTATCCCACCAACTTTGACGGCACCTATCCCATCCACACCCACAACAACTATTTGCAGATGTGGGCGGAGACCGGCATCTGGGGCGTGATTGCCTTCCTGGCCCTGCTGCTCCACCAGCTCAAGAGCGGTGTGAAGGCCTTCCGCTCCACCCTGGACAAGCGCACCAAGCGGCTGCTGGCCGCGGCCCTGGGCGCCTTCTGCGGTATCCTGGTGGTGAGCGTGGCGGAGTACACCTGGTTCTATCCCCGGAATATGTTCACCTACTGGTTCCTGTTCGGCGTCATCGCCGCCTGCGTCAAGCTGGTGAACCAGGAGCGGAAAAAGGTATAACCAAACAAAGCACAAAAAAGCGTCTGCCGCGGCAGACGCTTTTTTTGCGCGCTTTAACAGGACTCCCGGGTCATCATCTCCAGGATCACATGGTCGGTCTCCCGCATCCCCTGGCGGCCCAGCTCCCCTACGTTCTGGATGGTGTGCTCCACACTGTCGCTGATGATGCCCTCGCCGGTGCGGAACTGCTGGCCGTTCTGGTACATCTGGTAGCCGAAGATACCGGCCTCCACCGCCATACTGATCTTGGCGGCGCAGCTGGACTTGGCCCCGTCGCACACCACGCCGGAGTGGAAGGCCAGGGCGTTGACAATGGTGTGCTTCACCTGGTCGTAGCCCCCGCCCAGCAGGTAGCAGATACCGGCCCCGGCCCCCGCGCCGGCGCTCACCGCTCCGCAGAAGGCGGACAGACGTCCAATGTAGGTCTTTTGGTGGATGGTACACAGGTCGGACACCGCCAGCGCCCGGTACATCCGCTCCTCCCCGATGCCCAGGGAGCGGGCGTATTCAATAACGGGGACCGAGGCGGTGATACCCTGGTTTCCACTGCCTGAGAGGATGATGACGGGCATGGCGCAGCCATTCATCCGGGCGTCGGACCCGGCGGCGGCCTTGGCCCGGGCCCGCCGCTCCAGGGAGGCCTCGGTGCTCATGAGTACCTTGCCCACGTTGGCCCCGTAGGCGTGGAGCAGCCCCTCCTCCGCGATGGCCATGTTATATTGGATCTGGGGGTCCAGCAGGGGGCGCAGGTCGTCCACGTCCACGCTGTCGGCAAAGTCCACAATCTCCTGGATGGAGAGGATGGAGCGGTCGGTGAGGGCGCTCTCCTGCTCCCCCTCCACCGGAATGGCGATCTCCTTTACCCCGTCCTTTTCCAGCAGAACGATGTTGGTGTGGTAGTTGGCGATGCGCAGGGTGACGGTGTGGCCGCCGCCAGTGAGGGTGAGGGTGTAATCAAAGGTGAGAGGGGTGTCGGCCAGATGGACGCCGATGGGATGGCTCTGGAGGAAGGAGGCGATGGCCGCCTTCTGCTGTTCTGTCACCACGGAGATGACCTCCAGCACCTTGTCCGGGTTCCCGGCCACCAGTCCGGCGGCTATGGCCGCGGGGATACCCTTCAGACCGCCGGTGTTGGGCACGATGACGCTTTTCACATTTTTAATCAGATTGCCGCTGACCCGCGCACAGACGGTATCGGGCAGCCGGCCCAGGGCCCGGCGGGCCACCGCCGCGCCGTAAGCCAGAGCGATGGGTTCGGTACAGCCCATGGCGGGCACCAGTTCCTCCCGCAGGATTTGCAGATAGGCCTGATAGTGGGGATCGGTTTTTTTCATGGACGCCGCTTCCTTCCCGCGGACTCCCCAGGGAGCCCGTTTTTTCCTGTTATCTACATGATATCCGACCTGCCCGCCGTTGTAAAGAGGGGGGCGTCTGGTGGGAAAACCGCTCTCCCTGCCGGTGGGTTAAAAAGTTGAAAAATTTTTTTCTTCGGTGTACGCAAACGTCCAACTTTGGGGGGTGGGACGGCTAACAGTGAAGAGACCTTTTCGGCTCTTCCAACAGCGGGCGGAGCGGGCGCCCGGGCAAACCAGGAGGTGAACAGGATGGCCAGATTGCGGGAACTGTCCGGACAGTACCGGGAGGCGGCTGCCCGGCTTCGGCTGGGGCTGGAGGCGGCCAAGCGGCGGCGGGAGGAGCTGGACGGCGCGGAGCGGCGGGCGGCGGACCGGGAGATCCTGCTGCTGCAGCAGATGCTGCGGGAGATGCGGGAGCTGCGGCAGCTGGCGGAGGAATATTATACCCGGCCCAGAAGCGGGAAATATACCACCGCTGACCTGACTGCGCCCCGGGTCAACGGGGAGAAGCAATGAGCGGGGCCGGGGAGATCCGGGACCGGGTACGGGTGCTGCGGGAGCAGAAGGCGGCTCTTCAGGCCAAGCTGGGTGGGGCACAGGGCAGAGAGGAAAAAGCCCTCCGGCTGGAGCTGGCCCGGCTGGAAGAGGATCTGGCGGACTGCGCCCGGCTCCTCCGAGAGCTGCTGCCCCGGCACAGGATCAGCCGGGGGACCACCTGGGCCGGCGTGGACGGCTGGCGGTGGGACCAGATGCAGTACAGAACCTGGACGGAAGTGGAGGCCCCGGAGGGGCCCTCGGAACAGGACAAAATGCGTCTGGCGGTGCGGGCGGCCCGAAGGGGCGTCACCCCCGCCCAGCAGGCCTATCTGGACGCTGCCAGCCAGGGGAAAACCCAGGCTCAGGTGGCCCGGGAGGCGGGCAGAAACCGCTCCACTGTGTGCCGCACCCTTCAGCGGGGGAAGCGCCGCATGGAGGCGGACGCCAAAGCCCTCTATGCACTGCTGGGCGGCAAGGGGGACGGCCCGCTGGTGGTGGACCTGGGGGAGCCTGGGGTGCTGAAGGCGGTGCTGGACCGGCTCACCCTCCGGCAGCAGACCTACCTGTATCTCTATTACGGGGAGTGGCTCTCCCTGCGGGAGATCGGGGCCCTGCTGGGGGTGGATCACGCCTCGGTGCTGCGGTCCATCCGGTGCGGGCTGAGGCGGCTGGAGGGCCTGGCACTGGGGGAGCAGGTGGAGGTCAGAGGGCTGGACAGCCTGGAGGAGCGGCTCATGGCCCACTTCAACGACCTGCCCCCGGAGGAGCCCCGGGAGAAGCGGCGCTATGAAAAACGCGGCGTCCCCGCCCCCAAGCCCAGGCCGGTGCATCTGGCGGAGCGGCTGCTGCGGTTGGTCCGGGGCGGACGGGTGCGGACGGTGCGGGCGGGGGAACCCGCCGCCGATATCAGACCCGCGGGCTGGAGCAGCGGCAGGCTGCTGGCCTGGCTGAAGGAGCAGGGGGAGGGACGGGAGAAGAAGGGGTCCTGGCTGCGCAGGCTGTTGTATCACTTACTGACATGGATGAGGAGGGATCTGGATGTTGACCATCATTGAGATCGAGGCCCGTGAGGACGGCGGTCACGGCTTGCAGAGCCAGAGCCACCGGACGGAGTGCTGGCTGGAGGGGTGGGTGGCGGTGCCGCCCCAGTTGGAGAAGGCGGCCTGGGACTGCCGCGGCTACTGCCAGCTGGACATACAGGACGGCGTGCTGGTGGACCTGACCCCCGGCCAGGCCCCGGAACAAGCGCCGGCCGCGGAGATGGAACCTACCGAGCTGGAACGGCTGCGGGCGGATGTGGATTATCTGGCGATTATGACGGGGGTGGAACTGTGAACGCATATGAACTGGCAAGCAAGTATTACCCCAGACTGTGGGATGAAAAGCGGATAGAGGCCCTGGCTGACGCGGGCAAGCTGACGGCGGAGGAGGCCGCCGCCATTCTGAACCGGAAGGAAAAGGCATAAAGGGTATCAAACAGCCGCCTTGTGAGACAGCTTCCCCTGGAAACGGTCCCGCAGGGCGGCTGTTTGGTGCTGCGATGGCCCGGCGGTGAGGATTTCCTTGCCGCCTTTCTCGATCTGTGGTAGAGTTACTCATGTGACTGTCTCCGGCAAGAACTGTGCCATTCTGGGCATCCTGTAAAGGGAGCCCGCCCCCTCAGAGGAGTGATCTTATGTCATTTATCAGCGTATTCGATGTGCTGGGGCCCAATATGATTGGTCCGTCCAGCTCCCACACCGCGGGGGCGGTGGTCATTGCCAACGTGGCCCACAAGCTGCTGGCGCCGCCGCTGAAAAAGGTGGACTTTATTCTCTACGGCTCCTTTGCCAAGACCTACCGTGGCCACGGCACCGACCGGGCCCTGTTGGGCGGTATTATGGGCTTTTCCACCGACGATCTGCGTATCCGGGATTCCTTCCGCATTGCAGGCCAGCGGGGTCTGGCCTTCTCCTTCACCCCCAACCAGACGGAGCAGGAGGTCCATCCCAATACGGTGGATATCCGGATGGAGAATGAGGCGGGGCAGGTCATGACGGTCCGGGGGGAGTCCCTGGGGGGCGGAAAGATGCGTATTGTACGCATCAACGGCGTCCATGTAGACTTTACCGGCGAATACGCCGCCGTTATCGCGGTACACCAGGACAAGCCGGGCGTGGTGGCCCATATCACAAAGGTGCTCAGCGACCACAACGTCAACATCGCCTTCATGCGCCTGTTCCGGGAGGGCAAGGGGGATACCGCCTACAGCATCATTGAGTCCGACGGCACCCTGCCCCAGGGGATCGCCGGACAGCTTCGGGACAATCCCCACATCCGGGATGTCATGATCGTTCAGTCGTAAGGAGGCGGGGAAATGGAGTTTAAGAATGCCAAAGAACTGCTGACGCTGTGCCGGCAGGAGGGCTGTCCCATTTCGGAGATCATGCGCCGCCGGGAGTGCGTTCTGGGGGAGACCACGGTGGACGCAATCACCCGGCGCATGGCCAGGGTCCTGGAGATCATGCGCCAGTCGGCCACCATTCCCCTGACAAACCCGGTCCGCTCCATGGGCGGGCTCATCGGCGGGGAGGCCAAGCACCTGGCCGCCCACGCCGCCCAAAAGAAGGAGATCTGCGGGCCGATGCTCCAGAAGGCCATTACCTACGCCATGGCCGTGCTGGAGGTCAACGCCTCCATGGGCCTCATCGTGGCCGCCCCCACCGCCGGCTCCTCCGGCGTGGTGCCCGGACTGCTGCTGGCCCTCCAGGAGAACTACCACATCCCGGACAGCCGGATTATGGACGGGCTGTTCAACGCCGGGGCCATCGGCTACCTGGCCATGCGCAACGCCACCGTGGCCGGAGCGGTGGGCGGGTGTCAGGCCGAGGTTGGGATCGCGGCCGCCATGGCGGCCTCCGCCGCGGTGGAACTGATGGGGGGAGAGCCGGAGCAGTGCCTCAGCGCGGCCTCCACCGTGCTGATGAATATGCTGGGACTGGTGTGCGACCCGGTGGGCGGACTGGTGGAGTACCCCTGCCAGAACCGCAACGCCGCCGGTGTGGCAAACGCGCTGGTGGCCGCCGAGATCGCCCTGAGCGGCGTGGGGCAGCTGATCCCCTTTGACGAGATGCTCTCCGCCATGTACCGGGTGGGCCGCTATCTGCCCGCCGAGCTGCGGGAGACCGCCCTGGGGGGCTGTGCCACCACCCCCTCCGCCTGTGAGCGGTGCGGATGCTGCGGCCGGTAACCGAATAACAAGACAAAATGGCCGCCCATCGGGGCGGCACGCATAAAACAGCATAAGAATGTTTTCAGGAAACGGCGTAGCTTCGGCTATGCCGTTTCTCCGTTT
>CALWXZ010000136.1 GCA_944385625.1 uncultured Flavonifractor sp. | reverse complement strand
GTGGTCCGCAAGGTCTCCGGCGTCACCTACGACGAGCTGGCCGAGATCGAGCTGTCCGACGGCTCCATCCGCCGCTGCAAGGTGCTGGAGGTCAACGGCGACAACGCGGTGGTGCAGCTCTTCGAGTCCTCCGCCGGCATCAACCTGGCCCAGTCCAAGGTCCGCTTCCTGGGTCATCCCCTTCAGCTGCCCGTGTCCGGCGATATGCTGGGCCGGGTGTTCAACGGCATGGGCCGTCCCATCGACGGCGGCCCCGAGATCATGGCCGAGGAGTACCGGGACATCAACGGCCTGCCCATGAATCCCGCCGCCCGTGACTACCCCAACGAGTTTATCCAGACCGGTATCTCCACCATCGACGGTCTGAACACCCTGGTCCGCGGCCAGAAGCTGCCCATTTTCTCCGGCTCCGGCCTGCCCCACGCCGCCCTGGCCGCCCAGATCGCCCGTCAGGCCAAGGTGCTGGGGGACGACGCCGGCAACTTCGCCGTGGTGTTCGCCGCCATCGGCATCACCTTCGAGGAGTCCGACTTCTTCGTCCAGGAGTTCCGCCGCACCGGCGCCATCGACCGTACCGTGCTCTTCACCAACCTGGCCAACGACCCCGCCGTCGAGCGTATCGCCACCCCCCGTATGGCCCTCACCGCCGCGGAGTACCTGGCCTTTGAGAAGGATATGCACGTTCTGGTCATCCTCACCGACATCACCAACTACGCCGAGGCCCTCCGTGAGGTGTCCGCGGCCAAGAAGGAGGTCCCCGGCCGCCGCGGCTACCCCGGCTACCTGTACACCGACCTTGCCACCATGTACGAGCGCGCCGGCCGTCAGCTGGGCAAGAAGGGCTCCATCACCATGATCCCCATCCTCACCATGCCCGAGGACGACAAGACCCACCCCATCCCCGACCTGACCGGCTATATCACCGAGGGCCAGATCATCCTGTCCCGTGAGCTGTACCGCAAGGGCGTGAACCCCCCGGTGGACGTGCTGCCCTCCCTGTCCCGTCTGAAGGATAAGGGTGTGGGCCCCGGCAAGACCCGTGAGGACCATGCCGGCACCATGAACCAGCTGTTCGCCGCCTACTCCACCGGTAAGGAGAACAAGGAGCTCATGAGCATCCTGGGCGAAGCCGCCCTCTCCCCCACCGACCTGCTGTACGCCAAGTTTGCCGACGAGTTTGAAAAGCGCTATGTCTCCCAGGGCTCCGACGAGAACCGCTCCATCGAGGAGACGCTGAATCTGGGCTGGGAGCTGCTGAGTATTCTGCCCAAGGCGGAGCTCAAGCGCATCAAGCCGGAGTATATCGAGAAATACCTCCCGAAAAAGGAGGGATAAGGTATGCCCGCCATCAATGTGAACCCTACCCGGCAGGAGCTGACCCGGCTGAAAACCCGGCTCAAGACCTCCATCCGGGGCCACAAGCTGCTGAAGGACAAGCGGGATGAGCTGATGAAGCAGTTCATGGACGTGGTGCGGGAGAACCGGGCCCTGCGGAAGAAGGTGGAGGAGGGGCTGATGCGCGCCCACGGCTCCTTCACCGTGGCCTCCGCCCTCATGTCCTCCGAGATGCTGGAGCAGTCCCTGCTGTACCCCAAGCAGAGTGTGGAGCTGGACATGACCTTCCAGAACATCATGAGCGTCAACGTGCCCGTGTACCACTTCCGGACCAAGAGCGACGACGCCGGGGAGATCTACCCCTACGGCTTTGCCGCCACCTCCGGCGAGCTGGACGGCGCGGTGGACGCTCTGTCCGGGGTGTTCCAGGATATGCTTAAGCTGGCTGAGATCGAAAAGACCTCTCAGCTGCTGGCGGAGGAGATCGAAAAGACCCGCCGCCGGGTCAACGCCCTGGAGTATGTAAAAATCCCCCAGATGCAGGAGGCCATCAAGTATATCTCCATGAAGCTGGACGAGAACGAGCGGTCCAACACCATCCGTCTGATGAAGGTGAAGGATATGCTCCTCAAGGAGGCTATCGAGGAGCGCCAGGAGGCCGACGCCAAGGCCGTGGAGGCTTTCGGCGGCCATCCGGAAGAGGTATAACACCCATCAAAAAAGACGACCCACGGGCCGTCTTTTTTGATGCCGGATATAGCGCAAAAGACCGGGGCGGCCCAGCGGGCCGCCCCGGTCTGCATACCGGCTTATTCGGCGGAGATCATATAGTAGTAGACGGGCTGGCCGCCGGAGAGCAGGGTAATCTCGGCGTTGGGGCAGCACTCGGTAAAGAGCTTGAGGGCCTTCTGGGCATCCTTTTCGGACACGTCCTCGCCGTAGAAGATGTTGATAAACTCGGCGCTCTGCTGGGCGTCGGCCTCGGCCAGGCGGCGCAGCAGCTTATCCAGCTTCCGGTCGGTGCCGAAGAGCTGGTGCTCGGTGAGGGCCAGGTAGTCCCCCCGCTTGATGGCGAAGCCGTCAAAGTCGGAGTCCCGGGCGGCGTAGGTGATCTCGGAGGTGTGGACGTTGCCGATGGCCTCGGTCATGGCGGCCACATTGTCCTCCTGGGAGGCCTCAAGATCCATGACCATCAGGGCGGAGATGCCCTGGGGCACCGTCTTGGTGGGGAGCACCACCACCTGCTTGCCCTCGGCCAGAGGGATGCACTGCTGGGCGGCCATGATGATGTTGCCGTTGTTGGGCAGGACAAAGACAATCTCCGCCGGGGTGGCGTCGATCTCCTTCATAATGTCGTCGGTGGAGGGGTTCATGGTCTGGCCGCCGCTGATAACGCCGTCGGCTCCCAGGTCCTTGAACACGGCGGCCAGGCCCTCGCCGGCGGCCACCGCCACCACGCCGTACTTCTTCTCGGGGGGCGCGATCTTCCGTGTGCCCTCCTGGTGGTCGTGGCCGTCCTCCTCCAGATCGTCGGTGCTCTGGATGTGGCGCCCGGCGGCCAGATCCTCCGCCTGGGTGCGCATATTCTCGATCTTGGCCAGCTCCAGGGTGCCGTACTTCTGGGCCTCGGTGAGGGCGGCGCCGGGAATGTCGGTGTGGACGTGGACCTTGAAGCAGTCGTCGTCCTCCCCGATGACCAGGCTGTCGCCGATGCTGTTCAGGTAGGCCTCGAAGGAGGTCAGCTCCTTGTTGGTGGTCTTGCGGACGATGAACACCGTGTCAAAGGTAAAGGTGATCTCCTCGGCGGCGATGGCGGCGTAGTCGGTCTTGTTCTCCGTCTTGCCGCTCTCCTCGGCCCCTTCGGGCAGAGGCAGGCCCCGCAGGGAGTCCAGCATACCCTGGAGGATCACCAGAAAGCCCTTGCCGCCGGCGTCCACCACCCCCGCCTTTTTGAGGACGGGGTTCATCTCGGTGGTGTGCTCCAGGGCCACCTGGCCCTCGGCGATGGCGGCCTCCAGCACGGCCTCGGGGTCGTTGGGGGATTTGCGGGCGGCGTCGGCGGCCCGGGCAGCCGCCAGCCGGGACACGGTGAGGATGGTGCCCTCGGCGGGCTTCATCACCGCCTTGTAGGCGGCGGCCACGCCGAAGTCCAGGGCGATGGCCAGGTCCCGGCCGTCAATGGTCTCCTTGTCCTTCACGGCCTTGGAGAAGCCCCGGAACAGCAGGGACAGGATGACCCCCGAGTTGCCCCGGGCTCCCCGCAGCAGGGCGGAGGCGTTGGTGGCCGCGGCCTCCCCCACGGTGCGGGGCTGCTTCTTCTTCAGCTCGGCGGCGGCGGTGGAGATGGTCAGGCCCATGTTGGTGCCGGTGTCGCCGTCAGGCACGGGGAATACGTTCAGCTCGTTGATCTGCTGTTTTTCAAGATTGATGGAGGCTGCCGCATGGATGATAGCCTGGGCAAAGGACGCTCCGTCAATGCGCTCTCTCATGTCTGTGTTCCTTCCTTTCAATGGGCGGGCCGGCCTCAGCCGATGACCATAGAGTCGATGCAGACGTCCACGTTGCGCACCTGGGCGCCGGTGGTACGCTGCACGATATAGCGGACCTCGCTCATGATGGAGCGGCTCACCGCCATCAGGTTCACGCCGTTGTCCACAATGATGTGCAGTTCGATGGAGACGGTGGAATCCTCGTTATAGGTGACCTTGACGCCCTTACCCATGGACTCCCGGCGCAGCAGGTGGACCAGGCCGTCCGCCTTGGAGCGCACCGCCATGCCCTTCACGCCGTAGCAGTTGGTGGCAGCGGCGCCGGTGATGTTGGTAAAGACTTCGCTGCTGATGGTGATCTCGCCCTGTTCGGTCTGCAGCTTCATGTTCTGATCCCTTCCTTTCCTGGGGTGTCTGCATGGCATCCCCGTCAAAGCGGGGGAAAAGCTTAGGTTGATTGTCCTTTTATTGTATTCTATTTCCCAACAAAATACAAGGGAAAAAAGTTTCTGTAAAGTGGGAATGTGTACTTGTAATTTCCAACAAAAACGTGTACACTGTTCTCATCGGCACATTGCGTTCAACACAAAGGAGGCTGTCTGGATTATGAAAAAATTTTTCTGCGGTATTTTGAAGTTCTTGGCCGTGCTGGCTGTGCTGGGCGCGGTGGTCTATGCGGTAGTGGCCTACTGGGATAAGCTTATGGAGCTGGTCTGCAAGATCAAGGGCCTCATCTCCGGCAAGTGCGACGATTGCATGGAGGACGTGGAGTTCTCCGACTGGGAAGAGTAAGAAAGCTGAAAAAGGGCCGCTGCCATGGCAGCGGCCCTTTTTACGTCTGGGGCGGGCGGCCCAGACGGCCGAAGTACCAGCCGGTGACCCCGTTTTTTTTCACCAGGGCCCGGTCGGGCAGCCGCCGGACGATGGACAGGATGTCCCCCGGCTCCACCGCCGGGCGGTAGTCGGTGGACTCCTTGCACAGGGTCTGCTCTCCCGAGCGGTAGAGGTAGTCGGTGAGTACATCCACCTCCCGGCCGCTCTCCAGATGGCGGCAGCGGCACAGGGTTCCGCCCTGGCGGAGGACTTCCACCTGGTTGTGGCCCCAGCGGACGTTGACCGACTCCGCCGACTCCGCCTGGGAGTCCAGGGCCATGGCGGTGGGCAGGCCGTCCCAGGCGAACCAGGTGAATTCCTCCCCCGGATGCCGGGGGAGCACCAGGGCGTTGAGCTGGGCGTCCAGATGGAGGGCGCACCCCCCGTCGATGGACACGATGTGCTGGGCCTGGGCGATCAGGGGATTGGAGGTGGGAACGTGGGGGTGGTAGAGGGTCACCGGGGTGTGGCCCACGACACACCACCGGCGGAACTTGATGCCCCGGTCCAGGAAGCTGTCGTTTTTCATGCAGTCCCAGGCCGTCATGTCCTCCAGATGGTCCTCGTCCCACACCCCGCCGTGGACAAACAGGTAGTCGGGGGTGAGCAGGATCTCGGGCATGGCGTCTATAAAGCGCAGCTCCGGACCGAAGTGGTCCAGAATCACCTGCCGCAGGGCGGGCAGGTCCTCCGGCGAGCGGGTCTCAAAGCCGGCCTCCTGCCCCATCTGGAGCAGGGTGCAGCGGCTGCGCCACACATTGAGGTAGTGGTGGAAAAAGTCCGGCAGCACCCGGGGGGAGGCCACAAACTCGGTGACCAGATCGTCGCAGTTGCCCCGGACGCAGTACACCGTCCTCCGGGTGGACAGGTCCATCACATAGCGCAGCACCGCCAGGCTGTCCTGGCCCTTCTCCACCAGATCTCCCAGCAGGATCAGAATGTCATCCGGGCCGTAGCCCGCCCTGTCCAGCAGGGCCTTGAACAGGGGCAGGCTGCCGTGGATGTCGCTGACCACCAGCACCCGCCGCCCGGCCGGAAACTCCAGCCGCTGTATCCGTGCTTTGCGTGCCATACCGGCCACCTCGCTTTATACGGAGACTGATTTCTGGGCCTGATACAACCTGGCGTATTCGCCGCCCCTGGCCATCAGCTCCTCATGGGTGCCCTCCTCGGCGATGCCGCAGCCGTCGATGACCACGATGCGCCCGGCGGAGCGGATGGTGGACAGCCGGTGGGCGATGATGAGGGTGGTGCGGCCCTGGGCCAGGGCGTCAA
>CALWXZ010000135.1 GCA_944385625.1 uncultured Flavonifractor sp. | reverse complement strand
CTCCTCTCTTTCCTCTCTTTTTCAGATCTTGGAAACACAGGCCCGCAACAGGCGGCGGGCCTGTGTTTCTGCGTTTTGGTAAAAAAAGGAGGGACAACCCCATGCCCACCCGTGTGAAAAAACGCCGCCCCAGTCCTCTGCTGCCCCTGCTCATCGTTCTTGCGCTGGCGGCGGCGGCCTTCCTGATCTGGCGGCTGGCCTTTTCCGCCCCCCGGCCCTCCGGGGATTTGCCCGACTGGATCACCGAGGAGCTGCTCCCCCTCAACCCCTACTCCCGGCCCGGCGACCCCCTGGAGCAGGTCAACGGCGTGGTGGTCCACTATGTGGGCAACCCGGGCACCACGGCGGCGCAGAACCACAGCTACTTTGAAAACCTGGCCACCACCGGGGAGACCTACGCCTCCAGCCACTTCCTCATCGGGCTGGACGGGGAGGTCATCTGCAACGTGCCCCTGGACGAGATCGCCTACTGCACCGGGCCCCGGAACGTGGACACCATCTCCATCGAGTGCTGCCACCCCGACGCCACCGGGGCCTTCACCCAGGCCACCTACGACTCCCTGGTCAAGCTGGTCCGCTGGCTCATGGACCGATATGATCTGGACGCCGGCCAGGTGATCCGCCACTACGACGTCACCGGCAAGGAGTGCCCCCTGTACTACGTCCGCAACCCGGAGGCGTGGGAGCAGTTTCTGGCCGATCTGCAAGAATAGTCCGGTTTATTGGACAGCTGCTCTGGTATCCTGTATCCAACGATACAGGAAAGGAGCGCTGACCCATGGAATTTGAACTTCGCTATGTAAACGGACACATTGAGGTATACGACGCCGCCGGAACCTTCCGCTTTTCCGCCGACTCCCAGGGGGAGGCGCTGGCGGAGCTGGAGGACCTGGCCGCATAGGATGGGCCGGACCGCGGACTGCCGCGGCCCGGCTTTTCTTGACACTTCCCGAAGCAATGGGGTAATATAACACTGCATACACATCTTTACACCGGCCTTTTGAAGGCCGGCAGTTTTACGATATGAGGAGAGGCCCATGGCAAAAAGTTCTTCCCCCAAAAGTTACGGCAACGACTCCATTTCCTCCCTGAAGGGGGCGGACCGGGTACGCAAGCGCCCGGCGGTCATCTTCGGCTCCGACGGGCTGGAGGGCTGCGAGCACGCGGTGTTCGAGATCCTGTCCAATGCCATCGACGAGGCCAGAGAGGGCCACGGCAACCTCATCACCGTCACCCGGTATGAGGACAAGTCCATCGAGGTGGAGGACTTCGGCCGGGGCTGCCCGGTGGACTGGAACGAGAAGGAGCAGAAGTACAACTGGGAGCTGGTGTTCTGCGAGCTGTACGCCGGCGGCAAATATAACAACAACTCGGGCGACAACTACGAGTACTCCCTGGGCCTCAACGGCCTGGGCTCCTGCGCCACCCAGTACGCCAGCCGGTACTTCGACGCGGTGATCCACCGGGACGGCTTCGAGTACACCCTCCATTTCGAGAAGGGCGAGAACGTGGGCGGCCTGAAAAAGCAGCCCTACGCCGGCAAAAAGACCGGCTCCAAATTCCGGTGGCTCCCCGACCTGGACGTGTTCACCGACATCGACATCCCGGTGGAGTACTACCTGGACGTGCTCAAGCGGCAGGCGGTGGTCAACGCCGGGGTCACCTTCCGCTTCCGCAACCAGGTGGGGGGCAGGTTTGAGACCACCGACTTCCAGTATGAAAACGGCATCCAGGACTATGTGAAGGAGCTGGCGGGGGAGAACCCCCTGACCCAGCCGGTATTCTGGCAGACCGAGCGGAGGGGCCGGGACCGGGCGGACAAGGACGAGTACAAGGTGAAGCTCTCCGTGGCCTTCTGCTTTTCCAACACGGTGCAGGTCATCGAGCACTACCACAACTCCTCCTGGCTGGAGCACGGCGGTGCCCCGGAGAAGGCGGTGAAGTCGGCCTTTGTAAACGGCATCGACGCCTGGCTCAAGTCCCAGGGCAAGTACCAGAAGAACGAGAGCAAGCTGACCTGGGCCGACGTGGAGGACTGCCTGGTGCTGGTGAGCAACAACTTCTCCACCCAGACCTCCTATGAGAACCAGACCAAAAAGGCCATCACCAACAAGTTTGTCCAGGAGGCCATGACCGAGTTTTTGCGCTCCCAGCTGGAGGTCTACTTTATCGAGAACCCCTTTGACGCCGCCAAGATCGGCGAGCAGGTGCTCATCAACAAGCGCTCCCGGGAGAATGCCGAGCGCACCCGGCTGAACATCAAGAAGAAGCTGTCGGGTACGGTGGACATCTCCAACCGGGTGCAGAAGTTTGTGGACTGCCGGACGAAGGACACCACCCGCCGGGAGCTGTATATCGTGGAGGGCGACTCGGCCCTGGGCAGCGTCAAGCTGAGCCGGGACGCGGAGTTTCAGGGCATCATGCCCGTCCGGGGCAAGATTTTGAACTGCTTAAAGGCCGACTACGCCAAGATCTTTAAAAGCGAGATCATCACCGACCTTCTGAAGGTGCTGGGCTGCGGGGTGGAGGTCCACGACAAGCACGCCAAGGACCTGGCCGCCTTCGATCTCATGAATCTGCGGTGGAACAAGATCGTTATCTGCACCGATGCCGACGTGGACGGCTTCCAGATCCGCACCCTGATTCTCACCATGCTCTACCGCCTCACTCCCACCCTCATCCAGCGGGGGTATGTGTATATTGCCGAGTCCCCCCTGTACGAGATCAACTATAAGGAGAAGACCTGGTTCGCCTACTCCGACGCCGAGAAGAACGAGATTGTGAACGGTGCGCTTTCGGGCAAGAAGTGCTCCATCAACCGCTCCAAGGGCCTGGGCGAGAACGAGCCGGACATGATGTGGCTCACCACCATGAACCCGGAGACCCGCCGGCTCATCAAGGTCATGCCCGAGGATGTGGAGAACACCGCCCGGGTCTTTGACCTGCTGCTGGGGGACAACCTCCAGGGCCGGAAGGACCATATTGCCGAGAATGGATACAAATATCTGGAATTGGCGGATATTTCGTAACAACCGCCTGCCGGGCGCGTTCTTTCTGCGCCGGGTCACACGCAAACTGTTGTATGGTAGGGAGGATCTCCATGAAATATATGGCTGTTTTGATGATCGTGGAGATGCTTTGCATCAATCTGTATATCAGCCACATCTGCCTTGAACGCAAGGCCTCTCCCGTAATCGTGGTGCCTGTGATGGCTGCGTTCACACTGCTGATCTTGGGCGTGTGTACCGTGACCATTTCGTCATTGCCGGAATACGGCCAGGGCCTTTTCTTGGCTTTTGGCTTTCTCTATCTGATACCGATAGTCATTCTGTACCGGTGCAGCGTCAAAATTACGGTGTCGGTCATGTGTATGGCCTGGGCGTACACCATGCTGGTCTTTCTCTTCTCCAGAAGCCTGGGTCGGTTCCTTCCGGAGCCTCAACAGGCGGCGGTGGCGCTGGCCGTCCAGACGGCGGCGTATCTTCTGACCCTGCGCCCGTTTTTGCGCCAGCTGCACGAAAAGCTGCTCTATGTCGTGGCCCATGCCGAGCCCAACCGGAGTAATCTGTTTTTCCGCCTCAGCGTCTCCACCTGCGCGGTAATCTTTTGCGTCAACTGGGTGCTGCTGAAGGAGGATGTTCTGCCGGCAAAGCTGGCCCTGGTCTGCGCGCTGGCGGTGAACACCGGGCTGATGTACCAGGCCCTTTACGACCTTGCCAGGGTGCGGCGGGATGCGTTCCAGACCCGGCAGCAGTCGCTGACCGACGCGCTGACCGGCCTGAACAACCGCAGGGCCTTTTTTGAACAGGCGGAGCTGCTGATGGAGGGCGAACAGCCGTTTTCCATCGTATTTGTGGACCTGGATAAATTCAAATCCGTCAACGACACCTACGGCCACGCCGCAGGGGATTGGTACCTCAAGTCTTTTGCCAGGGAGTTCACCCGGCAGTTTTCTGCCCAGGGCGAGCTCTACCGCATTGCGGGGGATGAATTTGTGTTTCTGCACACGGGGGAATCCCGTGCCGACGCCCTGCTGGAGAAAATCCACAGCCGCCCCATTCGCTTTCCCGATGCGGAGATCCCCTTCCTGGGCTACAGCTGCGGCGCCGCCGCATTTCCGGCCGATGCCGGGGCGCTGGATGAATTGCTTTCTGTGGCGGACCAGAGGATGTACCTGGAGAAAATGAGGACAAAGGCCGCAGCCAAGGACACCGTGTAGACCGGCAAAAGGCGGCGGGGCGCTGGAAATAGATTCAGATATCTGGAATTCATAGATATTTCGCAAGAAAAATAGTTGAAAAAGTGCATAAATAATCATTTTTTGTCTGACTACAGGTTGACCTTCCCTCCGGGCTTGCTATAATAGGGCGTATACACAGTGCTGTGTGAGGAGGGATTACATTGAAAAAGTTACTTTCCGGTCTGCTGACCGGGGCGCTGTGCGCCGCTTTGGCCACCCCCGCGCTGGGCGCGGAGGGCGGAATGACCCGGGGCGAGCTGGCCCGGCAGCTGGTGGAGCTGTGCGGCTACGCCCAGGAGGTGGACGGTTACGCCTCCCGGCCCAGCGCCTATGGGGACGTGGCGGAGAACGCCCCCTATGAGGGCGCGGCCAACCTGCTGGCGGACAAGGGCCTGATGAAGGGCACCGGCGGCGGGCGCTTCCAGCCCCAGCAGACGGCCACCCCCCTGGAGGCGGCCGCCGTTTTGCTGCGGTGGGCGGGGCTGACCGACGGACAGATCGGCGCCTGGCCCAACGACTACACCGCCCTGGCCCAGAGCCTGAACCTGGCCTGCGGCGAGACGCTCACGCCGGAGGGACTGGCGGCCATGGCCCAGCTGGCGGCCAGCTACAAGGCGGTCATCCAGGCCGACACCCCCGCCCCCCTGTTCGTCAACGGCGAGGCCCAGCCCATCTTCCCCTATGACACCGTGATCCGGGAGGTGGTGTATGTCCAGACCCCGGTGGACACCGACAGCGACGGCAAGGCCGACCTGGTGCAGGTGCTCATCCAGCGGCCCGCCGCCACCAATGAGGGCATGAAGGCGGCCGCCATCTTTGAGGCCCGGCCCTACTCCGCCGGCTGCACCGACGCCTACGACCTGGACAGCTGGAACGCCCACATTGTAAACGCCCAGCTCACCCAGGCCGGGCAGTCCACCACCACCACCAAGGCCGACTGGGACTGGACGGCGAACCGGGCCGCTCCGGCCCAGCCGGCCACCCAGACCGTCACCGGCACCGGCACGGCCGGGGACGGCGGCGACGTGTGGGCGAGCACCGAGAACGTGGATTCCTACGACTACTGGCTGGTGCGGGGCTACGCCTATGTGTCCTGCGCGGGCCCCGGCACCCTGGGCTCCGACGGCTTTGAGACCTGCGCCAGCGCCGACGAGACCGCCGCCTTTGCCGCGGTGGTGAAGTGGCTGGCCGGGGATGAGAGCGTGAAGGCCTTTACCGACAAGACCTCCGGCGTGGAGGTGAAGGCCGACTGGTCCAACGGCAGCGTGGCCATGAGCGGCCAGTCCTATGCC
Organism: uncultured Flavonifractor sp.; assembly: GCA_944385625.1. GTDB lineage: Bacteria > Bacillota > Clostridia > Oscillospirales > Oscillospiraceae > Flavonifractor. Next base: position 446 of record CALWXZ010000135.1, on the reverse strand, counting down.
GGCTCCACCGCTTTTGCCGTGGCCTCCACCGGCGTGGAGGGGCTCAAGACCATTGTGCCCCGGGCGGGCATCGCCAGCTGGTACGACTACTACCGCTCCCAGGGCACGGCGGCGGGGGGCCTGTACTATCCCGGCGACGACTGCAACATCCTGGCCGACTACTGTATGTCCCGGCAGCTGGAAGCGGCGGACTACTCCACCATCCAGCAGGACTATGAGCGCTACCTCAGCGGCATGATTGAGGCCCAGGACGCCCTCTCCGGCGACTACAACTTCTTCTGGGACGAGCGCAACTACACCAACGGGGCGGAGAATCTGAACTGCTCGGCCCTCATCATCCACGGCCTCAACGACTTCAACGTGCGCCCCAAGCAGTTTGAGCTGATGTACGACGCCTTCCAGTCCGCCGGACAGGAGGCCAAGCTCATCCTCCACCAGGGCGCCCA
>CALWXZ010000134.1 GCA_944385625.1 uncultured Flavonifractor sp. | reverse complement strand
AAGGGCACCAAGTGGCACTGGTACGGCTGGTTCGGTATGGCGGGCAACTACCTGCTGATGATGTTCTATACCACCATCGCCGGCTGGCTGCTGATGTACTTCTTCAAGATCGCCGCCGGTCAGTTTGAGGGCCTGGACCGGGCTGGCGTGGAGCAATCCTTTGACACTATGGTGGCCCAGCCAGGCTTACAGCTGCTCTTTATGGCCATTGTGGTGATTCTGGGCATGATGATTTGCAGCCGGGGCCTGCGCAACGGAGTGGAGAAGGCCAACAAGTTCATGATGCTCTGCCTGCTCTGTCTGCTGGTGATTTTGGCCGTCCGGGCCATTACCCTGCCCGGTGCGGTCAGGGGCCTGGAGTTCTACCTGGTGCCCAACTTCAACAACCTGATGTACGACGCCAACGGCGGCTTCCGGCTGGGACAGGCCATCTACGCCGCCATGGGCCAGGCCTTTTTCACCCTCAGCCTGGGTATCGGAGCCATGGCCATCTTCGGCAGCTACATCGGCAAGGACCGGCGGCTGTTTGGGGAGACCATCAGCGTGGGGGTGCTGGACACCTGCGTGGCCTTTGTGTCCGGCCTTATCATCTTCCCCTCCGCCTTCGCCTTTGGCGTCAATCCCGATTCCGGGTCCGACCTGATTTTCATCACCCTGCCCAACGTGTTCAACGCCATGCCCGGCGGCCGGCTGTGGGGCGCCCTCTTCTTCGTGTTCCTGTTCTTTGCCGCCCTGTCCACCATCATCGCGGTGTTTGAGAATATCCTGGCCTGCTGGATGGACAAGTGGGGGGTGTCTCGGGGAAGGGCGGTGGCCATCAACCTGGTGCTCATCTTCCTGCTCAGCCTGCCCTGCCTGCTGGGCAACAACATCTGGAGCGGCATCAAGCTCCTGGGTATGGACGTCATGAGCTTTGAGGACTTCCTGGTGAGCAACAATCTGCTGCCCATCGGCTCGGTGATCTACCTGCTCTTCTGCTGCCTGTCCAAGAAGATCGCCTGGGGATTTGACGGCTTTCTGGCAGAGGCCGACCAGGGCAAGGGCGCGCGGTTCCCCGCCAAGCTGCGGATGTATTTTACCGTGGCGGTGCCCATAATTGTGCTCCTTATCTTTGTGATGGGCTATATTGAAAAATTTGCTTAAACGCTGAAAAAGGACCTGCCGGGGCAGGTCCTTTTTATTTAGGGGTAGGCATTCCAATACACCTCTCCCGGGTTCAGGGAGATACCCCGGGCCGCAAAGAGCTGGTCAATGGTACAGAAATAGTAGCCTTGGGCATGGAGCTTGTCCACGATGGCCAGCGCCGCATCCACCGACTGGGGATAAATATCGTGGAGCAGGATGATGCCGCCGTCCCGGGCCTGGTTTACCACCATGTTGACCACCCGGTCGGTGTTCTTGTCGTTCCAGTCCTCCGGGTCGATGGACCACAGGATAATGGGGCAGCCCGCCCGCTTCTTCACGCCCTCGTCCCATTTTCCATAGGGAGGACGGAGCAGAAAGTCGTTGTGACCCAAAATATCCTTCAACAGGGTGCGGGTGGTAACCACCTGGGCGTCAAAATCGGCCTGGTTCAGATCGGTAAGCTGCACATGGTCGAAGGTGTGGATGCCGATCTGGTGGCCCTCCCGGTCCATCCTGCGCACCACGTCCTCATGGTCGGCCAGCTGTTTGCCGATGAGAAAGAAAGTGGCCTTTACCCCCCGCTCCGCCAGGCCGTCCAGCAGGCGGGTGGTGGTGGAGCGGCGGGGGCCATCGTCAAAGGTGAGGGCGATGAGCTTTTGCTGGGAGAGGTGGGCGGAGGCGTCCACTGGCAACGCGGTCCGGCGGACGCATATCAGGAGGGTCAAACCCGCCAACAGCCCCGCCAATACAGCGATGATCCCCCGCTTTTGATACCGCCTCATGCCGCGCACCCCCGAATTGCCTTTGTCCGGCTTAGTATGTGCGGTAAAAACGGATCTGTTTCACACAAAAAGTGCCAATTCAGGCCTGCCGGGGATCGGGATCACCGCTGAGGGAGAGCACATACTGATAGTAGGGCAGCAGAAACTCAAAGTTGTCCACCAGAACGTCGGCCAGATCGTGGCTCCACAGCAGGTCCTGGTGGGGGGCGCTGTGGGAGAGGGAGAAGCTCTTCTTATTGTACCAGGGGGCCAACAGGAGGGAGGGGGCGGTCTTGGCCCGCTTGTAGTCCTCCCCCTCCAGGATAAAGCGATCCTGCTGATTCAGCCGGCGGGCCAGCCGCTCCATGGGCTTGGGGTCCTTGTCCATCCGGGCCCGAAACTTGGCCATGGTAAGCGGGGGGGCCATCCAGAAGCCCATGCCGCAGGACCAGCCCTCCGGCTCCAGCTCAAACCAGAACACCGGCTCGGAGCCGGGCTCCACATGGGGCCGCACCAGACTGAGCCACAGATGATCTTTGTAGGGGCCCCGGCCGAAGAGGCGGCGGGCGTCCCGGTAGATGCGGGAGACCTTGCTCACCAAATCCAGGTCGGGGTGCTTGTCCAGAAAACGGTCGTATACCTCATGGGCCAGCTCCTTCATGGGACGCTGGAAGTGGATGAGGTACTCCTCTTTGTGGGCCTCGAACCAGGACTTCTCATTGTTGAAGCGGATGCCCCACATGAAGTCCACGGTGGCGCCGGAAAATCCTTGAAACATAGCGGTTCCTTTCCATCTGGGTATTTGGGCAAGCAAGGCCCCCCGCCGGGCGGGGGGCCTTGCAAAATGTTGGGGTCAGGCTGCGGGGGACTGAGTAACCTCCAATGCGGGCGGTACGCTGTCCTCCGGCAGCATACCGGGACCGGTGGTGGGCGTGGCGGCCGGCGCAGGTGTGGCCGACGGCGCAGCGCTGGGTGTGGCCGCCGGTGTAGGTGTGGCCGCTGGTGTGGGTGTGGGCGTGTTCACCGGAGTGGGCGTGGCCGCCGGTGTGGGTGTGGGGGTGGGCGTGGGCTCCACCGGGGTCAGGGTTTTCAGACCGGTGGAGGGATCGATGCCCCAGCGGGCCGCGTCGGCAGGGTTGTAGAAGTAATAGGCGTCCCGATGAGAGAAGGTATCGGTGTGGATCAGGGTCTCACTGATGACATTGCCGTTGGCATCCCGCAGACGCTGGTACACCGCCACCTTTTTGCCGGTGTAGGCGGTGCGCTCCGGGTCTCTCTGAGGCTTGGTGCCCTGGGGGATGGAGGCATTGGGCTCATATTTGGTCTGGGGGGAGATGGTACTCAGCACCACCGAATAGGGATCGCCGTAAATGCCGGTGGTGTTGGTGCCGTAGATGGTTACGTTGCAGTAGCGGGTGCCGTTGCTGTTGGTGGTCAGGGAGGCCACGATCTTGAGGGGATAGCCCGTGTCGTTTTTGAACTTGAAATCCAGGGAATTGCTGTAGACGGTAGCGTCCATGCCGGAGGGCAGATAGCCCACGTCAAACTGGTGGCGGTGACGCTCCACCGTCTCCAGGTTGGCCTTCAGCGTAGTCCAGTAGAGGGTGGAGGACAGCTGACAGATACCGCCGGCCCAGGTGTCCTTGGTGGTGCCGCTGACATAGGCGCCGGCCTTCTGATAGCCGCCGGCCTGGGAATAGGGGCCGCACACGGCGTTGTAGGAGAAGGTCTCGCCGGGCAGCAGGATGGTGCCGTTGACCCGCTGACAGGCCAGAGAGACATTGTGCCAGCGGGAAGAGCCGCCGGCAGTCCGGGTGGAGGACTGGCCCAGCACGTCCTTGAAGAGGTTGGCCTCCAGGTCGGCGGTGGTCATCTCCGGCTCGGTCATGGTCAGGGGCACGGAGACGTCGGAGCCCTCCGCGGCGCTGTCCAGAGCGGACTTGGCGGCGGCGGTGTCCAGGCTGACGCCGGTGACAGAGGGCACGATCTGCTTGGTGCTCTTGTCTAAGTAGGCGTCGGCGGCTTCCACAGTAACCTCATCGTGGATGGCGTCAAAGTCAGGGTCCAAAGGGGGCGCGGTGGTGACCTGGGTCTCCAGAGGGGGATTTTCGGCACTGCTGTCGTTGAGCAGCTGGGTGAAGCGCTCCTCGGCCGCGTCGGTGAGGGCGGTCACGTCGATGGTGCGACCGGTGACCCCCTTGTGGAACACCAGCTGGTCGCCCGACACCTCCCAGGTGGTCTGGGCCTCGGGGTCGGCAAATTCCTCCACCACCTGGTCCAGGACGGAGGGGGTGCCCTTCAGCGTCACGGGGACGGAGTACTGAGCCCCGCCGGTCATAGCCCCCAAGTACTGGGCCCCGCGGGTGAAAAAGCTGCCCGACTGCTGGCCCAGGGCCTCCTGAACGGCGGTTTCCACCGCCTGATCGTCCACGGTGGCCTCGCTGCCCTGAATGGAGAAGTCCTGCCCCTCACACACAAAGGGCACGGAGAGCTGGCCCAAACGCTCAGGCAGCTGGGCCTTCAGAGTGTCCACGGCCTGCTCCTGGGTCTGGCCGCCCAGGTCGATCCCTGCAATGGTGGTGTTGGGCAGGAAGGTGCCGCTGCCGGCCACGGCACACAGGATCAGGTAGCCGGCGATCAAAGCGGCTACCACAATCAGCGCCGCGATCAGGGCAATTTTACCGCCCATGGGCTTTTTCGCCTGAGCGGTTCGCTTGCCCGCTGCTTGTGCCATATCGAATCACTCCAACTCGTCATAAAATCGCCCGGCAAAAAGGTCCGGGCAGAGAATCAGACAGAATAACGGGCGGAAAAACAGATCCGGCCGCCAGACTGCATCAAATTTGATTCAGTAACCCATATTATAGTTGTTTCCTATGAGAAAAGCAATTACAGATTGGTTACACGGGCCGGCGGCGGAAATCGCTTTACAGAAAAGCGGATTGAGTGTATGATTATATCCATCCGGACCCGGGAGCCGTGGCCCATTTACAGCATGGCCTGTCCGGCGTATCATATCCAGCGAAACTTTGACACTTTTGTGATGGAATGACAGTTTTTCTTTGAGTTTTGACTGAAAAAGGAGCGGTATCTATGTCATATGGCCGAGCGCAACGGCCAGATGGGAACGGCGATCTGGGGTCCTGGATCGTGACGCTGATTCTGCTGGTCAGCCCCCTGTGGTTCGTGGGGCTGTTCCTGCTGTTCCGCAAGCTGAACGGCTTGTGGCGCAGGCCCCAGTTCCCCTATCTGGGGCCCAGCCCCGGTACCGGAGGCTTCCACACCCCGCCCCCCGGACGGGGCGCCGGACCCCTCAGCCTGACGAAGGGTAAGATTATGACCGTGGCCGGCGCCGTCATAGCGGCCATCTTCGGTATTGCCACGGCGGCGGGCCTGCCGGTGGTGAGCAGCCTGTGGAATTTTCCTGTGTCCCTGGCGGTTATGTCGCCGGTGATCGGTCTGTGTGCCGGCGGGCTTGCCCTGATGCTGGCGGGCAGCCTCAATACCCGCAAGATCCGGCGGTTTCGGAAGTATCTGGCCCTCATCGGCCGGCGGGAGAGCGTGTCGGTGGTTCAGCTGGCCCACGCCATGCCGGTGACGGTGCGGAAGGCCTGCGGAGATTTGCAGGAGATGCTGGACAGGGGCATCCTGCCCGCCGGCTACCTGGATATGTCCTCCTATCAGCTCATCCTCAGCGACGAGGGCCTGAAGGACGAGCCGGAGCCGGAACAGACGGAGCAGGCCCGGCCCGATGAGGAGGAGCCCCTGGATATCCGGGATGACGACGCGGTGCTCCGGGAGATCCGCCGCCTCAACGACGACATCGATGACCCCGAGATGAGCCGCAAGATCGACCGCATCGGGGAGATCACCAGCAAAATCTACGGCTATGTGAAGCAAAATCCCAGCAAGGAGGGGCAGCTGCGCTCCTTCCTCAACTATTACCTGCCCACTACGCTGAAAATCCTCAAGGCCTACGCCCGCATGGAGGACCAGGGAGTGGAGGGGGAGAACATCCGCACCGCCAAGGCCCGTATCGAGGGCATGATGGACAAGGTGGTGGACGGCTTCGAGAAGCAGCTGGACCGCCTCTTTGAGGTGGACACCATGGACATCACCGCCGACGTGGAGGTGCTGGAGCGGATGCTGGAGAAGGAC
>CALWXZ010000133.1 GCA_944385625.1 uncultured Flavonifractor sp. | reverse complement strand
GGGTCGTCCTCCACCATGCGGATCTCCTGACCGATGATGCCCTGCTCCTTGTCCACGCTCTCCTGGGTAAAGTAAGGCACGGACACAAAGGAGAGCAGGATCTTCAGGTTGTCGAAGAACTTCTCGGTGCTCTCAAAGTAGTAGCCGGTGATGGCGGAACTGGTGAAGGCGTTGGGGGAGGCCCCGTTGGCGGCCAGATCCTGGAGGGCATTGCCCTCCTTGGTGTCGAACATCTTGTGCTCCAGGAAATGGGCCACCCCCGCCGGGGTGTCCTTCCACCGGCCGTCCTGGAAAAAGCGCATATCCATGCCGCCGTAGTTGGTGGCAAAGAAGGCGTAGCTCTTTTGAAAATCCCGGCGGCGGTCCACATAGATGTGGAGCCCGTTGGGCAGAATCTCATGAAATACCGTCTCCCCCAGCCGGGGGTACTGCTTGCTTACCATAGAATCACTCCCTGCCTTTCAGGAAATATACCGTGTCCAGAGTCAGGTCCTGGGCGGCCTCCACCACCTGGGCCCGGGTGACCGCCTCCACCCGCCGGGCCATGTCGTCGGGGCCGTCGGTGAGACCGGCGGCCGACTGGCTCAGCCAGTAGTCCTCCAGCCGGGCCTGGGTATCCAGGGTGGTGCGCAGCGTGCTCACCACCGAGCGGCGGGCCCACTCCAGCTCGTCGTCGGTGAAGTCCCCGCTCTGGCACTTATAGAGCTGGGAGAGGATCTCGGCCTCGGCCTGACCCACCTTGTCAAACTCCACCCCGGAGGAGACCAACATTACGTCCTTGTAGTTCATCAGCCCCGAGCTGGCATAGTAGCACAGGCTCAGCTTCTCCCGCACATTCATGAACAGCTTGGAGGTGGTGGTGCCGCCGTAGATGGCGTTGACCAGGGTGAGGGCGGGGTAGTTCTCATCCCAGGCATCGCAGTTGGTGCGAAAGCCCATGGCCAGCTTGCCCTGGGTCACGTCCAGGGCCTCCTCTACCCGGCGGGGCTTTTTGGGGGCCTTTGCCTTGGCGGGGCGGACCAGCTCGACCCGCTCCCCTCCCGGCAGAGCGGCCAGCAGAGGTCCGAAGGCCCCCTGCACCCGCTGTGCGTCCGCCGAGCCGCAGTAGTAGAGTTCCACCCGGGCGGTGTTCAGCAGGGCCTGATAGCCCGCCCACAGACGCTGGGGGGTGATGGACTCCACCGCCTCCAGGCTGCCCAGCTTGTCCACTCCGAAGGGCTCCCCGGCGCACATCTCGGCCACCACACGGATCTGGGCGTACTGCCGCTTGTCGTTGACCTGGGCCCTGATGCGGTCGGCCAGGTTGGCCTTCTCCTGGCCGGTGTAGTCGGGGCAGAAGGCCCCCTCGTGGGTATAGGGGTCGGCGATGAGCTCGGCCAGCAGAGCGGCCGCCGGCTCCAGCACCGGCTCCTTATTTAAGGTGTAGGCGTCATCCAGAAAGCTGCCCACAAAGCCCACGCACTGACTTTCCCCCTTTTTGCGCACCATGGGCTCCAGGGAGCCGCCGTACAGCTCGTCCAGAGCGGCGGAGAGGGACTCCAGATCGGGGTGGCGGGCGGTGCCCCGGCGGAGCACCATGGGCACCAGAGCGTTGAGGGAGGCCTGTTCCGCCGTCAGGGGGGTGAGAAACTGGGCCCCCAATACGCTGGACTTGAATTTCTTGGTCTGTACCGCCGTCAGCCAGACCCCTGGCTGTAATTGTATCCTTGTGACCTTCATGTGCTGCGAACCGTCCTTTCTTGTTTCCCGTCATAGCCTGCCCAGTTGGGCGGGCTCTATCCATTACAGCCTGCTGCGATCCCGCAGCCAGCTGGGCAGAGAGCGCATTTTGATGCTGGACACCACGCCCATGGCGGCGTACATGGTGATAATGGAGGAGCCGCCGTAGCTGATAAAGGGCAGGGTGAGCCCCACCACCGGGAAGATATAGAGGCACATCCCCACGTTGACCGCCACCTGAGCCAGCAGCATTCCGGCGTAGCCCATGGCGATGAAGGCGCTTTTGGGGGAGCAGGCCCGGCGGGCCACCCAGATACACCGCAGGATGATGGCCGCCAGCACCGCCAGCAGCAGCAGGCAGCCGATCATGCCGAACTCCTCCCCGCACACGGCGAAGATCTCGTCGGTCTCCCGGGCGGGCAGGTTCTCCTCGCCGCTGCTCTGGGTCTGGAGGCCCTGGAGGTAGCCCATGCCGGTGAGGCCGCCGCTGCCGATGGCCATGACGCTGCGGCTCTGCTGCCAGCCCTTCCCCAGGGTCTGTTCGTAGAGGGTATCCTGATTGCCCAGAATGTGGTCGATGACCACGGTAAAGCGCTTCATGTAGTACATATCCTTGATGTGGGGCCAGATGAGGACCACCGCCACCACACACACCACCAGCGCCAGCAAAAACCAGCGCTTCTTCACCCCGGCGGACCAGGCCATGATGACGAAGATGGCCAGATAGGTCAGTCCCATGCCGAAGTCGCCGGAGGTCACCGCCACCACGCCGAACATGAACAGGGTGTGGCCGGCGATCTGGAACACCGAGGAGGGCCTGCTGATGTCCCGCTCCCGCAGGCGGCTCATCTGCCAGGCCAGCAGCAGCACGAAGGTGAGCTTGGCGATCTCGGCGGGCTGGAGGTTGACCGGGAAGCCGGGGAAGTGAATCCAGCTGCGGTTGCCGTTGACCGTGATGCCCAGTGGGGTACGCACCAGGGCGTTGATGACCACGTTGAAGAGCAGCAGCCACTTCCAGGATTTATCCACAAACAGCTCGATGTCCACCGAGGACATGAGCATGAACACCACCACACCCATCAGGATGGCCACCGTCTGCACAATCATGCAGCGCAGCGCGTCCGCTTCACCCAGATAACGGGTGGCGCTGAAAATGAGCACCAGACCGTACCCGCTGGCCAGCAGGCACAGGGTCAGCAGCAGCCGGTCCCCCTGCTGCCAGAAGGACCGGATGGAATCTCTCAGCCAGGACACCGCCTCGCCTCCCTTTCATTTCCGCCCCAGAGCCGGGACGGGCGTCAAATTAGTTTACCATCTTTTTTGCGTTTGGTAAACAGGTGTGTTATAATCTTGTCAGAATCTTCACAAATTTGAAGAGGTGTTGTATGGAAATTATCACCAACTCCCCTGCCGAGACCGAGGCGGCGGGGGCCGCCCTGGCCGCCCGGCTGGAGCCGGGGAGCGTGGTCGCCTTCACCGGCGATCTGGGGGCGGGCAAGACCGCCTTCACCCGGGGCCTGGCCCGGGGCCTGGGGGTTGAGGAGCGGATCACCAGCCCCACCTTCACCATTGTCAACGAGTACGAGGGGGGGCGGCTGCCCCTGTTCCACTTTGATATGTACCGGCTGGGCTCGTCGGAGGAGCTCTTCGACATCGGCTGGGAGGACTACCTGGCCCGGGGCGGGGTGTGCGCCGTGGAGTGGAGCGAAAACATTGCCGACGCCCTGGAGGATGGCACCATCCATGTGGACATCCGCCGGGGAGTCCACGACGACCAGCGCGTCATTACCATTACGGGAGGTCCCCAACCATGAAGATACTGGCCCTGGAATCCTCCGCCGTGGCCTGCTCCGCGGCCCTGTGCGAGGATGAGAAGCTCATCGCCCAGTCCTACCAGAACAACGGACTGACCCACTCGGTCACTCTGATGCCCATGACCACTTCCCTGCTCTCCGGCTGCGGCGTTTCTCTGGAGGAGGTGGACCTCATCGCCGTGGCGGCGGGGCCCGGCTCCTTCACCGGCCTGCGCATCGGCGTGGCCGCCGCCAAGGGGCTGGCCTGGCCGGGTAACAAGCCCTGCGCGGCCTGCTCCACCCTGGCGTCCATGGCCTGGAACCTGGCCCACACCGGGCTGGAGATTTGCGCCGTCATGGACGCCCGGCGGCACCAGGTATATAACGCCCGCTTTGCCAGCGACGAGGAGAAGCTGACGCGGCTGTGCCCCGACCGGGCCATCTCCCTGGAGGAGCTGGGGGAGGAATTAAAAATCAGCGGAAAAACGCAATTACTGGTTGGAGACGGCGCGGTTTTATGCTATACTACCCTCAAAGAGCTGGGGCTGGACGTCCGCCTGGCGCCCCCCCACCTGCAATTTCAGAGCGCGTGGGGCGTGGCCCGGTGCGGTCTGGAACTGGCTCGGCAGGGCCTGCTGACCGACGCGGCGGGTCTGGTACCCAACTATCACCGGCTCTCCCAGGCCGAGCGGGAGCGGCTGGCAAAAGAACACGACAAAGGGGAATAGCGCCATGGATATGGAAAAAGTACACATTCTGGATCACCCGCTCCTGCAGCATAAGCTGTCCATCCTTCGGGATGAGAACACCGGCGTCAAGGACTTCCGCCAGGTGGTCTCCGAGATCGCCACCCTCATGTGCTACGAGGCCACCCGCGATCTGCCCATGGAGGAGGTGGAGATCAAGACCCCCATCACCACCGGCAAATTCAAGACCATCGCCGGCAAGAAGCTGGCCATCGTCCCCGTTCTGCGGGCCGGTCTGGGCATGGTGGACGGTATCCTGACCCTGATCCCCTCCGCCAAGGTGGGCCACATCGGCCTGTATCGGGACCCCGACACCCTGGAGCCGGTGGAGTACTACTGCAAGATGCCCAACGACATCGCCGACCGGGACGTCATTATCCTGGACCCCATGCTGGCCACCGGCGGCTCCGCCTCCGCCGCCATCCAGTTCATCAAGAACTACGAGGTCAAGCACATCAAGCTGATGAACATCATCGCCGCCCCCGAGGGCATCGAGCGTGTCCATCACGATCACCCCGACGTGGACATCTACTGCGCCGCCCTGGACGAGAAGCTCAACGACCACGGCTACATTGTGCCCGGCCTGGGCGACGCCGGCGACCGCATCTTCGGCACCAAGTAAGATAATAGATGATAAGATAATACGTGCAAAGGTCCTCTTCCCCACCGGGAAGAGGACCTTTTTATTCAGCGGGGCTTGTGACAATGATGTAGGGGCGACCTTTATGTATGGTCGCCCGCCCAAATATGCCGGGGCCTATTCTCTCATCTGCACCAGCCGCCACCGCAGGCCGGAATACCTTCTCTGCTGGCGGTCGTTGGCGGTCATGGTGGCCACAACCTCCTCATCCCCCACCAGGATGAGCAGCTCCCGGGCCCGGGTGATGGCGGTGTACAGCACCCCCCGGGTGAGCAGCATGGGGGCCCCCTCGCTCACCGCCAGGATCACCGCCCGGTACTCGCTGCCCTGGGCCTTGTGGACCGTGATGGCGTAGGCCGGCTCCAGCTCCACCAGCATATCCTGGGTATACTCCACTTGTCTGCCCTCAAAGTCCACGGTGAGGGTGCCCTCCCGGTTGTCCACCCGGGTGACGGTACCGATGTCCCCGTTGAAGATGCCCATGCCGCTGTCCGCCCCGTCGTGCCACAGAACGTCGTAGTTGTTGCGCACCTGCATGACCCGGTCCCCCTGGCGGAACACATATTCCCCAAACCGCTTCTCCGGCTTGTCGGACGCCGGGGGATTTACCGCCTCCTGAATGGCCCGGTTGAGGGAGGCGGTGCCGGTGATCCGCTTGCGGGTGGGAGAGAGCACCTGGATCTGGTCGGCGGGGATGCCCATGTTGTTGGGCAGCCGGGTCTGGACCAGCTCAACAATGGTCTGGGCGGCCCGGGCCGGGTCCTTCCGCCGGAGGAAAAAGAAGTCGTGGTCCTTGTCCCTCAGGTCAGGCAGCTCTCCCCGGTTGACCCCGTGGGCGTTGCGGACGATGGCGCTCTCGGCGGCCTGCCGGAAAATTTCGGTGAGCCGCACCATGGGGATGGCCCCGCTGCGGATGAGATCGGAAAACAGGTTGCCGGGGCCCACGCTGGGCAGCTGGTCCGGGTCCCCCACCAAAATCAGCCGGCAGTCGTCCCGCAGGGCGGAGAGGAGCCCCTGCATGAGCACAATATCCACCATGGAGGTCTCATCCACGATGACGGCGTCCGCCTTCAGGGGGTCGCTCTCGTCGTGGGCAAAGATCAGCTTGCCGGAGCGGGGGTCGTACTGGGTCTCCAGCAGCCGGTGGATGGTGTA
>CALWXZ010000132.1 GCA_944385625.1 uncultured Flavonifractor sp. | reverse complement strand
CCTGCCGAGCGGGAGGACCCCTCCCTGCTGAACAACAGCCGGAAAAAGCGCATCGCCGCCGGCTCCGGCACCCAGGTGGTGGACATCAACCGTCTGCTCAAGCAGTTTGACATGATGCAGCAGATGAGCAAGCAGTTCTCCGGCAAGCAGATGAAGCGCATGGGCAAGCTGGGGAAGCTGGGCAAATTCGGCAAGCTGCCGGGGCTGCCCTTCTGACAGGTTGGTAAACGCGCCACGCCGCGTTTCCATAGATATGCTTTACAATTACATGGAGGTGAAGATACAATGGTTAAGATCAGACTGCGCCGTATGGGCGCCAAGAAGGCTCCCTTCTACCGCATCGTGGTGGCTGACTCCCGCTATCCCCGTGACGGCCGTTTCATCGAGGAGATCGGCACTTACAATCCTCTGACCCAGCCCGCCGAGATCAAGGTGGACGCCGAGCGCGCCCAGGCTTGGATCAAGACCGGCGCTCAGCCCACTGAGACCGTCAAGGCTCTGCTGAAAAAAGCTGGCGCCATCTGATAGGAGGGCACGGCTGGCATGAAGGAACTGCTCACCTATATCGCCCGCAACCTGGTGGACCACCCCGACGCGGTGGAGGTCACCGAGCACGCAGGTGAGAGCGAGACCGTCCTGGAGCTTCGGGTGGCCCCCGAGGACATGGGCAAGGTGATCGGCCGCCAGGGCCGCATCGCCAAGGAGATCCGCACGCTGATGCGCTCCGTGGCCCAGCGCCAGGGTACCAAGGTTTCCGTCGAGATCGTCGACTAACTCCGGGGGGCTCCCCCCGGATATGAAAAAGCCGACCGACCCCGTGGTCGGTCGGCTTTTTCATATCCGTCAGTTCATATTATATTCGGGGTGATTACCGATGAAAAATCAATTCCTAGAGGCAGGCCAGATCGTCAATACCCACGGCATCCAGGGGGAGGTCAAGATCGTCCCCTGGTGCGATTCCCCGGACTTTCTCTGCCAGTTTGATGTTCTGTATGTAGACGGCAGGCCGGTCAAGGTCCGCTCCGCCCGCATCCATAAGGACAATGTGCTGGCCTTCCTGGAGGGGGTCAACGACGTAAACGCCGCCATGGCCCTGAAGGGCAAGACGGTGTTCATCGACCGCACCGGCGTGGAACTGCCCGACGGCCGCCACTTCATCGCCGACCTGATGGGGCTGGAGGTCATCGACGCCGCCACCGGCGAGAAGCTGGGCGTGGTGGCCGACGTGCTCACCCCTCCCGCCCACGAGGTCTATGTGGTCAAGGGCCAGCACGAGTATATGATCCCCGCCGTGGATGAGTTTTTGGCGGAGACCAACGTGGAGGGCGGCTATATCAAGGTCCGCCTCATCGAGGGGATGCGCACCGATGTATAGCATTGATATCATGACCCTCTTTGATCTGACCGTGGGCGACATGATGAACGAATCCATCCTGGGTCGGGCCCAGGAGCGGGACATCATCCGCATCGAAGCCCACCAGATCCGGGACTACACCCTCAACAAGCAAAAGCAGGTGGACGACTACCCCTACGGCGGCGGCCGGGGGGCGGTGATGCAGGCCGATCCCCTCTACCAGTGCTGGAGGCACATTGTGGACGCCTACGGCCCGGGGCACACCATCTATATGTCCCCAGCCGGCAAGACCTTTACCGAGTCCGACGCCCGCCGCCTCCGGGATGACTACGACCACCTGATCCTGGTGTGCGGCCACTATGAGGGCATCGACCAGCGGTTTATCGAGGAGTGTGTGGACGAGGAGATCTCCATCGGGGACTTCGTGCTCACCGGCGGGGAGCTGGCCGCCATGGTGGTGGCCGACGCGGTGGCCCGGCTGGTGCCCGGCGTGCTGGCCGACCCCGAGTGCTTTGAAAACGAGAGCCACTGGAACGGGATGCTGGAGTATCCCCAGTATTCCCGGCCGGAGGAGTGGCACGGCCGGAAGGTCCCCCCCATCCTCCGCTCCGGCGACCACAAGAAGATCGCCCAGTGGCGGCGCAAGCAGTCCATTCTCCGCACCCGCCAGCGGCGGCCCGACCTGTACGAGAAGCTGGACCTGTCCTCCAAGGAGGACCAGAAGCTGCTGCGGGAACTGGAGGAAGAGGCAACACAATCCTAATTGAGACTGGAGGAGTCAAACATGAGTCATTGGGTCAATCAGTCCGTTTTCTACCACATCTACCCCCTGGGGTTCTGCGGCGCGCCGGAATATAACCCGGGCGGCGCCCCCGTTCCCCGGCTGGATCAGCTGAAGGACTGGATTCCCCATCTGAAGCAGCTGGGGATCAACGCCCTCTATCTGGGGCCGGTGTTCCAGTCGGTGAAGCACGGCTACGACACCACCGACTATTTCCAGATCGATTGCCGCCTGGGGGACAACGACTCCTTCGCCGCCCTGTGCGACCAGCTCCACGAAAACGGCATCCGGGTGGTGCTGGACGGGGTGTTCAACCATGTGGGCCGGGGCTTCTGGGCCTTCCGGGACGTGCAGGAGCACGGCCAGAATTCCCCCTACTGCGGCTGGTTCCACGATTTGAACTTCGGCGGCCCCTCCCCCATGGGGGACCCCTTCTGGTACACCGCCTGGCAGGGCCATTACGAGCTGGTGAAGCTCAACCTGCGCAACCCCGACGTGGTGCGCCACCTGCTGGATGCGGTGGGGATGTGGATGGACAAATTCCACATCGACGGGCTGCGGCTGGACGCCGCCGATTGCGTGGATTTTGACTTCTTCCGCACCCTCAAGGCCTTTGTGAAGGGCAAGGACCCGGACTTCTGGCTCATGGGCGAGATCATCCACGGGGACTACGCCCGGTGGGCCAACCCGGATATGCTGGACAGCGTCACCAATTACGAGTGCTGGAAGGGCCTGTGGTCCTCCCACAACGACAAGAACTACTTTGAGATCGCCCACTCCCTCAACCGTCAGTGCGGCCCAGGCGGCATCTACCGCAACATCACCCTCTACAACTTCGCCGACAACCACGACGTGGACCGGCTGGCCTCCAAGCTGAAGGACCCGGCCCACATCTACAACCTGTATACCCTGCTCTACACCATGCCCGGCGTGCCCTCCATCTACTACGGCAGCGAGTGGGCCATCAAGGGGGAGCGCACCAAGTTCTCCGACGCCCCCCTGCGCCCCCATCTGGAGCTTAAAGAGATGGAGCGGCTGGACCAGAGTCTGTGTACCCACCTGGCCGCCCTGGCCAAGATCCGCTCCGCCTTCCCCGCCCTCCAGGTGGGCCAGTACGAGAACGTGCTCATCAAAAACCAGCAGCTGGTGTTCCGCCGCTCCACCGACAGCCAGCGGGTCTATGTGCTTCTCAACCTGGAGCCTCAGGAGGTCCACCTGGAGTTCCCCCATCAGGAGCCGGTGCTCCAGGATGTGCTCAATGCCGACCAGGTCTTCAACAACGACGGCGGCCGCACCTGGCTGGCGGTGCCTCCCTGCGGAGCCCGCATCCTGGTGGGCGCCCCCGACCGGTTCACCTGGCGGTGACCCCGGCTGCCGTCCCATGCCATCTGTTCCAGAATATTCACACTTTCTCCCTTTACTTTTTATGCGGATGGTGATACAATAGCGGCAATGGTAAATATCATCTTCATGATTATATTCGAGGGTTTTTGTTATGAGTTTTAAGATCATTGTTGACAGCTGTTGTGACCTGACCCCCGCCCAGCTGCGGGAGGACTGCTTTCTCAAGGTGCCCCTCACCATTCGGGTGGGAAGTGAAGTGGTGGTGGACGACGAATCCTTCAATCAGAAGGCCCTGCTGCAAATGATGCGGGACTGTTCCTCCGCCCCCCAGTCCGCCTGTCCTTCCCCGCTGCAATATATGGAGGCCTTTGACTGCGGCGCCGACGACATCTATGTGGTCACCCTGTCCGCCCTGCTGTCCGGTTCCCACAACGCGGCGGCCCAGGCTCGTAATCTGTGGCTGGAGGACCACCCCGGGGCCAACATCCACATCTTCAACTCCTGCTCCGCCTCCGCCGGCGAGGTGCTGGTGGCCCTGAAACTCCAGGAGCTGGCGGAGGCCGGCCTGGACTTCACCACGGTGGTGGGCAAGGCCTCCCAGTATATTGAGGAGATGAACACCCTGTTTGTGCTGGAGAATCTGGACAATCTGCGGAAAAACGGGCGGCTCACCCGGGTCCAGGCCCTGGTGACCAGCACCCTCCACATCAAGCTGTTGATGGGCTCCACCCCCCAGGGCGAGATCTGCAAAAAGGGGCAGGCCCTGTCCATCAAGCAGGCCCTGAGCAAAATGGCGGCTCTGATGGCGGCCGACCCCGGCCATGTGGGCCGGCGGCTGTGTATCGTCCACTGCAACTGTCTGGACCGGGCCTTCCATTTGAAGGCGTTGGCCCAGAAGCAGTGCAAATTTTCCGAGATCCTCATCAGTGAGACCGGCGGCATCTCCACGGTGTACGCCAACGACGGCGGCGTGGTGGCCGCCTACTGATCCTCGTCAGTGCAAACCGCCCGGGAGGCCCCGGGCGGTTGCTTTTTGCGCTCAAATGTGCTAATATGATCCAAATTTCTTTGGGAGGTCTTGCTATGAACTATACCATCCGACCCACGGAACCTGGGGACGCCGCCGGCACAGCGGCCCTGCGCCGGATGCCCGGGGTCTTTGAGACCACCCTGGGACTTCCCTCCTGCCGCAGCGCGGACAGCGTATCCTTTCTGTCCAATTTGGGACCCAACGACCACCACTTTGTGGCGGTGCTGGAGGACGGCACCGTCATCGGAACGGCCAGCCTCCAGGTCTGCGGCAACCCCCGGATGCGCCATGTGGGTGAAGTGGGCGTAATGGTCCACACCGACTATCAGAACGCGGGTGTGGGCACCGCTCTTTTAAAGACCCTGCTGGACCTGGCGGACAACTGGCTGATGCTGGTGCGGGTGGAGCTCACCGTCTTTGCCGATAATGAGCGGGCCATCCACCTCTACGAGAAGCTGGGCTTTGAAAAGGAAGGGCTCAAGCGTATGACTACCGTCCGGGACGGCAAGTATGCCGATGAGTACATGATGGCCCGGATTCGGACACCTCAAATATAACAGAAAACGATAAAACAGGCCGCAGAATCAGATGATTCTGCGGCCTGTTTTTGATATCGCTCAGTAATTGACGGCCCGAATCTCGAAATAGGCCTGGGGATGGGCGCACACGGGGCACACCTCGGGGGCCGCCCCACCCGGCCCAGGCCGGGCGGGGACCCCATTGATTATAAAAGCCCGGGTGGAGTGAATCCACCCGGGCTCAAGGTTTTTTCGTTGTAAAAACGCTTGTACGGCGCAAGCGCCGCCCCATCTCCGATGGGGCCCCAAAAGAGGCCCCCGCAGAGTCACATCAATAGTTGATGGCCCGGATCTCGAAATAGGCCTGGGGATGGGCGCATACGGGGCACACTTCGGGGGCCTCTTTGCCGAAGTGAATGTGGCCGCAGTTGCGGCACTTCCACATATACTCGTCGCCCCGCTTGAACACCACGCCCTCCTCCAGATTCTTCAGGAGGGTCAGGTAGCGCTCCTCGTGCTCCTTCTCGATCTTGCCCACGCCATCGAACAGGAAGGCCAGCTTCTCAAAGCCCTCCTCCCGGGCGGTCTCGGCCATCTCCTTGTACATCTGGGTCCACTCTTCGTTCTCACCGGCGGCGGCAGCCTTCAGGTTGGCTTTGGTGTCGCCGATGCCGCCCAGTTCCTTGAACCACAGCTTGGCGTGCTCCTTCTCATTGCCGGCGGTCTCCTCAAAGATGGCCGCGATCTGCTCGTAGCCCTCCTTCTTGGCCTTGCTGGCAAAGTAGGTGTACTTGTTCCGGGCCATGCTCTCGCCCGCAAAGGCTTTCCAGAGATTGGCCTCCGTCTTGCTTCCCTTCAGCTCCATTTTTTCATCATCCTTTCAAACGCAGAGTGTGGGTGTGGGGAAAATCAGCCCTCGCCCTTCCAGAAGCCGTGGAGGTTGCAGATCTCATAGGCCTCCACCTTGTCGCCCCGGCAGAAGGTCTTCAGCTCGGGCGCGTCGCCGGGCTTGGGGAACTTCATGGTCACGGTGTCGCCGTCCACCAC
>CALWXZ010000131.1 GCA_944385625.1 uncultured Flavonifractor sp. | reverse complement strand
TGGTAGGAGCAGAAGGTCTCGGGCAGGCCCTCGCTCTCGGCGTAGCGGAGGAAGGCCCCCTCCGCCTGGGTGCCGGAGAGGAAGCAGCCGAAGCCCTCGCAGGAGTAGGGGGCCAGCCCCAGGGCCTGGAGGGGCTCGCAGGGCAGGAACAGGCTGACCATGGCCGCCTTCTCCGGGTGGGCCAGGGGGGCGATCATGGACTCCATGGTCTGGACCGCCACCATCTGGGCGGATTTGGCGGTCTGCTTGCCGGGAAACAGCTTCAATTGCAGGTTTTTGGCCCGGTAGCCGGTGGTGAGCCATTTCCGGGCCTTTTCCGGGTCCTTGTCGCACAGGGCCTGAATCCAGGCCCCGAAGGATGTGACGATGTCTTTCATGGGATACCTCGCTTGGGAAGAAATAAAGTCGCAGGGGCGGGGGCTATCCCCGCCCGCCCTGTTCAGGGTTTGCAGATGCCGCAGGGGGTATACCCCTGGTCGAGGAGGGCCTGCCGGGAACCGGTGTAATCCTGGCGGTTGGACGCGCTCATGCTCTCCACCCCGGAGCAGCTGGGCAGGTGGAACTTCATGGAGCTGGTGTTGAGCACATAGCTCCCCTCCTCCTCCTCCTCCGAGCCGGAGGTCTGGGGGAGGGCCTCCCCGCTGAGGGCGCTCTCCCCGGTGGCGTAGTCGATGGTGACGCCGGGCTGCACATTGTAGGCGTACACGCAGAAGGTGACCCCTTCCCCGCTGTCCTCCACGCTGTAGCCCTCCATCAGCACCCCGGAGGCCACTAGGTTGTCCCCCTCAAAGATGGGGGTCACCCGGTAGAGCACATGGTTGTTTGTCTCCTTCACATAGTCGGCCACCAGATTCTCAAAGGGCAGCATTCCCTCCACGTTCATGTACCGGGTGCCGGTGATGAGGTTTTTCTCGTTGGCGTTCTCCCCGGTGAGCTGGAAGCCGATCAGGTGGCAGCGGTTATAAAGGTACTGCCCGTCATACTCCGCGTTGATCCAGCCGCTGGGCTTCACCGAGCTGATGCTCTCCCGGTCCTCCGTGGGCATGAGATCTGCGCCCACACAGGCGTAGGCCACCCCGCAGCGGCCCAGGGAATCCAGGTCGCTGTAGGACTCAAAGGAGTTGGCGGTGTAGTCCTCATCTGTAAAGTAGGGAACATTGTCATTGACCGTCACATAGGGGGCATCATCGTAGGGGGGCAGGTCGAACAGGCTATAGGATATCCCCCCGCTTTGGTCGGGGACGGAATTGCTGTCAGGTCCAATAACTTTACATCCACTCAGCAGCAAGGCCCACAGCAGCGTGAGGGCCAGCGCGGCGGAAGAAATTCGTCTCATTTGGCATAGACCTCCTTGGTCAGCATTTTGTGGGAGGAGCCGGGAAACTCCCAGGTCTGGACCAGGCGGAATCCCGCCGCCGCCGGGTCAAAATCCAGATACCGGTCGGCGGGGTAGACCCGGTTCCATCTGTAAAGGAGAAGTCCTTCCGCCCTGCCCAGCACCTGGGCCAGAGGGGGAAACTCGGCAAAGCACAGCTCCCCCGGTCCCGCCCGTTCCAGAAAGTCCTCCGCCGCCCTCAGGTTGGCGGGGGCGGGGTGGAACTGTCTGGCGGTGTAGGGGCTCATCCACACCGGCTTCTCCCCCGCCGTCTCCAGCAGGTCGGCCCGCAGCAGCCGGTCCATGCTCTGCCGCCGGCCGTTGAAGGCCATGCCGTTTTTGTCGTCCACGCACAGGGCCAGGATCATTGGGGCCCTCCTTTCAAAAAGGCGGAGAGCGGAGCCGGGCTCCGCTCTCCGTATGGGTTGTTCCGGCTTACCGCACGCCGGTGAGGGCCCGCATGACGGTGTAGGTCTGCTTGTCCAGCCCCTTCTTCATGGCCAGGGCCTCGTGGATGTCGTAATCCACATAGGACTCGCCGTCCATGGCCACCACCCGGCTTGTCTTGCCCTCGGCCAGCAGCCGGACGGCCTCATAGCCCATGTAGGTGGCGGCCACCCGGTCCCGGAGGGAGGGTGCGCCCCCCCGCTGGACGTGGCCCAGGATGGTGACCCGGGTATCCAGGGAGGTGGCCTCGTGGATGTGCTTGGCCACCTCGTAGGCGCCGCCCTCCACCCCCTCGGCCACGATAATCATAAAGTGGGTGCGCCCGGCCAGCCGGGCCCGGCGGATGGGCTCGATCAGGTCCTCCTCGTAGTTGACGGCCTGCTCGGGCACCAGCACGGCGGTGGCGCCGCAGGCCACCCCCACGTTGAGGGCCACATGGCCGGCCCGGCGGCCCATGACCTCCACCACGGAGCAGCGCTCATGGGACTGCATGGTGTCCCGCAGCTTGTCGATGGACTCCAGGGCGGTGTTGCAGGCGGTGTCAAAGCCGATGGTGTAAGTAGAGCAGGCGATGTCGTTGTCGATGGTGCCGGGGATGCCCACCACGCTCAGCCCCTGGTCGGCCAGGGCCAGCAGGCCCCGGAAGGTGCCGTCGCCGCCGATGCCCACCAGGGCGTCCAGCCCCAGCAGCTTGCAGGTGGCGGCGGCCCGCTCCTGGCCCACCTTGGACTTGAAGTCCTCGCTGCGGGCGGAGTAGAGCATGGTGCCGCCCCGGCGGGACAGGCCGCTGACGCTGTCGAAGTCCAGGGGGACGAAGTCGCCGTTGATGAGGCCGTGATAGCCCCGGCGGATGCCGATGCACTCAATACCCATATGGATGGCGGTACGCACCACCGAGCGGATGGCCGCGTTCATACCGGGGGCGTCGCCGCCGCTGGTAAACACGCCGATGCGCCGAACTGCCTTTTCCATGACAATTTCCTCCTTGTTTTTCCCGAAACCTGGGTTATACCTTCAATTCCGCGGTCTTGCCCTCCAGGGCGTGGGGGTAGCGCTCCAGCACCGGCTCCACCTCTTCCGTCAGGAACTCCTCCACCTGCTCCGGGCAGCGGCCGATGTAGCGGCCCGGCTCCAGGTGGGCGGTGAGCTCCTCCCGGCTGAGCATGGAAAAGGCCGGGTCGGCGGCGATGAGGTCGATGAGGTTGTTGGACAGGCCCAGATCCTTCACGTTGGCCCCGGCCTTCTGGCTGAGGACCCGGATGCGCTCGTGGAGGTCCTGGCGGTTGCCCCCCTTCTTGACGGCGTCCATCAGGATGTTCTCGCTGGCCATGAAGGGCAGCTCCTCCAGCACGTGCTTTTCGATGACCTTCTCATGGACCACCAGGCCGTCGGCCACATTGGCGTAGATGTTGAGGATGGCGTCCACCGCCAGGAAGGCCTCGGGCACGGAGAGGCGCTTGTTGGCCGAGTCGTCCAGGGTGCGCTCGAACCACTGGCTGGCGGCGGTGACGGCGGGGTTGACCGCGTCGGCCATCACATAGCGGGTCAGGGCGCAGATGCGCTCGCAGCGCATGGGGTTGCGCTTGTAGGGCATGGCGGAGGAGCCGATCTGGTTCTTCTCAAAGGGCTCCTCCACCTCCTTCAGGTGGCACAAAAGCCGCATATCGGTGGCAAACTTGCTGGCACTCTGGGCGATGCCCGACAGGGTGGAGAGCACCTGGTAGTCCACCTTCCGGGAGTAGGTCTGCCCCGACACGGGGGCGGTGGCGTCAAAGCCCATCTCGGCGGCAATCTTGCGGTCCAGCTCACGGCACTTGGCGTGGTCGCCGTCAAAGAGCTCCAGGAAGGAGGCCTGGGTGCCGGTGGTGCCCTTGCAGCCCAGCAGCTTCAGGTGGGCGATGCGGTACTCCACGTCGGCCAGGTCCAGCAACAGCTCGTTCATCCACAGGGTGGCCCGCTTGCCCACGGTGACCAGCTGGGCGGGCTGGAAGTGGGTGAAGCCCAGGGTGGGCAGGTCCTTGTACAGCCGGGCGAAGCGGGCCAGCTTGTCCAGCACCCGTACCAGCTCGTCCCGGATGAGGCACAGCCCCTCCCGCATGAGGATGACGTCGGTGTTGTCCCCCACATAGCAGCTGGTGGCCCCCAGGTGGATGATGGGCATGGCCTTGGGGCAGGCCTCGCCATAGGTGTGGACGTGGGCCATCACGTCGTGGCGCAGCTTCTTTTCGTACTGGGCGGCCTTGTCGTAGTCGATGTCGGTGATGTGGGCCTCCAGCTCTTCCACCTGTTCGGCGGTCACCGGCAGGCCCAGCTCCATCTCCGCCCGGGCCAGGGCCACCCACAGCCGCCGCCAGGTGGAGAACTTCTTGTCCGGGGAGAAGATGTACTGCATCTGGTCGCTGGCGTAGCGGGAGGAGAGGGGGCTTTCATAACGGACGTGATCCATATAAATAACCTCTTTTTCGTAAAATGAACTCAATACAGTATACTATAAAATGGCCGCCGCCACAAGCAAAACTTCCAACCCCTCTTTGGCTTGCCACGGCAGGCGCCGGGGTGTAAACTGAGGACACAACCACACAAAGGAGGCAAACGTCCATGCTCCGCGACTTTACTTTTCACGCCCAGGGGCGGACCCGGGAGCAGTGCAAGGCCCTGCTGAAGCTCCGCCGGGGGGAACTGGCCGCCCTGCAGCACCGGCTGGACCAGGCGGGTCTGCCGGTGATCGTGCTTCTGGAGGGTTGGAGCGCCGCCGGCAAGGGCCGCACCATTCAGGCCCTGATCCGGGAGCTGGACCCCCGGTTCTTCAAGGTGCTCACCGTCAATTCCCCCACCGAGGCGGAGAAGCGCTGGCCCTTCCTCAAGCGCCACTTTGAGACCATCCCCGCCGCCGGCAAGGTGCTCTTTCTGGACACCGGCTGGATGGAGGAAAGCGTCCAGGCCTATCTGCGGGGGGACCTGTCCGATGAGGAGTATGAGGCCAGGCTGGAGAGCATCAATATCTTCGAGCGGCAGCTGGCCGCCGGGGGCTATCTGCTTGTAAAACTCTTCCTCCACATCGACCCCCAGACCCAGAAGGAGCGGCTGGACAAGCTGGCAGCCCACAAGGACACCGCCTGGCGGTGTACCGAGGCCGACCGGCGGCAGAACAAGAACTACCATAAGCAGCTGGCGGTCTTCGACCGCTATCTGGCCGCCACCGACAAGCCCTGGGCCCCCTGGAAGGTCATCGACAGCACCCGGGCCGCCCAGGCCAATCTGGCGGCGGCGGACTGGCTCCACGACCAGATCTGTGCCGCCCTGGAGGCCCGGCCCGTGCCCGCCCACCCGGAGTATCAGTGGCCCCTGTCCCCCACCCCGCCCCTGGAGCAGGTGGCGCTGGACAAGGTGCTGGAGGAGCGGGACTACCGCAAGCAGCTCAAGAAGTGCCGCAGGAAGCTGGCCGCCCTCCACAACGAACTCTACCGCAAGAAGGTGCCGGTGGTGGTCGTGTACGAGGGCTGGGACGCCGCCGGCAAGGGGGGCAACATCAAGCGCCTGGCCTCCGCCCTGGACCCCAGGGGGTATGAGGTCCTCCCCATCGCCGCCCCCACAAAGGACGAGCTGGAGCGCCACTACCTGTGGCGGTTCTGGACGCGCCTGCCCAAGACGGGGCACATCGCCATCTTTGACCGCAGCTGGTATGGCCGGGTGATGGTGGAGCGGCTGGAGGGCTTCTGCACCACCGGCGACTGGCAGCGGGCCTACGACGAGATCAACGAGTTTGAAAAGGAACTCACCGATAACGGCACGGTGGTGGTCAAGTTCTGGGTGCAGATCGACAAGGACACCCAGCTGGAGCGGTTTCATGAGCGGCAGGCCGACCCGGCCAAGCAGTGGAAGATCACCGAGGAGGACTGGCGCAACCGGGACAAGTGGGATTCCTACCAGGTGGCGGTGGACGAGATGCTCCGGCGCACCAGCACCGCCTTCGCCCCCTGGCACATCCTGGAGTCGGTGGACAAGAAGTATGCCCGCATCAAGGCCATGAGGACCGTCATTGCGGCCCTGGAGCGGGCTCTGGAGCAGCCCTCCTAGGGGCGGGGTTTATCCCCGCCCCACTTTTTGTCCGTTTATGGTTGACATCTGTCTACCTTTATGCTATGCTCCAATCAGAAAGGTAGACAAGTGTACACCAATGGAGGGATGCCCCATGAAGATTCATCTGTCCGACGGCGAATGGAAGCTGATGGACCGCCTGTGGGAGGACGGTCCGGCCACCATCACCCAGCTGACCCACGC
>CALWXZ010000130.1 GCA_944385625.1 uncultured Flavonifractor sp. | reverse complement strand
ACCTTGCCGTCGCAGATGGCGTCGATATACCCGGCAATGACGGTGATGGGGGTCTTTAGGTCGTGGGAGATATCGGCGATTAGCTTCTGCCGGCCCTGATCCAGCCGCCGGCGCTGTGCCTCGCTCTCCGCCAGCCGGTCGGAAAAGCGGTCGAAACTCTCCCCGATGCGGCGGATCTCCCGGGTGCCGCCGCAGTCCCCCACCCGGGCCATGCGGCCCTCGGACTGGGAGACCACCGCGTCGTTGAGTTTGCGCAGGGGACGGCCGATCCGGCGGCTCAGCCACCAGATGAACAGCCCCGCGCTGAGCAGATACAGGGGAAGGAAGAGCAGCCATATCTTCCAGGTGGACTGATAGCGCTGCAGATAGTCGGTGTCGCTGAGCTGGGCCTCCCGGAGGAGAATGGTCATGGGGGAGCCGTCCCGGCTTACAAAGGCGCCCCGGGCCAGAAAGGCGGAGGGAAAGCGCCTGCCCGACAGGTAGAGAAATTCCTGAGGGGTGTAGGCGGTCCTTCCCGCCTCCAGGCCGCCGAACACCACCTGATAAGATGCGTCCAGCACCATGATATCCACCTGGCCGGTGGTCATGGACTGGCGGATCACCAGGTGGCGGGAGCCGCCGGAGGAACGGGAGAGCTCATAGGTGTTGATGACGGTATCGGCATCCCAGGACTGCACACAGGCCAGCTCGCCGACGGTGCAGACGGGGTCGAAGCCGCTGTCGGAGGCGTAGATCATCAGGCCGTCTTCGTCATAGACAGCGTAGGCGTTGCCCGTGTCCCCGGTATAGCGGGCCAGGCGCTCATAGTCGCCGGACGCCAGCGCCCCGTCGGCCATCAGGCCCGGCCAGTCCGCCGGTTGGTAGAGCTGAGCCAGCCATCTGTCCCACAGGAAAAAGATCCCGCCTGCAATGGCCAGCAGGGTGAGGGTGAAGAGCAGGTAGTTGCGAACCAGCAGACCAAACAGGCTGCCGGAGGCCGGTTTATTTTTCAAGCTTATACCCCAATCCTCTTACGGTAATGATATAACGGGGATTTTTCGGGTCATCCTCCAGCTTGTCCCGCAGCTTGGAGATGTGGACCATCATGGTGTTGTCGTCCCCCTCATAATAGGGCCCCACCGCTCCCTCGTACAGCTGGATCTTGGTAAAGATCCGGCCGGGGGAGCGCATGAGCAGCGCCAGAATTTTGTACTCCATGGGGGTGAGGGAAATGGGACGGCCCCCCTTGGTCAGTTGGCAGGTGACGGTATCCAGCGCCAGGTCCCGGACCGTGAGCACATCCTGCCCTGTGCGGCCCGCCCGGCGCAGCTGGGCCTTGACCCGGGCCACAATCTCCACCGGGTTGAAGGGCTTGGCGATATAGTCGTCCGCCCCCAGGTTGAGTCCCAGGATTTTGTCGTTGTCCTGGCTCTTGGCGGACAGGATGAGAATGGGCATCTGGCTGTACTGGCGCAGGGCCCGGGTCAGCTCAAAGCCGTTGAGGCCGGGCATCATGATGTCCAGGATGGCCATGTCGGGGCTGTGGGCCCGGGCCAGCTCCAGCGCTCTTTGGCCGTCCTCCGCCTCCAGTACCCGGAAGCCCTCCCCCTCCAGATAGAGCCGCAGCAGCCCCCGGATATCCGCGTCGTCCTCCGCGATGAGGATGAATGGTGTCATGAGCAGAACCTCCTGTTACTGTATGGTGCTCCCATTGTAGCAGAGGAAACCCGGTTGGAAAAGCCCGACGGGCAAAAAAAGCCAACTGATTGCATCCTTTCTGTGGGGAAGGAGGAGACTGCCAAGAAAATTGGGTTTCTGTTGCAACTGCAACGGACAAAATACCGAAAAACCGATATGATATTTTCAAATCAAGAAAGAGCGCCTGGGGCGGCCGGCGGCCGGCCTGTGGCGCAGATATAGAAAGGAGAAGCAATATGGCTTATATTAAGAATATGGAACACGAGCAGGTGCTCAATCTGGCCCGTCAGGTCGAGGTGCAGCCCGGTCAGGTGGTCAGCCGCACCCTGGCCCAGAATCCCTATGTCAGTGTGACCCTCTTTGCCTTTGCCAAGGGGGAGGAGATCGGCACCCACGACTCCCAGGGGGACGCCATGGTGCTGGTGCTGGAGGGTACCGGGCGGTTTACCGTGGACGGCCGGGACTACCTGCTCCAGGCCGGAGAGAGCCTGGTGATGCCGGCGAAGAAGCCCCACGCGGTCTATGCCCCGGAGGATTTCAAAATGCTGCTCACCGTGGTCTTCCCCACCCGGAGCTAAGAGGTGCCCGCCATGAGAAAGCCCATCATCAACCCTCGGAAGGCCGCCGTCATCGGCTGCGGTTTTGTGGGTTCCGCTACCGCCTTTGCCCTGATGCAGAGCCATCTCTTTTCCGAGTTGGTGCTGCTGGACGTCAACTTTGACAAGGCCGACGGCGAGGCCCAGGACATCGCCCACGGCATCCCCTTTGCCGGGGCTATGAAGGTCTACGCCGGCACCTACGACGATGTGGCCGACGCCGCGGTGGTCATTGTGACGGCGGGGGCCAACCAGAAGCCGGACGAGACCCGGCTGGATCTGGTCCACAAAAATGTGGCCATCTACAAGAGCATTATCCCCGAGATTGCCAGGCGGGATTTCCAGGGCATCCTGCTGATTGTCTCCAATCCGGTGGATATCCTGACCTATGCCGCCCTCAAGCTCAGCGGCCTGCCGGAGCACCGGGTCATCGGCTCGGGCACCGTGCTGGATACCGCCCGGCTCAAGTACCAGCTGGGCCAGCACCTGAGCGTGGACAGCCGCAGCGTACACGCCTTCATCATCGGCGAGCATGGCGACAGTGAGATTGCCGTCTGGAGCAGCGCCAACGTCTCCGGCATCCCCCTCAACGACTTCTGTGAGATGCGGGGCCACTACAACCACGGGGCGGCCATGGAGGAGATCGCCGAGACCGTCAAAACCAGCGCCTATGAGATCATCGCCAAGAAGCACGCCACCTACTATGGCATCGCCATGTCGGTGAAACGGATCTGCGAGGTCATTGTCCGCAACGAAAAGTCCATCCTGCCGGTATCCACCATGATGCACGGCCAGTACGGAATCCAGGGAATCGCCCTCAGTATGCCCGCCATCGTGGGGCTGGACGGAGTGGAGACCCATGTGCCCATTGTCCTGGACCAGCAGGAACAGGAGCAGCTGCGCCATTCAGCGGAGACGCTGAAGCAGGTAGCCGCCACGCTGGAGCTGTAAAAGCAAATACCCCTATCCCGCACCCGGGGAGGAGCCGTCCGGCCCCTCCCCGGGGATGTTTATGGGGAAAGATCCCCGGAGAAGAGAACAAATTTATGAAGAATATAAAGAATTTCTTTCTTTTTGCCGCCGCGACAACTATTGGGCCGGGGAGGGAGTCTAACAATAGGAAAGGAGGGCGGCCGCCGCCCGATGAATGGACAAATCTGATGCAGGCTTAAAGAAAGGGATTTTACCATGAAAAGAAAAATTTGTCTTGTGCTGACCCTGGTGCTGGTGGTGGGCGCGCTGAGTGCGTGCGGAAAGACCGACGGCGGAAAAAAGGCGGACAGCAGCCCCAGCCAGTCCCAGAGCATGGACCAGGCGGAGGAAAAGAAGGTCAGGGGTGTCATTAACCGGCTGGACGAGTACCTGGTGCTGCTCACCGGCGAGGGTGAGTACCAGATCATGGACTTTGGCGACGGCGTCAGTGCCGACGGCCTGGCCGAGGGCGATTCTGTGGAGGTCACCTACACCGGCGATCTGGGCGTGGAGGGCTCCAACCCGGTGATCACTGCCATCACCAAGGTGCAGTAAGCCGGCAGGAAGAGACGCATTGCGTTTGGCCGGGATCTGTGGGATAATGACCGGGAAGGCGGGGCTGCCCTCAGATGCAGCTCCATAGAGCCTGGAAAGGATGAAGTGGATTTTATGGACAATACCTACATTCGCTTTACAGACGATCAGGAGGCCCCCTATTCCGACCTGGTGATGGTGGACGGCAAGTACCTCTACCTCTCCGGCCTGGTGTCCGAGGATTTGGAGACCCAGGAGCTGGCCTGCGGCGACATCACCTTTGAGACCCGCCAGGTGCTGAACAACCTGGAGACGCTGCTCAAGCGCCATGGCTCCGACATGGATCATGTGGTGCGTATCGACGTGCTGCTGCGAGACTTCGCCCAGCGGGACGAGATGAACGCGGAGTATGTGCGCCACTTTGATCCCAAGCGGATGCCCGCCCGGCTGTGCTACGGCAACGTGGGTTTGGCGGACAACTGCAAGATCGAGATTGCGGTCATTGCCGTCAAGTGCTGACCATTGAGAGACAAAGCGCCCCCTGCGCCCGGTTAACCGGGCGCAGGGGGCGCTGTTCGTTCAGGAAGGGGCGTCAGGTGAAGTTCTGCTCCGCGGCCCACTCATAGGTAAAGTAGTAGATCTCTTCCTCAGTGGCGATGGTAGGGAGGAGGCAGCAGCGGCCCTCGTAGGCGATGATGCCCATGTTAGCGTTTATATCGGTAAAAACAGGTGTGCGGCAGTTACCGTTCAGGTCGTAGAGCTGGAAGGGCTCCGTAATGCCTGAGTCATAGTTAATGCCCTCCGGGTATACCATGATCATGCGGTTGTCATAATCTAGCTCTGCGACCTGGTACTCCAGGTCCAGAATGGGCTGGCAGTCAGGGCCAACGACGTCGCCCCAGACTCTGGTGCCGTCAGGGGATTCCATAGTGGCATTAAAGACCCCATTGATCGTGGATGAAAACAGTCGTTTGACGTTTCCCGTAGCCTCAGGCACAGGAATCTTCTGGTAATCCGTGGGAGGGGAGGGCCGCTCCACGGGGAGCAGGTCATACATATCCTCATAGGTAATGCCGGTGGTCAGCATTCCGCTGCTGTCCATCAGGCCGTACAGACCATCCTGCTCCACAACAAAGCTGCCCGGGATTCCTTCAGCGGGCCAGATGTAGTCGTAGGGTTGGGAAATGCGGTTTCCCCTCTCGTCCAACAACAGATAGGAATTCTCATAGGTGGACGGGTCCGATGTGATCCACTGTACAAACCGGAATGTGCCGTCCGGAGTGAGGGAGATATCACTGATCTGGGTAGGATTGGACAGCGTCATGCGCATCACGGGAAGGCCGGTATGGTCGTACACCACGGTGGTATCATACCCCTCTCTTACGCACAGGTAGTGGCGTCCGTTTACCTCACCCAAATACTTGCTGTACGTCAGATCGGAGGGGGAGAAGCTGTCCAGCCAGATAATGGACTCCATGATGTCGTTGCCCTCGGCATCCAGATAGACCTCCTGCCAGTCCTCCTCACGATAGGGAGTCACCTCCTCCAGGATCCAGCCGCCCTCATCATAGAAGATATAGAGCAACTGGTACTGCCGGGTGAACTGGCGGAACTGCTCCCCTCCGGTCACAGAGCAGTAGACGATGTCCTCCTTGTCCTCCGGATTGCTCTGCCGCTTGATGACCTCACAGCCGGTGTAGGGCATCTGGTCGGGGAGGGCGGCCTCATCCCAGTTGTTCAGGTCGGCCAGAATCTGCCCCTCCTTGGGGGGAACGTCCAGCCAGGTGGACACCAGGGCCGGAGCGGAAGCCTCCGGCTGGGGGACGCTGCCGCCGGAAGGACTGCCGCATCCGGCCAACAGGCCCAGGCACAGGGTGCAGCCCAGCAGGGCGGCGGGAACGGTATGTGCTTTCATCTATCTCTCTCCTTTATGGAAATAGCGGTTGGGGGATCAACCGGCCTGGGTGCCGTACTGGGCGTACAGCCGCCAGGCCAGCAGGATGGCCTGCTCCACGGAGCAGGCGTCCTGGGGGGAGAGGGTGACGCTGGAGGTGCCCTTCATAATGCCGTTGGCGGCCAGGGCGCCCACCCCCTCCGCCGCCCAGGGGGAGACGGAAGCCCGGTCGGTATAGCTGTCGATGGAGCCAGCCTTGGGGGCCAGATCCACGCCGGTGGCGGTTTCAATGGTACCCACGGCCCGGTAGAGCATGGTGGCGATCTGCTCCCGGTTGGTGGTCAGAGTGGGGGCAAACTTGCCGCCGCCGGTGCCGGTGACGATGCCCGCCTGGCTGGCCTTGCGGACGGCCAGACTGTCGCTGTCGGAGAAGGTGCCC
>CALWXZ010000129.1 GCA_944385625.1 uncultured Flavonifractor sp. | reverse complement strand
TTTGTGGAGACCCTGAAGCTGGATGAGGAGCACGCCATTTTCCCCGAGGACGGGGACTGCTTTGCCGCCATGGGCGCGGCCCTGTGTTCTTCCGACTATGACACCATCCTCTTTGAGGACGCCCTGAAAAAGCTGGAGGAGAGCGTGGATACCACCACCCTGGTGGACACCATGCCCCCTCTGTTCCAGGACGTGGCCGAGTACGGCGCCTTCTGCGCCCGGCACAACGCCAAGCGCCCCCCCGAGGTGGACATCAAGACCTATGAGGGGCCCGCCTGGCTGGGCATCGACGCCGGCTCCACCACCACCAAGCTGGCCCTCATCACCGAGGACGGGGGACTGCTGTACACCTACTACCACTCCAACCTGGGCAACCCGGTGGCCATCGTGCTGGAGCAGCTGCGGGAGATCTACGCCCAGTGCGGGGACCGCATCGAGATCCGCGGCGTGGCGGTCACCGGCTACGGCGAGGACCTGATCAAAAACGCCTTCTCCTGCGACCTGGGGCTGGTGGAGACCATGGCCCACTACAAGGCGGCCGCCCACTTCCAGCCCGACGTGGACTTCATCATCGACATCGGCGGCCAGGACATGAAGTGCTTCAAGATCCGCAACGGCGCGGTGGACTCCATCATGCTCAACGAGGCCTGCTCCTCCGGCTGCGGCTCCTTCATCGAGACCTTCGCCAAGGCCATGGGCTATGACATCGCCTCCTTCTCCAGGCTGGGCCTGTTCACCAAGAAGCCGGTGAACCTGGGCTCCCGGTGCACCGTCTTCATGAACTCCAGCGTCAAGCAGGCCCAGAAGGACGGGGCCAGCGTGGAGGACATCTCCGCCGGCCTGTCCATCTCCATCGTGAAGAACGCCATCTACAAGGTCATCCGGGCCGCCAACGCCGACGACCTGGGGCAGCACATCGTGGTCCAGGGGGGCACCTTCCTCAACGACGCGGTGCTCCGGGCCTTTGAGCAGGAGCTGGGCCGGGAGGTCACCCGGCCCACCATCGCCGGCATCATGGGGGCCTTCGGGGCCGCCCTGGCCGCCCGGGACCTGCACCTGGAGAAGAGCTCCCTGCTCAGCGAGGCGGCCCTGGCCGACTTCACCCACACCGCCAAACCCGCCACCTGCAAGCTGTGCACCAACCACTGCTCCCTCACCGTCAACACCTTCGACGGGGGGCGGAGGTTCATCTCGGGCAACCGCTGCTCCCGCCCCCTCGGGCAGGAGCCCGTCCGGCTGCCCGACCTGTACCGCTACAAGTACCAGAAGCTCCGGACCATGCAGGGCAAGGGGAACGGCTCGGGTGTCCGGGGGCGCATCGGCATCCCCTTCGGGCTGAACATGTACGAGAATCTGCCCTTCTGGTTCGAGCTGTTCACCCGGCTGAACTTCGAGGTGGTCCTCTCCCCCGAGTCATCCCGGAAGCTGTACCTGAAGGGGCAGCGCACCATCCCCTCGGACACCGTCTGCTACCCCGCCAAGCTGCTCCACGGCCACGTGGAGGCCCTGGTGGAGGAGGGGGTGGACGCCATCTGGTACCCCTGCATGTCCTACAACAACGACGAGGGCATCGGCGACAACCACTACAACTGCCCGGTGGTGGCCTACTACCCCGAGCTGCTGGCCGCCAACGTGCCCATGCTCAAGCAGACCAGGTTCCTCAACCCCTATGTGGGCCTGTGGCGGCACAAGGACTTTGAAAAGCGCATCGCCCAGCTCATGGAGGAGCACTTCTCCATTCCCAAAAAGGAGTCGGTGGCGGCGGCCAAGGCGGCCTATGAGGCCTACGACGCCTACGTCCACGACGTGCGGGAGACCGGGAAGCAGTACATCGACTATGCCCGGGCCCACAACATGCCCATCATCGTGGCCTGCGGCCGGCCCTACCACATCGATCCGGAGATCAACCACGGTATCAACGATCTGATCACCTCCTTCGGCTTCGTGCTGGTCACCGAGGACGCCCTCAGCTACCTGGAGGGCTACGCCCCCCGGAAGGTGCTCAACCAGTGGACCTTCCAGTCCCGGATGTACAACGCCGCCCGCTATGTATGTACCCAGAGCGATATGCAGGTGGTACAGCTGGTCAGCTTCGGCTGCGGCACCGACGCCATCACCACCGACGAGATGCGGGACATTCTGGAGAGCGGCGGCAAGCTGTACACCCAGCTGAAGATCGACGACATCAGCAACCTGGGGGCCGTCACCATCCGGGTTCGCTCCCTGATGGCGGCCATGGACGCCCGGAAGCACCAGGGCTGACCGCCTGCCGCGTTACCTCTCAAGGAAAGGAACCATCGTTACTATGGCAGAATTGATTTACGATAAGACGGGACGGCTCCTCTTTACCAAGGAGATGAAGGAGGAATATACCATCCTCTTTCCCACCATGCTGCCCGTCCATTTCGGCCTGATCGCCCGCATTTTAGAACGGGAGGGCTATAAGCTGGAGATGCTGACCACCAACCACCGCAATATTGTGGATGAGGGTCTGAAGTATGTCCACAACGACACCTGTTATCCGGCGCTGCTGGTCATCGGCCAGCTGATCGACGCGGTGAAGAGCGGCAAGTATGATCCCCACAAGGTGGCCCTG
Organism: uncultured Flavonifractor sp.; assembly: GCA_944385625.1. Taxonomy (GTDB): domain Bacteria; phylum Bacillota; class Clostridia; order Oscillospirales; family Oscillospiraceae; genus Flavonifractor. Next base: position 3,560 of record CALWXZ010000129.1, on the reverse strand, counting down.
CTCATCACCCAGACCGGCGGCGGCTGCCGGGCCTCCAACTACATCCACCTGCTGCGCAAGGCGCTGGTCAAGGCGGGGCTGGATTATATCCCGGTGATCTCCCTCAACCTCTCCGGATTGGAGCATAACCCCGGCTTCAAGCTGAATCTGGACATCATCCGCAAGGCCATCTTCGGCCTGATGTACGGCGATATCATCGTCCAGTCCGCCAACCAGGTCCGCCCCTACGAGGTGGAGGAGGGCCAGACCGAGCGCACCATCGAAGAGGTGGAGAACCACCTGCTGGAGGAGATGAGCAAGGGCAAGGGCCTGTCCTTCAAGAGCATGGTGGAGCACTTTGACCACATTGTGGCCGCCTTCAAGGCCATTCCGGTGGCCGGGGAACCCAAGGTGCGGGTGGGCGTCGTGGGGGAGATCTACATCAAATACTCCCCGCTGGGCAACAATAATCTGGAGCAGTTCCTCCTCTCCGAGGGGGCGGAGCCGGTGGTGCCCGGGCTCACCGACTTTATTATCTTCAAGATCTACAACCGGGAAGTGGATGTGGATATCTACGGCGGGAAGTGGGCCAAAAAGACCGCCTGCGCCGCCCTGCGCCACTATGTGGAGAAATGCCAGCGGGCCATGATCGACGCCATGAAGCGGGGCGGCTTCCGGGCTCCCGGCACCTTCCAGGACCTGCGCCGGCTCATCAAGGGCTATCTGGGCGAGGGCAACAAGATGGGGGAGGGGTGGCTCCTCACCGCCGAGATGCTGGAGCTTATCCACTCCGGCACTCCCAACATCGTGTGTACCCAGCCCTTTGGCTGCCTGCCCAACCACATCGTGGGCAAGGGTATGATCCGCAAGCTGAAGGACGACTATCCCAACTCCAACATCGTGGCCATCGACTACGACCCCGGCGCTACCAAGATCAACCAGGAAAACCGCATCAAGCTCATGCTGGCCAACGCCCGGGCCTTGGCCCGCCAGGCTGCGGAGCAGGGGGCCGAAGCGGAGGGAGAAGAGGTCCATGCCTGAGCCCCTGCGTTTTGTGGACGCCAGCCGGGAGGAGCACTTTGCCGCCATGAGCGCCATCCATTGCAGAGGCTGGCGGTCCGCCTATTCGGGATTTGTGCCGGAGGACTACCTGCGGGAGGTCACAACGGAGGACCACTGGATTCCCTTTTTCCGGGAGGACTACGCCACCAAATGCTGCAAAGGGATTTTACTTTACGAAAATGACACTCCAGTGGGGTGCTGTAACTACGGCCCCATTCGCAGCGGCCCCAGTCCCCGCCAGAGCGAGGGATTGGTGATCGACGCCTCCAGTTACGGGGGATGGGGTGAAGTGATATCCCTTTACGTTGAGCCTGACAGAACCAGTTGCGGTTATGGAGCGCTGCTTTTGGAGGAGGCGGTCCGCCGCCTGGGGGCGGAGGGCTATCCGGGTTGTACCCTGTTTGTTCTGAAGGAAAATCAGGGGGCCCGCCGCTTCTATGAGCGCCATGGCTTTGCCTGGGACGGCACCGTTCAGAAGGTGCCCTTTCCCCACGGCGTTGTGTGCAACGATCTGCGATATATCAGAAAATTGTAAGGGTCCCGCGGGCTGCCACGCCGCTGGATGGAGATGGATCGGGGCGTGCGCCAGCACGCCCCGATTTCTGTTGAACCGGAGGAGGAGTATTGGTGGAAGAGAACAAGATGGCGGTCATGCCGGTGCGCCGGCTGCTGCTCAATATGTCCTGGCCCATGATGCTGTCCATGCTGATTCAGGCGCTTTACAACCTGGTGGACAGTCTCTTTGTAGCCAGACTGAGCCGGGACGGTTTTGAGGCGCTGGCGCTGGTGTACCCGGTGCAGATGCTGATGATCTCGGTATGCGTGGGCGTGGGCGTGGGATTCAACGCCCTGCTGGCCCGCCGTCTGGGCCAGCGGCGGCAGGCGGAGGCGGAGCAGGTGGCCGCCAACGGCTATTTTGTCTACTTTGTCAGCTGGCTGGCCTTTCTGACCCTGGGGGTGGGCTTTGCCCGGCCCTTCCTGTCCCTGTTCTCGGATTCCACCCAGCAGATCAACTACGGTGTGCAGTACCTCTCCATTGTGACCGGTCTGTCCATCGGCGTCTGTATGCAGTTTGCGGGAGAGCGCACCCTCCAGGCCACGGGAGATACGGTGGGACCCATGCTCATCCAGGGGATTGGGGCGGTGGTCAACTTGATTCTGGACCCGCTGCTCATCTTCGGCATCGGGCCTTTTCCCCGGCTGGAGGTGGCGGGCGCGGCCCTGGCCACCGTTACGGGGCAGCTCGTGGGCCTTGGCGCCGGTTTCTGGATGGTTCGCCGCAACCCGGTGTTGAAGCTCTCCTTCCGGGGGTTCCGCCCCAACGGGGAGATCATTCGCACCATATTCCGGGTGGGCTTTCCCGCCATTCTGATGCAGGCCTTGTCCAGCGTGATGATGGTGGGCATGAATTGGATTTTGCCCATGTTCACCTCTTTCGGCGTTTTCATCCTGGGGGCCTATTATAAGATCCAGTCCTTTATCTTCATGCCGCTGTATGGCATTACCAACGCCCTCATTCCAATTATCAGCTTTAACTTCGGAGCAAAAAGCAGGGAGCGCATTGCAGGAACGGTCCGCTTTGCCATGGTGCTGACGCTGGTCATTATGGCGGTGGGGACAGTATTTTTGCTGCTGCTGGCCGGGCCGCTGCTGACGCTGTTTAATGCCGACGGGCCGTTGTTGACCACCGGTACCGCAGCGCTGCGCCTGATTGCGGCATCCTTTCTGTTTGCCGGCATCTCCATTATCCTCTGCTCCGTGTTGCAGGCTCTCGGCTCCGCCAATGCCAGCCTGCTGATCTCCCTGCTGCGGCAGGTGGTGCTGCTCTTTCCGGCGGCGCTGGCCTTCGGAAGTTTGAATGGAGAGTTGGTGTGGCTGACCTTCCTGGCCTCAGAAGCAGTCTCCTGCGGGGTGGCTTTGCTGCTCTACCGGGTGGTACACCGGAAAAAAGTATCTGTGCTGCAATAAAAACTGCTGGCCCGTGCAAACGCGCGGGCCAGCAGTTTTTTGAAAAGTATGGATCAGTTGCCGCCAAACTCGTGGAAGAACCGGTCGTGGATGACCTGTACGGCCCGGTCCGCCTCAGGCAGATCCACCAGGACGGAGACCTTGATCTCGCTGGTGGAGATCATGTTGATGTTGATGCCGGCATTGTACAGCGCCTCAAACATCTTGGCGGCCACACCGGGGTTATGGATCATGCCGGCTCCTACAATGGATACCTTGGCAATGGAGTCGTTGACGTCGATATGGTCAAAGCCCAGCACGCCCTTGTGGGCCTCCAGAACATCCTTGGAGCGGTCCATATCCTGCTTGCCCACGGTGAAGCTGATGTCCTTGGTATTGTTGCGGCCGATGGACTGAAGAATGATGTCCACATTCACCTTCTCCTTCGCCAGCAGAGAGAAGATTTTAAAGGCGATACCGGGCTGGTCGGCCAGGCCCACAACGGCCAGACGGGCCACGTTCTTGTCGCAGGCCACCCCGCTGACGTGCATTTTTTCCATGGTTTTTGCAAC
>CALWXZ010000128.1 GCA_944385625.1 uncultured Flavonifractor sp. | reverse complement strand
GGAACTGTAAATCCCAATGTCCCATCCATGATGGAGGTCAATCTGGCAAAAAACCGGCATGGGTTTGTTGGAAAGTGTGATATGGCCTTCTCGCTGGCCTCCAGTCGTGTCACATCTGTATCCAGAGGACGCAAGCACACTGAATTAGAAGATCCATTCCCTCAGACAACCATCAAGGGGGTCTGACAACTGAGAAAAGGAGCAGATTATGGACAATACCAGAGCGGCCCAGCTGCTGCGGCTGGAGATCCTGCGCCGGGAGGCCCTGGCGCGGGTGAGCAGCTTGCCGGAGGGGCACCGGCAGCTGGCTCAGGCGCTGACTCTGGCGGTCCGGGCTCTGGAGGAGGAACAGCATGAGGAAAGGGGAGAAGATCACCTGGACCCCGTCGGCCTTTGAGCAGGAACTCAGTGGAGAGCGGGCAGACAGGATGCGGAAGCTGCGGTCGGTGACCGGCCGGATCGTCTACATCCATCCGGCCCGGCGGTATTACATGGCGGAAGCCAAAGTGGGCAGTGAGATCATTCGGGAGTGTTTCCCAATCAACGAAAGATAGGAGTGTTTTGTGCATGAAAACCTTTGCTATTGTAAACCGAAAGGGCGGGGTGGGCAAGACCACCACCGCCGTCAATCTGGCCTATGTGCTAGCCACCAGCTGCCGGCTGCGGGTGCTGTTGGTGGATGCCGATGGGCAGGCAAACGCCACCCAGATCCTGCTGCCCCCCGGGGAATATGCCGGTCTGGGCGCCCTGCTGCGGGGATACGAACTCTGCTATGAGGAGCTGGTGGAGTACACCGATGTGGACGGCCTGGATGTGCTGCCTGCGGCAGAGGATCTGTGGGCGTTGGATCTGGAGGCCGCCGGCGGTGATCGGGGCCGGAGCTATCGGGCTTTAAGGGATATGCGGGAGGCTCTGGAGGAGGACGGGGCCTATGACGTGATGGTCATAGACTGCCCGCCCAACCTGTCCGCCGCCTGTGTGTCGGCCATCCTGGCCAGCGACGCCGTTATCATCCCCGTGCTGTCCGACGCCTGTTCGGCCACCGGCGTGGGGGACCTGGTGGGCCAGATTGCCAGCCTGCGCTCCCTCCATCCGGCGCTGCGGGTGGCCGGAGTGCTGGTGAACCAGTGGCACCGCTCCCCGGTGGTGGAGGACTCGGTGGCCTACCTCCGGGAGGAGGGCATGGTGCCGGTGTACGATACGGTCATCCGCCGCACCGACAAGGTGCCCGAGTCCAGCTGGGCCCGGATGGCAGTGCAGCAGTGGAGCCCCTTCTGCTCGGCGGCAAGGGATTACCGGGCCTGGGTGGCAGAGTTGGCGGCAAAGGAGGGTATCCAGTATGGGCAAGCCTGACCTGGGGCGGCTCATCGCCCAGACCATGGTCCCGCCTGCGGAAGGCCGGACGATTGAGGCCATTACCGGAGAGATTCTGGACGCCAAGCGGGCCGGGGGAGAGGCCATCCTCACGATTGGCCGGTGCCTCATCGAGGCAAAGGAGATGCTGTCCCATGGGGAGTGGCGATCCTGGCTGGAGGAGCAAGTAGAGTTCTCGGAACGATCCGCCCAGCGATTCATGAGACTGGCCCGGGAGTGGTCAAATCCGACAGCGCTGTCGGATTTGGGAGCCACCAAAGCCTTGGCCCTCCTGGCATTGCCGCCGGAAGAGCGGGAACAGTTTATGGCGGACCACAAGGTCATCGACATGAGCGCCCGTCAGCTGGAGCAGGCCATCAAGGAGCGGGACGAGGCCAGAGCCGCCGCCGAACAGGCTGCGGCAGATCAGCGCATGGCGGAGCAGGCCCGGGACAAGATGGCGGAGGACATGAAGTTTCTCAATGTTCGCTTGGCTGGAGCCAAGGAGGACCGGGAGCAGGCCATGCAGGATGTTGCCCGTTTGGAGTCTGAAATGGCTGAGCTGAAGGCCCGGCCGGTGGAGGTGGCGGTGGAGACCGTGGTGGATCAGGCCGCCATTGACAAGGCCCGGGCCGATGCCATCGCCGAGATGCAGGAGAAGCTGGACAAGGCCAAGGAGGCGGCGGCCAAGGCCAGAGACAAGCAGAAACAGGCTGAGGCCTCTGTGGAGATCCTGAAACGGTCCCTGGAGGAGCGGGACAAGGCGGAAAAGAAAGCCGCCATAGCAGGGGATAAGGAGCTGGCTCAGTTCGAGGTGCTGTTTGTCCAGGGCCAGGAGCTGGCCCACAAGATGCAGGGCTATCTGCTCAAAGCCCGGGGCCGGGCAGATCAGACTGCCGCCCAGGGCATGGAAAAGGCCATGCGGGCCTTGGCGGAGCTGGTAGGGAGGTGTACGGAATGAATGTCTGGTATGAGCAGGCGCAGGCCCGCCTGAAGGAGGAGTACAAGGCCGTCGCAGGACAGAAGGAGTCCGCCATGAAAAGCGCCGTGCGGGACGCCCTGCTGGAGTTCTGCCGGCAGAATGAAGAATTTGCTCAGGCGGTGGTCCAGGGCGGCTCCTTCAAGGACTGCATGGCCGCCGTGGCCAAGGGGGTGGGCGGCTCCATCTCCGACCTGGAGGCCTACCGCCGGGCGGCGTCCTTCTACTTTGAGGGGGCAAAGGTCAACTTTTCCATGACCATCCAGATGGAACCGGCGGCAATCGAACCGGACCGGGGCATCCTGCTGGATCTATCCGACTTCTTCTAAGGGGGCGGACGGAATGAACTACACCGAACAAGAGCGAGAGATCCTGAACAACTGGCCCACCGTGACCGAGGAGGATCTTGTACGGATGAACGACCTGTTCCAGCACTACCTGTTTTTCCGCCGGATGAACACCCTGGGGCTGGTGACCATCGACCTGCGCACCTCCTGCTGCGGTCACCGGGAGACCCGGGCCGAGCTGCTCTGCACCGAAACCCCGGAGCACCGGGAACTGCTGGGCCACCTCAGGCACAAGGAACCATGGACCTGCCCCTGGTGTGGACGCAAGGTGACAGTCATCAACCTGAGCAAGGCGGGCAAGCGCAAGTCTCTGGCCCAGCGAGAGCTGACCGTGCTCCTCCACGCCAGGGGAGCCGCTCTGTATGTCGACGCTCTGGCGTTGCGGAAGGACTATGAGGATGACGCATCCCTTACCGCCCGGCCTACCGCCTGGTGTTCCAGCGGCTACCGCTTTATCAATGGAGAAGTGATGCAGGCGGACCACCAGGTATTCGATGAAAACCCCGTTGTTACCTATGAGCGGGACAAGCTTGGCCGTCGGAAGTGGGTCCAAGAGCCCTTCAAACTGGGGAACCTCTCCTCCTACAAGTATGAGTCCTATTCTATCCTCAATCGGGAGGCCCTGGAGGGTCATCCTTTCTTCCGGTACTGCGGATTCTTTCACCACTGGCAGTACCGTCCGGGCGGGGCCAGGGGGTATGCGTTTCGCTTCCACGATTTCATTTCCTACCTGACCGCCTACGCCATCTACCCCAGGCAGGTGGAGATGCTGGTCAAGAGCGGGATGTACCGACCCATAGCCGACCTGATCTTTGACCGGAAGAAAAACGCGGCGGCCATGTGCTGGGAGGAGCCAGACCCAAGGAAGAGCTTCGGACTAAATAAGCGGGAGCTGTCCTGGTTTATGGGCGTCCAGCCGCCTCTGGAGGTGCTGGCGGTACGGAACTATGTGCATCGCCACTGGGGCAAACGCTGGGATATGGCCTTCTGCTACAATTTTTATAACCTGTGGGGTGTCCATCAGGTGCCCATGGAGGTGCTCCGATTCTTGAACCGCTACCATCTGGACCCGGACCGGTTCCTGCGGTATCTGGACGGGGTGTTTCTCCAGAATGAGGAGTATTATGCCACCCTCTTTGAGGTGTACCGGGACTATCTGGAGGCGGCCTATCAGTTGGGCTACTGCATGGAGCACAGCAAGGTTCTGTGGCCGGAGCAGCTGTATACCGCTCACGACAAACTCACTGCGGAGCTGGCGGCCCGATACACGGAGCGCCAAGGTAAGCGGGTGGCAGCAGACGGAAATAGCCGGAAAGAGAAGTATGAGTTTGAACTGGATGGCCTGCGGATTATCTTCCCGTTGACGGCCCAGGCCATCAAGCGGGAGGGTAAGGCGCTGGGTCACTGCGTGGGCGGATATGCCGAGCGGCATATCAGAGGGGTGCTCACCATTCTGTTCCTGCGGCGCTCCGAAGCAGCTGGGGTTCCCTACGTTACCATTGAGATGCGCGGGAATCAGATCCAGCAGATCCACGGTTACCACAACGATGTGGGAACCGGAGCCAAGAAACCAATGGAAGTCCACAAGGAGTTCCTGGACACCTGGCTGCGGTGGCTGCGGGCGGGAAGCAAGCGCAATGAGGACGGCTCACCTAAGCTGCCGAAGAGGGCAGGAAAGAGGAAGCAGGAGGTGGGTGCAGCGTGAACTTAGAAAATGCTACGGTGGCTGCCGGAGCAGTAAGCATAGTTTGTAGCCGTGGTGATTAGATTAGCCTAGATTATTGCCAACAGAGCGGTCGGGGTTTGAACAGGGAGTGTCAATTCCGTTGATATTGCGAATGTGGTAATCGGGGTATCGTCCAAGCTCGATTGAACGAACAAACTGTTTGCGGTTCATGTTACGACCGGTTAGGTTATCATGAAAAGTTAGGTTTCTGCCGGACGAGGATTCAGACGTCACACTGATGCGTTTAGACATAGTTGTCTCCTTTCATATAATACTTCTTAGCTTGGTCCACCACGGCTACGATTTGTAGTATACATCAATTCTATATTTTTACGGGATAACTATTAAACAGAGAAATTGAAAAAGGATGGTCCTTATAGGGGGGTGGGAGAACCGTTATGCCATTAAATTGCTTGCGTTATAAGCAGTCAGGCCAGTTAGTTCGAGGAGCGTCAGTTGGAAAACTATCAGATAAAATTTGAGGGGATACAGCAATTCTATCATGGGGACATACTTTGTGACCTCACGAAAATGATCTGTAATAGGTCCGGCCCTCTGCCGGGTGGGGGCGTTCCTCACCCGGACCTCTCTCTTGTTTTGCCGGGCCCTGCCTGACCGAAGGCCTGCGTCCCTACGCGGGGTTGTGGTAGGAAAGGTGGGGCATCCGGCAGAGGGCCGGACACAAAACCGCCCTAAAGAGGGTGATCAAATGACCAAGCAGCTGGACAAGCTGGAGGAGGAGCGGAATGAAAAATAAGAATTTGCGGCGGATCTCGGTGCTGGTCACCGCCCAGACCGCCGCCAACCTGGAGAAGTTGGCCCAGATGGACGGCCAGCCCAGCATTGGCCGGGTGATGGACAAGCTGGTGCGGGAGAAGATGCTCTCCCTCCGTCAGCCGGAGGCCGTCTGGAGGGCCCACTACATAGGCCGATTCCAAGAGGTGCGGTAATGGCCAAGCGGATCAAGACAATCACCGCCGGGCGGCTTGTGATCGTTGGTTGCTACACCATCCCAACGCCCCGCAGTTTTGAACGGGAACGGAGGGCGCTGCGGGAGATCTCCTCCGCCGCCCAGGAGCGGATGAACCTAAAGCGGTCGTGGCAAAAGTTGGAGGTGGAGCTGGCCGCCAACTTTACCCGCCGGGATCTTCACCTGGTCTTTACATACGACGATGACCACCTGCCACCCAATCGGGAAGAGGCCCGAAAACGGCTGAAGAAAATGATCCGCCTGCTGCGGGACCACCGGAAAGCCAGAGGGCAGGAGACCAGATACATCTATGTGACTGAGCAGCTCAGCGCCGAAGGCGGGCGGCTCCACCACCACATGATCCTCAATGGTACCGGGGATGATCTGGAGGTACTCCGCTCTCTGTGGCCCCACGGAGAGGTAGAGCTGGAACTCCTAGATCTGTGGGAGGGTTACGAGGCCCTGGCCAAGTATCTGACCAAAGAGCCACGAGAGTGTGGCAAGCCAGAGACAGGGGCCAGGACCTGGGCGTCCTCCATTGGATTAAAGAAGCCCAGGGTGGACAGTGAGATCGTCAAGGACAATATCACGGTTGCAGCGCCGCCGGGGGCCATTATCCTCAGTTCGCCGCCGCCGGTGGAGAATGAGTTTGGGGTATTTACCACCATCAAATACTATTTGCCAGTGAGAAAGGAGAGAAAAGGAGCCAGGCCGCCGCGCAAGCGACAACCAGATAGCCCTCGCGTCTTTATTCGGTCTGGAAACCAGGTGTAACAAGTAAAAAAGCCCATAGAAAGTGAGTGAAAAAGTTGAAA
>CALWXZ010000127.1 GCA_944385625.1 uncultured Flavonifractor sp. | reverse complement strand
CACTTTCCTTTTGATACTGAGATCTGATTGGCCCCCAGTCCGGTGAGGGCGGACACCGCCTCCACCACCTTCAGGCGCACCGACGGGTCGTCCCCGCCGGAGCATACCACAAGGGCCCCCTGATATTGGGGCGAAAGCTGTTGGAGCACCACCGGCTCCTCATAGCCGGAGCCCTTGGAAAGCACCACCGTGGACTGGGAGGTCTCGCTCTGTTCCTCCCGGAACGCGTACTGGGTATCCTGGGCCAGCACCGTGCCCGGCCCGGATCGCAGGGTGAGCACCACCTCCGCCTGGCCCACCCCGTCCATCCGGGACAGGGCCGCCTCCAGCCGCCCCTCCAGCTCATCCGTTCCAAATTCCACCTCCTGGGCGCTCTGCTGCTGCCGGGACTGGGTCTCCCCGCCGCCGCTCAGGGCGGGCAGGGCCATCATAACCACCCCCGCCGCCACCACCAGCAGCGCGTATTTGTACCGCTGGAACAGCTCCACAAGCCGCTCCTTGTACAGGGCCAGATTGTTGCCCTTCTCCGGTTGACGCCGGTTCATTCCGCTCCCCCGCTTTCGTAATACTGCCGGTCCGCCGGGATGGCAAAGTCGGCCTCAATCTGCTCGGTGAGGGTCTCCCGCTCCTCCCGGGTCAGCGCCCCGGTGATGGTAACCACCTTGGGGATGGGGTAATCCGCCGCCTGGTCGGCCTCCACCTGCACCGTGCAGGTGATGCCCAACGCTGCCGCCTTGTCCTGAATATATGCGGCGGTCTGGGCTTCTATGATGTCCATCATCAGGGTTTTATTCTCCTCCTCCATGGCCTGGGCGGCATACTCCGCGTCCAGGCGGTATTCCGTCATGGCCCGGGTGAGGGCCGAGCCGTCCAGGCTGAGCAGGGGCTTCACCACCGCCAGCAGCAGGAGCAGTCCCCCCGCCAGCCGGGCCGCCCGCTTGGGCCCTCCCGCCGGGGACAGGCCCTCGGCCAGGGCCAGGATCAGGGCCGCGCAGGTTACCCCCATCAGCCAGCTGCCCAAAAATTCCACCATCTTCCCTCACCCCCCGGCCAGCGATACGGCGGAGATCATGGAGATGAGCAGCAGCAGGGCGCAGGCCCCGGTCATGCCCAGAATCAGCCCGAAGGCCCCGCCGATCTGATCGATGAGGGTGGCCACCCGGCTGCCCGACAGGGCGGCGCTGAGGGCGGAGGCCACCTTGTAGGTCAGATAGTGGAAGCCTAACTGGAGGAAGGGCACCAGGCAGATGCCGATGACCACCAGCATACCGAACACCCCCACCGTGTTTTTCAGCACCCCCGCCCCCGCCAGCACGGTCTCCGCCGCGTCGGACAGGATGCCGCCCACCACCGGCACCATGCTGGACATGATGAACTTGGCGGCCTTTACCGTTAAAGCGTCGGTGGTACCCGCGATGACCCCGCTGATGGTGAGGTAGGTGACAAAGAGAATGAGGGTACCGGTGAGCACCGTGGTCACCGCCCCCTTGAGGGTAGCCGCCATCCGCTTGAGGCCATCGTTGCCCACCGCAGCCCAGGCCACACAGGCCGCGATGTAGGTATACACCAGGGGCAGCAGTACACGGTTGATCAAGGTGATGAGCAGGTCGGAAAAGAGCATGGTGGCCAGCTGCCGGGCCACCGCGCCCCCCGGGGACCCGGCGGCGGAGGCCGCCGCCGTCACCGCCGGCAGCAGCAGCTTGGAGAAGCTGTCCATGTGCTCCACGGCCTGCCGGCCCATGCCGATGAGGGAGTTGGCGTCGGCGGCGGCGATGGCGGTCACCGCCAGGGCCCCCACCAGAGCCACCCCGTTTACCGTCCCCCGGTCCGCCCCCATGCCCTCGGCCAGGGAGCAGAAGAGCACCACCGCCAGCAGCAATGCCCCGCTGCGCAGTGCCTTGCGGATCACGCCCCCCAGCTCCGCGCTGCCGGTGTCCAGAATCTGGCCGATGCTGCCGTCCAAATCCAGTCCGGCGGCCAGGTCGGCGCCGGGCATCCACTCCGCCCCGGCCTGCTCCAGTCCCTCCAGGTCCAGGGCGGAGGCCTGGCGCTCCTCCACACCCGGACTGGCCCAGGCCGTGCCCGTCAGCACCGCCAGCAGCACCGCCAGAATCGCCAGATGCCGTATCATGGTCTTACCCTCCTCTTTTGTACCGGCGTTTCACAGCAGCTGGGCCACCGTGTCCAGCACCGCCCGCAGCAGGGGCAGGGCGGTACACAGGGCCAGGGCGGAGCCGGCGGTCTCGGTGACGGCGGCGATGCCCCCCTCCCCCGCGTCCTTGCACACCTGGACGGCGATCTGGGTGAGAATGGCGATGCCCACCGTCTTGAGTACGGGGGCCACCACCGCCGGGGATAGGCCGGCCAGCTCCCGCAGCTGCCGGGTCATGTCCACTACCTCCTCCACCGCCCCCAGGGCCAGGCCCAGCACCACGGCGGCGGCGGTGAGGGAGAGCACCAGGGCCAGCTGCCGGGCGGTGTCCTTCACCATGACGGCGCACAGGGCCCCCAGCACTGCCACCGCCCCCACCTTCAGCATGGTCTCCATGGCTACAGTCCGAACAGGTCTTTGACCAGCGTAAACAAGCCGCTGATCTGCTGGACCACCATCATGAGCACCACCACCAGCCCCGCCAGGGTGGTCATGGTGGCCTGCTCGTCCCGGCCCGACCGGGAGAGCACCTGATTGAGCACCGACACCAGGATTCCGATGGCGGCGATTTTGAAGATCAGATCCACATCCATGTTCTTGACTCCTTCACAGCAGCAGGATGGCCAGCAGAGCGCCCCAGGCCAGCCCAAGCACCTGGTACATCCTGCCGCGCTTTTCTCCGTCCTCCCGGGCCAGTTCCCCTTCCCGGGTCAGCTCCTCCCCCGCCCGGACCAGGGCGGCGTGGAGTCCGTCCTCCCCAAAGCGGCCCAGCACCTCCCCCAGCTCGTCCAGCACGGCGGCGGCCCGGCCCTCCAGGTCCAGCTCCGTGTCCGCCAGGGCCTGCCGCCAGATCTCCGCCAGGGTGCGCTCCCCCAGCTGCTCCATCCCCTTCCGGCAGTTGGCGAACAGGGTCCCCACCGGCGGAGGATAGCCGGCGGCCAGCTCCTCCATCAGCTGGGGCATGGGGGTGAGCCGGAAGGCGATCTCCCGGTCCATCTGCTCCAGGGCCCCGGCCAGCTGGCGCAGCACCCGGGCCCGCCGCTTCAACTGTCCCGCGGCGGAAAAGCCCAGAAAGGCCCCGCCCCCCGCCGTCAGCAGGGCGCCCAGCAGCCGGATCACAGCTGATATACCTGACAGTGCCGGCCCTCCGGCCGTCGGGTGAGCACTGCCAGCTTTTGAAAGCAGCGGTGCTCCAGCAGAGGCCGGTACAGGGGCCGGGACTTCAGGTCCTCCAGATCGTTTGCGTGGGCGGTACACAGCAGGCCCACCCCGCAGTTGGCCGCCAGCAGCAGGGCGGCGCAGTCCTGGGGGGCGGTGATCTCGTCGGCGGCCAGCACCTGGGGGTTCATCCCCCGCAGCAGCATCATCAGCCCCTCCGCCTTGGGGCAGCCGTCCATTACATCGGTCTGCCCCCCCACGTCCAGCTGGGGCAGGCCGTTGTACATGGCCGCCACCTCTCCCCGCTCATCGGCCACCCCCACCCGCAGGGCCGGGTGGCCCACCCCGTCGGACAGCCGGCGGATCAGATCCCGCAGCAGGGTGGTCTTGCCGCCCCCCGGTGGGGAGAGGATGAGGGTGCTCTGAAAGGCCGCCCCCTCCCACAGCCTGTCCGCCACCTGGGCGGCCGCCCCCGGCACCTGCCGGGCCACGCGGATGGCCAGGGAGGACAGCTGCCGCAGGTTGCTCACCGCCCCGTCCTTCACCACCGCGGTGCCACAGATACCGATGCGGTGGCCGCCGGGCACGGTAAAAAAGCCGCTTCTCATCCGCTCCAGAGCGGTATGGGCGGAGGCCCGGGTGGCGATCTCCACCACCTGCTCCAGTTCCGCCGGACTGACCGGCTCCCCGCCGGCCAGGGGCCGCTCCCCCCGGGGGCACACCACCGCCAGAGGCCGGCCCGCCCGCAGCCTCAGCTCCTCGGCCACGGCCTGACTGGCCCGGTCCAGCCCCTCCGCCTGCCGCCGCAGGCGGGGAGGCAGCAGAGCCGAGGCCTGCAAATACCGCGTTACATCCCCTTGTTCCCTCATGCCGTCACATCCTTCTTTGGTGTCTGCAACATACCTATGAGGGTTTGTCCCCCTTTATGACCGCGAAAAAAGCGCCCGCCGCGTTTGGAACGCGGCAGGCGCCTGTCGTAGCCTATTTCTTTTTCTCGTCCATGACCAGCACTTCCTTCAGGTCGGTCCGGGCCTTCAGGGCGGCGATCATCTCCGCCTTGTCCTCGGCGGGCGCGCCGGCGGGGATGGCGTACTCCTCCACCTTGGCAAAATCCCGCTCCAGCCGCTTTTTCTGCCTGGCCAGCCAGGCTCCCCCCTGCCCCTCCGGATAGACCAGGGCCACCAGCCGGGGGTGGGCCTTCATCTGGTTGACCCACAGCTTGCCGGGGTCGTGCTTGCGGAAAGCCAGCAGGCACACCAGCGCCACAATGGCCACGGCGGCGGTGGCGAAGCCAAAGACCTGGGACACCCGGATGGGTGTATTGAAGAAGTACAGGCTGTCGGTGCGCAGGCCCTCGATAAAGCCCCGGCCCACCCCGTACCAGGCGAAGTAGCACAGGAAATTCTGCCCGTCAAACTTGCGCCACTTTTTTGCGATGACAATGAGCAGCACCAGCCCCGCCAGGTTCCACAGGGACTCGTAGAGGAAGGTGGGATGAACCTCCATGTATTCCAGCGACCCGTTGACATATTGGTAGATGCCCATACGCCAGGGCAGATCGGTGGGGCCGCCGTAGGCCTCGATGTTGACGAAGTTGCCCCACCGGCCCACCAGCTGGCCGATGAGCATCCCGTAGGCCCCCAGATCGGCAAAGGCCAGGAATTTGATCTTCCGCACCTTGCAGAACACCAGCAGGGTGACGACCGCCGCGATGACCCCGCCGTAGATGGCAAGGCCCCCGTCCCAGATGCTCACCATGGCCTTGAAATCCAGCGAGCCGTCCTCTCTGCGGTACAGGTCCAGGTAGAAGATGATGTAGTACAGCCGGGCCCCGATGATGGACAGGGGCACGGCAAAGAAGAGCATATCGATGATATCGTCCTGGCGGATACCGAACTGGGGGGCCTTCCGGGTGCAGTACACCACCGCCAGCAAAAAGCCGGCGGCGATGATGATGCCGTACCAGTGGACGGGCCAGCCGAAGATCCGGAAGGCGATGGGGTTCATGGTCAGCTCCAGCCCCAGGCCGGGAAAGGATACGGTACCCATCAGAGCTCACCCTCCCCGGGACGGACCACGGCCAGGCCGCAGCGCTGGGCGGTCACCCAGCTGCGGATACACCCCTCCACGCTGGCCTGATCGATGCTGTCAAAGACCTCCGGGAAGCGGAGGTAATCCGCCCCGGCAAAGTGGGACTGGGCCATGGAAATGCAGGTAAACTCGAAGGAGTTGAGGCCCCGGACCTTGGCGCCGTAGACCCCCTTCTTCAGCCGCCGGAACAGGTCGGGGTCGATACCCTCCCGGGCCAGACGCTCTCCCTCGGCCAGCACCGCGTCCCGCACCTTTTTGGGGTCCTTACTCTCCCCGCCGGCCACCATCAGGGCGCAGCCGGGGTAGAGTTCAAAGCCGTAGCTGAAGTTCTTGTTGATGAGCCCCTGGCCGTACAGGCTGGCGTACAGGGGGCTGGAACTGCCCAGCAGGGCCTCGCAGGCCAGCTCCCCGGCCAGCTCCCGGCGCAGCCACTCCTCCCCCCGCCGGGCGGGGTCGCACTTGAAGCCCAGCAGGAAGATGGGGGTGGACACCTCCATTTTCAGCTCCTTCTCGGCGCAGGCGGCCTGGGGGGACTCCTCCCCGCCGTAGTCCCGGTCCATCTGGCCCAGAGACTCCGCGGGCAGAATCTCCTTGGCCACGGCGCACATCTGCTCCGGGTCCACGTCTCCCGCCACGGTGAGCACCATGTTGGCGGGATTGTAGAAGGCCTTGTGGCAGGAATAGAGGGTGCCGGCGGTGATTTTGGCGATGGACTGCTGGGTGCCGGCGATGGGCACCCGGATGGGGTGGTGGTCGTACAGGCACTCCATCAGGGCGTAGAACACCTGGTTGTCCGGGTCGTCCTCCACCATGCGGATCTCCTGGCCGATGATGCC
>CALWXZ010000126.1 GCA_944385625.1 uncultured Flavonifractor sp. | reverse complement strand
CTGGACATTGTGCGGGTCAAGATCAAGCCTGCCACATATGGCTCCTATTCCAACATCGTACACAGTGTGATCGAGCCATATTTCCGGCAAAAGGGATATACGCTGCGAGGACTGGAGGCACGGCACATCCAGCAGTTTTATGGAGAGAGGCTGAAAACAGTCAAGCCGAACTCGGTGCTTCACGACCACGCTGTCATCCATCAGGCGCTGAAATATGCCCTGAAAACCGATCTGGTCATGCAGAACGTGGCCACCAAGGTGGACCGCCCGAGAAAGAACGAGTTTCAGCCCAAATTTCTGGACGCAGAGCAACTTCAACAGATTTTTGAAGTACTCAAGGGCACCTGGATGGAGCTTCCGATACTGGTGGCTGCTTTCTACGGCCTACGCCGTGGGGAGCTGATTGGCCTCAAGTGGGATGCCATTGACTTCGAGCGGGGCACCATCACCATCAAGCATACGGTGACCACCACGCGCATTGACGGGAAAACCTACGTTTTGGAGCAGGAATCGGCCAAGACAAAGTCCAGCCTGCGCACCCTGCCCCTGGTGGGCAGCTTCGCCACTTATTTTCGGCAGGTAAAAGAGGAGCAGGAGTATAACAAACGGATCTGCGGCAACTGCTACGATTACTCCTATGACGGCTATGTGTTTGTCAATGAGCTGGGCAAACGCATCAACCCCAACTACCTGACCTCCAAATTCCCGGAGTATTTGGAGCAGCATGGACTCCAGCGGATTCGTCTCCACGATTTGAGACACAGCTGCGCCAGTCTTCTGCTGGCAAATGGGGTGCCCCTCAAGCAGATCCAGGAATGGCTGGGACACAGCGATTTCAGCACCACCGCAAATATCTATGCCCACCTGGACTATTCCTCCAAGCTGTCCTCCGCCCAGGCCATGGCGCAGGGACTGCCCTTGCCGGAGGCGGACGGGGTGAAGCGCAAGTGGGAGATGCCAGTATAAAAAATAAGCTCCAGCAGCCCATCTGGACTGCTGGAGCAAGCTGGCGGAGATGGAGAGATTCGAACTCTCGCGCCGGTTTGAGCCGGCCTACCGCATTTCGAGTGCGGACCCTTCAACCACTTGGGTACATCTCCAAATCGGTCACTCCCACAGGCGCTCCATCCTCATTCGGGAGAGAATTGGAGAGAACTGTTGGAGAGAACTACGCAGGGATAAGTGAGTAAAAACGCCGGGAACAGCTGAAAATCGGAAACTTCTCGCGGACAAAGCGACCTAAGCCCCCATCCATTTCGAGTCAGCCCCGTTATGACCACTTCGATACCGCTGCAACTGTGATTGACGCGCCAATACCTTGAGACCGGCGCGGTAATGTATAGGATACCTTATTTTTGTGCGCTTGTCAATATTGCAGCCCGGCATGAAATGGGATATAATCAGTGCTGTATTTGAGCAACCTGGCAATATATGCAGGAGGAGAGCATGGAAGAACTGAAACGACGCATACTCAGCGACGCAATTGTGGGAGAGGGCGACATTATTCATGTGGATATGTTCCTCAACCACTGCATGGATATGGGCCTGATGGAGCGAATGGGCGCGGCCCTTGCCAAGCGCTTTCGGGGCCAGCGGATTACCAAGGTACTGACGGCGGAGAGCTCCGGAATTGCCTTGGCCTGCTTTACGGCCCGGGCGCTGGACGTCCCGGTGATCTATGCAAAAAAATTCCAGACCGGCTATATTGATCCCGACGTCTATTCCGCGGAAACCCACTCCTTTTCCCTGAACAAATCCTATACGCTGCGGGTGTCCAGGAAATATCTGACCGCAGACGATCAGGTGCTGGTGGTGGATGACATCCTGTCCAACGGTCAGACCATGCTCAGCCTGTTGGAGCTGGTCTCCAAATCCGGGGGAGAAGTGGCAGGCGTAGGCGTGGCCATTGAAAAATCCATGCGGGAAGGCGGCCGTGTGCTGCGCCGGATGGGCATTCGGGTAGAAGCCCTGGCAACCGTGCAGGCCATTGAGCACGGACATATTATTTTAGCATAAGGAGATCCTCATGGAAGATACCACCCATACCTTGCGTCCCAACGCCTTTGCACTTCATAACGGCATCCGCGCCCATGCCATGGGGCCCGACCGGGGAGAGGCGGAACTCACTTTGGGTCCCGACAGTCTGAATCCCTACGGGCTGCTCCACGGCGGCGCCTATTACACCATGGCTGACTGTGCCTGCGGCTATGCCTGCCGAACCGACGGCAGAAACTATGTCACCATCCATGGCGGACTTAATTTTATCCGCTCCGCCCGCAGCGGCACCGTAACTGCCAGAGCAGTGATCCGGCACCGGGGCCGCAGCACCTGCCAGGCCGATGTGGAAATCACGGACGAAGCGGGCACCCTGCTTGCTACCGGCGATTTTATCTTCTTTTGTATCGACCAGCACTAAGTCTTTCATCACGAATGATCCTTGGGACGGCTTTGCGGCCGTCCCTCTTGTTTCTTCTGGCCACCGTCCCGATCCATCCAGATCTGCCAGCCCATCATGGCAAGCACTGGCGTCAGGATCATACCCGCCACGCCGAAGATCTGAAATCCCACGTACATACTCATCAGGGCCGCCAAAGGCGGCAGGCCGACACGCCGTCCAAGCAGTTTGGGCTCCACCGTCCCCCGTACCAGTGTAATCACGCCATACAGCACCGCCAGCCCCAGCCCCAGGGGTATCTGACCCGTCACCAGGGCCACCAGGCTCCAGGGCAGCAGAACTACGCCGCTGCCGAAAATGGGCAGAGCATCCACCAGCGAGATCAATCCGGCCAGTACCACCGCCGGCTCCACCCGCAGCACCAGCAGACCGGCGGAGAGCTCCCCAAAGGTGAGCAGCAGCAGCAGGCCCTGGGTCCGCAGCCAGCTGCCTGCCGCTCCGGACGCCGCCTGCCGCCAGCGCCTGATTCTACTCTGCCAGACCGGCGGCAGCTGCCGTGCGGCCGCCGCCAGTCCCGGACGTCCGGCCAGCAGAAAATAAGCCGCCAAAAGAGCAGTAAACAGAAACAGACCCGCTGACGGCAGTCCGGCCAGCAGGCCCATCGCCCATCCCGCCAGGGTCTCCCCCGCCCGGACCGGCAGCGCCAACAGCCCACCGGCCGCCTGCTCCACCGCCTGCCGGACCGGCTCCCTCAGCTCGGCGGGCAGCGCCACAAAGAGCCGGTACATCCACGTTTCCGCCGCCTCCATCCAGCCGTCCAACTCCGTCACCATTGCCGGAAGTTTGCCGACCAGCAGCGTCAGCTCATACCACAGCCGCCAGATCAGCAGCGCCGCAGCAGCGCCTGCCGCGCCCGCCGCAGCCAGCACACACAGAGCCGCCGCCCACCGGCGGGGCAGCCGGCAGCCTCTGACCAGACGCCCCACCACCGGTTCCAGCAGCCACGCCAGCACCGCCGCCGCCAAAAAGGGCGCCAGCCAGGGCAGCACCCACCGCAGACCCGCCCAGATAGCCGCCAGCACCAGAGCTGCCCATAGCAGCCGCACCGCCCGGTGCAGGTACTTGTCCTCCTCCATACAGCGCCCCCTTTTCAAAAATATGTATAATCTGACGAATTTTTAATGAAAAGTCCGTCAGAAATCGGCGTCTGGGAAAAACTTATCCCTTGCAGTGGAGACTTTATTGTGCTAAAATAGGCCTCAACACAGAAACAAATGCTTTTCTGTCGTGGACAAGAGGAGGTTCATTGCATGGGCAAAGCACCAGCCTATTTTATTGTGGAGGCCAGCGCGCTGCCTGATGTGTTTTTGAAAGTGGCGGAAGCCAAGCGCCTGCTGGAGACAGGCGAGGCCGGAGCAGTCAACCAGGCGGTACGTCGGGTGGGAATCAGCCGCAGCGCCTTTTACAAGTACAAGGATGCGGTACGCCCCTTCAACGATATGCTCCACGGACGGATCGTCACCTTTCAGATCGTACTGAAGGATGAGCCGGGCGTATTGTCTGCGGTCCTGAATATCTTTGCCACCACCGGCGGAAATATTCTGACCATCAACCAGGCCATACCGGTCAGCGGCTGCGCGGCCGTGACCATCGGGGCGGAGACCTCCGGTCTCCAGGTTTCCATGGAGGAGCTGCTGGAACGGCTCCTGAATGTGGAAGGCGTACTCCGCAGTGAAGTGATATCAGGGTAGACAGCCCTTGGGTGTTTGGAGTAAGGAGGTATTGTAATGGTGAACGTAGCGATCTTAGGCTTTGGTGTGGTGGGCTCCGGCGTAGCGGAGGTTCTTGCCACCAACGGCGCCCACATCGACAAAAAGGTGGACGATCTCATTCGTCTCAAATATATCCTGGATGTCCGGGACTTTCCCGACAGCCCCTTTGCCGACAAGGTCATCCATGATTTCAGCATCATTGAAAACGACCCGGAGGTCAACATCGTGGTGGAGACCATCGGCGGCGCCAAGGTGGCGCTGGACTTTACCCGCCGGGCCCTGGCCGCCGGCAAGAGCGTGGTCACCTCCAACAAGGAGTTGGTGGCTGAGCATGGCTACGAGCTGCTGAAACTGGCTGAGGAGAAGGGGGTCAGCTATCTGTTTGAGGCCAGCGTCGGCGGCGGTATTCCCATCATCCGCCCCCTGAACCAGTGCCTGGCCGCCAATGAAATCGAAGAGATCTCCGGCATCCTCAACGGCACCACCAACTATATTCTCACCCGGATGATCCGGGCCGGACTCAGCTTTGACGCCGCCCTGAAAGAGGCCCAGCAGAACGGCTATGCCGAGCAGGACCCCACCGCCGATATCGAGGGTCATGACGCCTGCCGCAAGATCTGCATCCTCTCCTCCCTGGCCTTTGGCCGCCACGTCTACCCCAAACAGGTGCCCACCGAGGGCATCACCGGCGTGACCCTGGCCGATGTGGCCTACGCCGATGCCTGCGGCAAGAAAATCAAGCTGCTGGGCCGGTCCATCCGCCGGCCCGACGGAAAGGTGTGCGCCTTCGTGGCGCCCCACCTGGTGGATGTGGAGAATCCCCTGGCCGGTGTGGAGGATGTATTCAACGCCATCGCCGTCAAGGGCAACGCCATCGGCGACGTGATGTTCTACGGCCGGGGCGCCGGCAAACTGCCCACCGCCTCCGCGGTGGTGGCCGACGTCATTGACGCCGCCCGGCACAAGGACGCCAAGAAACGGATGGTATGGGCCGAGGGCGGCGACGATGTGGTCGTCCCCCCCACCGATCTGGAAAACCAGTGGTACGTCCGGGTGGAGGGTACGCTGGACGCTGTGAAGGCGGCTTTCCCCGACTGCGCTCTGCTGCCCCGGGCCGGAGCACCGGAAAATGAGTTTGCTTTCCTGACGCCGTCCATGACCCGCGCCGCGCTGGACGGCCTGCTGGCAGGGCTCAAGCCCTGCTCGGTGTTCCGTGTGCTGGACTGAGCGCATAGGATGCCATAAGAAGATTTCACCTGATTTAGGGGGTACAAACGCCAATGGGACTCATTGTACAGAAATTCGGCGGCAGCTCCGTGGCTGATGCAGACCGCATCCGCAACGTGGCCCGCATCATCACCGAGACTTACCGCCGGGGCCACAGCGTGGTGGCCGTACTTTCCGCCCAGGGGGATACCACCGACGACCTGATCGCCAAGGCCGCCGAGATCAACCCCAACGGCTCCAAGCGGGAGATGGATATGCTCCTCTCCACCGGCGAGCAGATCTCCTGCTCCCTGTGCGCCATGGCTATTGAGGCCATGGGCTACCCTGTCATCTCCCTGACGGGCTGGCAGGCCGGGTTCCGCACCAACTCCGTCTACGGCGACGCCCGCATCAAGCGGCTGGACACCGAGCGGGTGCTGGCGGAGCTGGATAAGAAGGCCATCGTCATCGTCACCGGCTTCCAGGGCCTGAACAAGTACGACGATATCACCACCCTGGGCCGGGGCGGCTCCGACACCTCCGCCGTGGCGCTGGCCGCCGCCCTCCGGGCCGATCTGTGCCAGATTTACACCGACGTGGACGGCGTGTTTACCGCCGATCCCCGCCATGTCACCGGCGCCTTCCAGCTGGAAGAGATCACCTACGACGAGATGCTGGAGCTGGCCACCCTGGGCGCCCAGGTCCTGCACAACCGCTCGGTGGAAATGGCCAAACGCTACAGCGTCAATCTGGAGGTCCTCTCCAGCTTCTCCGGCAAGCCCGGCACCAAAGTCAAGGAGGTTGCAAAAACCATGGAAAAAATGCACGTCAGCGGGGTGGCCTGCGACAAGAACGTGGCCCGTCTGGCCGTTGTGGG
>CALWXZ010000125.1 GCA_944385625.1 uncultured Flavonifractor sp. | reverse complement strand
GACGACCGCCGCCGGGTGCCCTTCGGCACCGGCACCTCCATCTTTTACCCCCATGTGGACTACCGCTTCCGCAACGACACCCGCCAGCCGGTCCAGCTGCGGGTGTGGCTGGACGGGGACGATCTGTGCGGCGAGCTGCGGGGGACGGCTCCCTTCCCCCTGCGCTACCGGCTGCGGGAGGAGGGGAGCGGTTATGTCCGGGAGGGAGATACATACTACCGGGTGAGCCAGGTCTACCGCATCGCCTGGGACCGGGCCACCGGAGCGGAGGTGGGGCGGGAGCTGCTGCTGGACAACCACTCCAAGGTGCTCTTTGATCCCGCCCTCATCCCGGCCGATCAGATGGCGGAGCGGTGAAAGGAGGGGGCTATGCTGCTGGAACGAATCAAGGCCCACAGTGCCTCCCTGGGGGACCGGCCCGCCCTGACGGCGGGGGAGGAGGTGGTCCGCTGGGGAGAACTGTGGCCCATGGCCCAGGGCCTGGCGGCCCGACTGAGGGCGGAGGGGACCGGCCCGGTGGCTCTGGTGGGGGACCCGGCCGAGGTCTGGGCGCCGGTGGCCTTTGTGGCCTGCCTGCTGGCGGGGAGGCCCTACCTGCCCCTGGACCCCCTGCTGCCCCCGGCGGGACAGCGGGAAGTGCTGGAGCAGGCGGGGGCGGTTCTGCTGGACCGGCCGACGGCGGAGGAGGGCTTTTCCTCCGGCCTGTCCTGCCCAATTCCCGACGACCCGCACCGCATCGCCTATCAGATCTTTACCTCGGGCAGCACCGGGAAGCCCAAGCTGGTGGAGGTAAGCCTGGGCAATCTGGAGCACTTCCTCCGCTGGGCCTCCGCCCTGCCGGAGATCGCCGCCGTCCTGGGCGGGACGGCGGTGGGCCAGGCCGCCTGGTCCTTTGACCTGTCGGTGGCCGATCTCTACCTGTCTCTGCTGGGGGGCGGCACCCATGTGGCCCTCACCGGAGGGGAAAAGAAGTACCTCACCGCCCTGTTCCGCCGGCTGGAGGCCAGCGATGTGTCCCTGCTGGTGGCCACCCCCTCCTTTTTGCGCCTGTGCCTGACGGAGCCCTCCTTCGGCCCCGCCCGGCTGCCCCGGCTGCGGACGGTCTTTTCCTGCGGAGAGGTATTGCCCCCCGCCGCCGCCCGGCGGCTGCTGGAGCGGTTTCCCGGCGTGGCGCTGCTCAACGCCTACGGCCCCACCGAGGCCACCTGCGCCGTGTGTGCCGTCCCCATTTCCCGGGAGATGTGTGCCGGACCCCTGCCCATCGGCGTGGTTGGGGAGGGGGCTGTGGACGTCTCCCTGGAGGAGGGGGAGATCGTCCTCACCGGAGCCAGTGTGGCCCCCCGGTTTGGGGGCAAGTATTCCACAGGGGACCTGGGTTATGTGGAAAACGGACTGCTCTACTGGGCCGGGCGGCGGGATTTGCAGATGAAGTACAAGGGGTACCGGCTGGAGCCCGCCCGCATCGAGGGGGCGCTGGAGGCCCTGCCCCGGGTGGAGCGGGCGGCGGTGCTCCCCCGGCGGGACGGGACGGGACAGGTGAAGGGCCTGACCGCCTTTGTGGAGGGGAGCGGGCTGGAGCCGGAGGGGCTGGCTCAGGCCCTGGCGGAGCGGTTGCCCCCCTACCAGATTCCCGGCCAGTGGCGGCTGCTGGACCGGATGCCCCTGACCCCCAACGGAAAATGCGACCGGAAACGGCTGGAGGAGATGCTATGATGATAGGGGACGATGTAATCCGGGATCTGCTGGTGCAGGTCTGCGGCACCCAGGACGCCCTCCGCCCCGGAGTTGACCTGCTGGAGGAGGGCATCCTGGACTCCCTGGCCTTTATTGACCTGCTGGAGGGGCTGGAGGATCTGGACATCCAGATCCAGCCCACCCGGGTCCCCAGGGATTCCTTCCGCACGGTGGAGGGCATCCTGACCCTCTGCCGGCAGGCGGAGGGGGCCGCCCCATAAGGCGCTCTCCCGGCCAGGAGCAAGGCACGCTTATAACTTCCAAATTTTTCTATATCTTCGAGGTGTACCATGAAACAACTGCTGTCCGCGCTGAAGGATATCCCGGAATATTGTGCTCTGACGGCCGCCATCGACAACGGGGCCTGCCCCGTGGCCTTCTCCGGGGTGTCGGCGGTCCACCGGGCCCATTTTGCCGCCGGACTCCATCAGGAGCTGGAGCGGCCGGTGGTGGTGGTGTGCGCCGACGAGGGGGAGGCCCAGCGGATGGAGCGGGATCTGGCCGCCCTCTCCGGGGAGAAGGTGAGCACCCTGTCCGCCCGGGAGTTCACCTTCCACAACGCGGCGGTGGTGTCCCGGCAGTATGAGCACCGGCGTCTGTCCGTCCTGCGGGCGCTGGCGGCGGGGGAGTGCCCCCTGCTGGTGTGTACGGTGGAGTCCCTCCTCCAGCGCACCATCCCCAAAACCCTGCTCACCCAGGCGGCCCAGGTGGTGCGCATGGGGGAGGCCCACGACCTGAACGAGCTTACCGAAACCCTCACCGCCGCCGGGTACGCCCGGTGCCAGCAGGTGGAGGGCGTGGGCCAGTTTGCCCTCCGGGGGGGCATTTTGGACTTTTTCTCCCCCGCCCATCAAAAGCCGGTGCGGGTGGAGTTCTTCGGGGACGAGGTGGACGCCATGGGCTTCTTTGACCCGGACAGCCAGCGGCGGGTCCAGAACATCTCCGAGGCGGAGATTTTGCCCGCCGCCGAGGTGCTGCCCCAGTTCACCCCCGGGGGCTGGGCGGGGCTGCTGGAGGGGCTGGACAAGCTGATCGCCCGGGCAAAAAAGCGCAGGGGGAGCGACAAGCTGGTCCAGACCCTGGAGGAGGACAGGGAGCGGCTGGCCACCGGCACCTCCTTCCCGGCCCTGGACCGGTATTTAAGCCTCATCTACCCCCAGATGGCCACGGCGGCGGACTACCTGCCGGAGGACGCGGTGGTACTCTTCAGCGAGAGCGGCCGGGTGGCCGAGCGGGGGAAGAACTACCTGTGGCAGCTGGGGGAGGACGCCAAGGCCCTGCTGGAGCGGGGGGAGCTGGCGGGGGAGCTGGCCGACTTCGCCCGCACCCCCGAGGAGCTGTGGCAGGTGCTGGAGCAGTGGCCGGTGTGCTATCTGGACGCCTTTGCCGCATCTTCTTACCCCCGGCGGCCCAGGACGGTGCTCAACCTGCTGGCCAAGCAGCTGCCCTCCTACGGCGCCAGCCTGGAGACCGCCGTCTCCGATCTGGCCCACTACGTCTCCGAGGGCTTCCGCACCGTGGTGCTGGTGAGCAGCCAGCAGCGGGCCCTCAACCTCCAGGCCCTGCTGCGGGAGCAGAAGATGACCACCGCCGTGGACTTCGACCTCCACGATTTGCCCGACTACGGCAAGGCGGTCATCGCCGTGGGGGGCATCACCGCCGGGATGGAGTACCCGGTGGGCCGGCTGGCGGTGCTCACCGAGGGCCAGTCCGCCCTGGGCAAGCGCCGCCGGAGCAAACCCGCCACCAACCGGCAGAAGCTCAAGTCCTACGCCGACCTGTCCCCCGGTGACCTGGTGGTCCATGAGCACCACGGCGTGGGCCGGTTCGTGGAGATGACCAAGAAAGTGGTGGACGGCATTGAGAAGGACTATGTGAAGATCGCCTACGCCGGCACCGACATTCTGTACGTCCCCGCCACCCAGCTGGACCTGGTGAGCAAGTATATCGGCGGCGGCGAGGACGCCAACGAGAAGCGCAAGCTGTCCAAGCTGGGAGGCGGCGACTGGGAGCGGGCCAAGTCCAAGGCCAAGAAGGCGGTGAAGGACCTGGCCAAGGGTTTGATCCAGCTCTACGCCCAGCGGCAGCGGCAGCCCGGCTTCGCCTTCTCCCCCGACTCGGAGTGGATGCACGAGTTCGAGGAGCAGTTCGAGTACGCCGAGACCGACGACCAGCTGCGGTGCATCGCCGAGATCAAGCGGGACATGGAGACCGCCCGGCCCATGGACCGGCTGCTGTGCGGCGACGTGGGCTACGGCAAGACCGAGGTGGCCTTCCGGGCGGTGATGAAGTGCGTGCTGGACGGCAAGCAGGCCGCAATCCTGGTGCCCACCACCGTGCTGGCCCGGCAGCACTACCTGTCGGCCAGGCAGCGCTTTGCCAAGTACCCGGTGGAGATCGACGTGGTGAGCCGCTTCCGCACCGCCGCCCAGATGAAGCAGACCCTGCACCGGCTAGAGGCGGGGCAGATCGACCTGCTCATCGGCACCCACCGGCTCTTCCAGAAGGATGTGAAATTCAAGGACCTGGGATTGCTGGTCATCGACGAGGAGCAGCGCTTCGGTGTCCAGCACAAGGAGCGGCTCAAGGAGCTGTCCCGGCAGGTGGACGTGCTCACCCTGTCGGCCACCCCCATCCCCCGCACCCTCAACATGGCCCTCAGCGGCATCCGGGATATGTCCACCCTGGAGGAGCCCCCCCTGGACCGGCAGCCGGTGCAGACCTATGTACTGGAGCACGACTGGGGGGTGCTGATGGACGCCGTCCGCCGGGAGCTGGAGCGGGGCGGCCAGGTGTACTACCTCCACAACCGGGTGGACACCATCACCCGCACCGCCGGGCGCATCAAGGAGATGCTGGGGGAGGACGTGGAGGTGGCGGTGGCCCACGGCAAGATGAGCCAGGAGGAGCTGGGGGAGGTCATGAAGCGGATGAGCGACGGGGAGGTGGACGTGCTGGTGTGTACCACCATCATCGAAACCGGCATCGACATCGCCAACGTGAACACCCTCATCATCGAGGACGCCGACAAGATGGGCCTGGCCCAGCTCCACCAGATCAGAGGCCGGGTGGGCCGGTCCACCCGCCGGGCCTTTGCCTACCTGACCTACCGGCAGGGGAAGGTTTTGACCGAGGTGGCCTCCAAGCGGCTGGGAGCCATCCGGGAGTTTGCCGAGTTCGGCTCCGGCTTCAAGATCGCCATGCGGGATCTGGAGATCCGGGGGGCGGGCAACATCCTGGGCCCCGAGCAGAGCGGCTTCATGCTCAGCGTGGGCTACGATATGTACCTGCGGCTGCTGGAGGAGGCGGTGCTGGAGGAGCGGGGGGAGCCCATCCCCAAGCGCACCGAGTGCGCCGCCGACCTCAGCGTGGCGGCCTCCATCCCCGACCGGTACGTCCCCTCTCCGGAGGAGCGGATGGACCTGTACCGACGCATCGCCGCCATCCGCACCGAGGCCGACGCCGACGACGTGACCGACGAGCTCATCGACCGCTACGGCGACCCGCCCCGGACGGTGAACAACCTGATCTCGGTGGCCCTGCTGCGCTCCGACGCCGCCGAGAACGGGGTCACCCAGATCCGCCAGCAGGGGGGCGGGCTGCAATTCTACCTGGACGGCTTTGATTTGAAGCGGGTGAGCGCCCTGTGCGCCCTGGAGCAGTACCGGGGGCGGCTGCTCTTCTCCGCCGGGGAGAAGCCCTACCTGGCCCTCCGGCTCAAGAAGGGGGAGGACCCGCTGAAGTGGGGCCGGAAGGTGATGGCCGACTACGGCAGGACCGGGACGTAAGGCCCCGGCGGACCGGAGACAGGGGGGTCCGGGAGACAAACAATGCCCCCGTCCGCCGTTTGTTCACAATTTCTTCTTTTTTCTTTTGTAGGCTTATGCTATACTAGAAAACTGAATTAATGTCAACAGCCGCGTTTTGCGCGGTGGAAGATCAGAAAGGTGAATCAATCACATGGGACTGTTGAAAAAATTGTTCGGCACCAGCTCCGCCAAGGAGCTCAAGGCCATCAAACCCATCGTGGACAAGATCGAGGCCCTGGATGAGGAATATTCCAAGCTCACCGACGAGCAGCTCAAGGCCAAAACCCCCCAATTCAAAGAGCGGCTCCAGAACGGCGAGACCCTGGACGACATCCTGCCCGAGGCCTTTGCCGCCTGCCGGGAGGCGGCCTGGCGCGTACTGGGCATGAAGCCCTACCGGGTGCAGCTCATCGGCGGCATCATCCTCCACCAGGGCCGCATCGCCGAGATGAAGACCGGCGAAGGCAAGACCCTGGTGGCCACCCTGCCCGCCTATCTGAACGCCCTGGCCGGGGAGGGCGTCCACATCGTCACCGTCAACGACTACCTGGCCAAGCGCGACAGCGAGTGGATGGGCAAGGTCTACCGCTTCATGGGCCTGACCGTGGGCCTGGTGATCCACGACGTGCAGCCCAAGGACCGCAAGGCCTCCTACGCCGCCGACATCACCTATGGCACCAACAACGAGTTCGGCTTCGACTACCTGCGGGACAATATGTGCATCTACGCCTCCGAGATGGTCCAGCGGGGCCACGCCTTCGCCATTGTGGACGAGGTGGACTCCATCCTCATCGACGAGGCCCGCACCCCCCTCATCATCTCCGGCCAGGGGGACAAGTCCAC
>CALWXZ010000124.1 GCA_944385625.1 uncultured Flavonifractor sp. | reverse complement strand
AGGCCCTGCTGCTTGGCGTAGTAGGCCTGGGCCACGGCGGAGTTGAGCTTGTGGGAGCCGGAGGTGTTGTTGCCCTCATACTTGTAGTAGATCTTGGCGGGGGTGCCCAGGGCCTTCTCCAGGTCGTAGGCCCGGATGAGGGAGGAGGGCCGGTACATCTTGTAGATATCCAGAATCTGCTCGGGGATGTCGATAAACTCATGGGTGCTGTCCAGCTCCTGCTTGGCCAGCTCCTCGCAGAAGATGGGGGCCAGGTCGGCCTCGGTCACCGGCTGAAGGGTGCCGGGGTGAAGCATGGGATCGGGCTGCTCCTTCATCACCGCCCGGAGGTTGAACCACTGCTGAGGCATCTGGTCTTCGGTCAAAAACAGCTTGTGAGGGATCTTCGTCATGTTCATACACTCCTTCAGTTTGGTTTTACGGGAGAGGGCATGAAAAAACGCCCTCGTCCCAAAGATTCTCTGGGACAAAGGCGTGATAAAAACCTCTGCGGTGCCACCCGGATTGGCGCATACAAATGTGCGCCCGCTCACTTTCGCATACCTGCCAGCATACGCTCCCCTGGTAACGGGTGGAGTCCCCGTCGCGCTACTCGGTCGCCCTTTCGCAAAGCCCTCAAAAGTCCATTCATCCGGACGCCGCCTGCCGCGATTTCACCATCCGCGGCTCTCTGCAAGGCCTTGATACCGGACTACTCCTCTTTCTCATCGGTTTGACGATTTAGTTTGGCATAGTATACCGCTCCGTTTTCTATTTGTCAAGGGGTAATTTGAATTTTTTTGGCGGGCCGGCCACCTCACCGCCCGACGGCGGCTTTCTGCGGGCTCACCCGCTTGCCCGGCTTCCGGCTGCGGCGGACGGCCTTGACCGCCTCGCACACCGCCACCGGCGCCAGGGCCAGGGCGGCCACCACCCCCCAGGCCCTGCCGGACAGGGACACGGTGGAGAACACCGTCTGGAGCGGGGGCACCAGCAGCACCGCCAGCTGCATGGCAAGGCCGATGAGGAAGGCCTTGTTCATGGCCGGGTTGGAGGTCACCCCCAGCCGGAAGAGGGAGGCGTCCTCGCTGCGCACGTCAAAGGCGTGGAAGAGCTGACACAGGGTCAGGGTGGCGAAGGCCATGGTGTTGCCCGCCGCCAGGGAGCAGCCCGGCAGCACCCAGGCCCCCAGCACATAGGCCGCCAGGGTTAGCCCCCCCACCAGCGCCCCCTGCCAGGCCAGCCGGAGGGCGAAGCCGTGGGCGAAGAGGGACTCCCCCGCCCGCCTTGGCGGCCGGTCCATCACCCCCGGCTCCACCGGCTCCACCCCCAGGGCCAGGGCGGGCAGGGAGTCGGTGACCAGGTTGAGCCACAGCAGCTGCACCGGGGCCAGGGGCATCTCCGGGAAGCGGAGCAGGGTGGCCAGGGCGATGGTGAGGATCTCCCCGATGTTGCAGGAGAGCAGGTAGTGGATGGCCTTTTTGATGTTGGCATAGATCCCCCGCCCCTCCTCCACCGCCGAGACAATGGTGGCGAAGTTGTCGTCGGTGAGGATCATGTCGGCCGCACCCCGGGCCACGTCGGTGCCCCCCTTGCCCATGGCGCAGCCGATATCGGCGGCCTTGAGGGCGGGGGCGTCGTTGGTGCCGTCCCCCGTCATGGCCACCACCTGCCCCCTGGCCTGCCAGGCTTTTACAATGCGCAGCTTGTGCTCCGGGGACACCCGGGCGTACACGGAAAATTTGTCCACCTCCTCCTCCAGGGCGCTTTGGGGCAAAAAGTCCAGGTCCTCCCCGGTGAGGGCCCGGTCCCCCGGCCGGCAGATGCCCAGTTCCTTGGCCACCGCCACGGCGGTAAGCTTGTGGTCGCCGGTAATCATCACCGGGCGCACCCCCGCCCGGTAGCACTGCTCCACCGCCCGGCGCACCTCCGGCCGGGGCGGGTCCATCATCCCCAGCAGCCCCACGAAGGTGAGGTTTTGCTCCAGGCTGTCGCTCTCCAGGCTGCGGGGCAGGATGTCCAGGTCCCGGTAGGCCACCCCCAGCACCCGCAGAGCCTTGGCCGCCATAGCCTCGTTGCGGGTGGTGAGCCGCCCCAGGGCGCCCTGGGCCAGCCGGCACCGCCGGGCCAGCACGTCGGGGGCCCCCTTGACCATCACCCGGTATCCGCCCCCCGGTTTTTTATGTACGGTGGTCATGAGTTTTCGTTCCGAATCAAAGGGAATTTCTCCTTTTCTTGGCCATTCCTCCTCCAATTTGTTTTTGTCCAGTCCGGCCTTGGCCGCCGCTTCCACCAGGGCCGCCTCGGTGGGATCGCCGGTACATACCGGGCTTTTCCCCTTCCAGCTCAGCTGGGCGTCGCCGCACAGCGCGCCGATGGTGAGGGCCAGATCCCGCTCCCCCCGGGCCGGGGTCCAGATGTCCACCACCGTCATTTTGTTCTGGGTCAGGGTGCCCGTCTTGTCCGAGCAGATTACCCCCGCGCACCCCAGGGTCTCCACCGCCGGCAGCTTTTTCACAATGGCCCGCCGGCGGGCCATGCGGCTCACCCCCAGGGCCAGCACGATGGAGATGATGGCGGGCAGCCCCTCGGGAATGGCGGCCACCGCCAGGGACACGGCGGTGAGGAACATCTCCAGCAGATTGCGCCCCTGGAGCAGCCCCACCCCGAACATCACCGCGCACACGCACAGGCACAGGAAGGACAGGGTCTTGGAAATCTCCCCCATCTTTTTCTGTAAAGGTGTTTCGCTTTCCCCCTTATTCATCAAGAGACCGGCGATATGGCCCACCTCGGTGTCCATACCGGTGGCGGCCACCAGGCAGGTGGCCCGGCCCCGGGTGACCACCGTGGCGGAGAGGAGCATATTGCGCCGCTCCGCCAGGGGGGTGTCGGCGCTCAGGGGCCCCAGGGCGCCCTTGTTCACCGGGGCGGACTCGCCGGTCATGGCGGACTCGTCGGCCTGGAGTCCGGCGGCCTCCAGGATGCGGCAGTCGGCGGGCACCAGGTCCCCCGCCTCCAGCCGGATCACGTCGCCGGGCACCAGCCTGTCCGCCTCCACCCGGGTGAGCGCCCCGTCCCGCAGGGCGTGGGCCGCCGGGGCGGACATCTGGCGCAGCGCCTCCAGGGCCTTGCGGGCGCTGTCCTCCTGGGTGAGGGAGATGACGGCGTTCACCGCCACAATGCCCAAAATAATGGCGGCGTCCAGCCAGTCCTCTCCCCCGCTGGCCCACAGGGACAGGGCCGCCGCCGCCAGCAGCACCAGGATCATGGGGTCCCTCAGCTGGCCCAGCAGCCGGGCCCCAAAGGACTTCTCCTTCTTAGGGGTCAGCCGGTTGGGTCCGTGGGCCACCAGCCGCCGGGCGGCCTCCGCCCCTGTCAGTCCCCCCTCGTTGCTTCTCAGTTCCTCCAGCGCCTGTTTGGCGCTGTATGTGTGCCACTGTACCATGGTTTCCGCTCCTCGCCTATTTGTTTTCCAGCTTTTGGATACAGTATAGCAGGCCCGTCCTCCGGAATTGGGGGAAACCTGGCGGGGCGGAGAAAAAGCGGCCCCCGCGTGATGCGGGGGCCGCTTTGGCTCATTGGGCGATCTGCCAGTAGGCGAACTGAAAGAACAGATTCTGTTGGGTGGGGGTCATGTTGGAGACGGCGTTCCACTGGGTGAGCACCGACCAGTTCTTGAAGCAGAGCACCGCGAAGGGGGGCTCCTGGGCCAGCCGGGAGAAGAGCTGCCGGGAGGCCAGGTCCCGGCTCTGGCCGGTGGTGGCCCGGCAGGTCTGGAGCAGCTGGGCGGCCTGCTGGTCGCTGTAGCCGCCGTAGTTGAGGGCCCCTCCGGCGGTGATGAGGGCGGTGAGGTCGAAGTCGGCGGTGAGGCGCACCTCCCCCAGGTAGAGGTCGAAGTCCCCCCGCTGGAGGGCGGACACATAGTCCTCCCAGGCCAGCTTGGTGAGGGTGGTCTGGATACCCATGTCGTTGAGTCCGGCGGCCAGATGCTGGGCCACCGCCACCCGGTCGGCGTTTTCGGCGGACACCACCAGCTCCAGGCCCAGAGTCTGCCGGCCGCTGACCCAGCTGTCGCCGGAGGCGGTCCAGCCGGCGGCGGTGAGGGCGTCGCTCACCGCCTGGGAGGAGTAGCTGAGGGCGGCGGCCTGGTCCTGGTGGTAGAGGGAGGCCCCCGGGTGGACCGGCAGGGCGGCGGGCTGGGCGTGGCGGGAGAGCAGGGCGGTGGACACCGACTCCCGGTCGAAGGCCCGCAGCAGAGCCCGCCGCACTCCCGCGTCCCGGCAGGGTCCGCTGGCGGTGTTGAAGCCCACATACACCATGGTGGAGGTGGGATAGTCCAGGGTGTCGAAGGAGCCGGAGAAGCCCAGGGCGTTGGTGGCGGTCAGGTCGGTGGACACCAGGCAGATCTCCTTGGTGTCAAAGGCGTGGATCAGATCGCCGGCCTCCTGAATGGCCCGCAGGGGGATGGTGTCCAGGGGCAGCGGTTCCCCCTGCCACCAACTCCGGTTGGCGGTGAGGGAGAGCTGGCTGCCGCTGCCGGTAAGCACATAGGGCCCGGTACCCAGGGGAGTGCCCCCGGTCTCCTTGACGATGGGGATGTCCAGCAGGGCGGGCAGGGCGCCGTTGGCCCGGGTCAGGTTGACGGTGACCGTCCCCGTCCCGGCGGTAATGGCCCCCACGTCGGCAAAGCGGGCGGAATAGAGGGCGCTGGTCCGGGCGCTCTCCAGGGAGGAGACCACCTCCGCGGCGGTGAGGGGGCTGCCGTCGGAGAAGGTGACGCCGCCCCGCAGGGTGAAGGTCCACACCAGCCCGTCGGGGGAGGCGGAATAGCGGTCGCAGAGCACCTGCTGCACCTCGAACTGCTGGTCCAGGGCAAACAGTCCCTCATACATCAGCCCGCCCAGGGACAGATTGGTGCGGTTGCCCCCGGTGATGGGGTGGAACCCGGCCTGGGGGTAGCAGGCCAGGGCAAATTCCGCCGCCGTGGGGGTGGGCGTGGCGGTGGGGGTGGGCTCGGGGGTGGGGGTGACCTCCGGCTGGGGCAGGCCGCCGCAGCCCGCCAGGGCCAGGCAGAGAGCCGCCCCCAGGGCCGCAAGCCGCAGTCGTGTTCGTTTGTTCAAGGGCAGCCCCTCCTTGTCAGCATGGAAAAGGGCGGGCGGCTGATCACCGCCCGCCCCTGTGATTTGATTATACCAGCGCGATCATGGCGGCCTGGCTGCCCCGTTCCCCCTTGGTGACCCGGTGGGACCAGTATTTCTCGGGCAAGCAAGCGGTGCAGTCGCCGGACACGGCGATGTGCTGGGGGTCCAGGCCGGCGTTCTCCAGCCGCTTGGCGTTGAGGGCCTTCAGATCCACACGGAACTTGCCGGTGGGCAGCACCTGGATGCAGTGGAGGGCGGAGGCCCCCATAGCCTCGGTCATGGCGTTGGGCACATCCTCGTGGGTCTCAAAGCAGCACTTGGAGATGCCGGGGCCGATGGCGGCCAGAATGTCCAGCCGGTCGCAGCCGTAGCAGTCCACCATCCGCTCCACCGCCTTGGCGGCGATGCCCAGGGCGGTGCCCCGCCAGCCGGCGTGGACCGCCCCCACCACCCGGCGCACCGGGTCGTAGAGCAGAATGGGCAGGCAGTCGGCGGTGAAGATGGTGAGCACCACGCCGGGGATGTCGGTGACCAGGCCGTCGGCCTGCCAGGGCTCCGGCTGGTCCAGGGGGATACCCACGTCGGCGGTGGTGACCGGGCGCACCGTGTCCCCGTGGACCTGGCTGGCGCACACCACGCCCTTCACGTCGGCGCCGATGGCGGCGCAGAACCGGCGGTAGTTCTCCGCCACCCGGGCCGGGTCGTCTCCCCGGGTCATGCTCAGGTTGAGGGAGGAAAAGATCCCCTCCGACACGCCCCCCAGCCGGGTGGAGAAGCCGTGGACCACCCCTCCGGCGGCCTCAAAGCCGTCGGAGGCCAGGTATACCAGACCGTTTTTATTGTGTTCGATGATATTCATATGGTCTCCTCCATGCGGGCGGTCTGAAGGTCCGCCCCTACGGCTCTGTTCTCCGTAGGGGGCGGCGTCCCAGACGCCCCGCTGCCGGGGCCTGGACGATCATCAGTCCTCGGCGTCGCGGCCGCAGCACTTCTTGTACTTCTTGCCGCTGCCGCAGGGGCAGGGATCGTTGCGGCCCACCTTCTGGCCCTTCTTGACGGGCTGCTTCTTCACGGTGCCGTCGGCGCCGGCGCTCTCGCCGGTGACCTTGGCCACCCGCTCCCGCTTGACGGTGGAGCCCACCTGCACCCGGGCCAGGAAGATCCGGCGGAGGGTCTCCTCCTGGATGGCGGCGATCATCCGCTCGAACATCTCGTAGCCTTCCCGCTTGTACTCCACCACGGGGTCGTTCTGGCCGTAAGCCCGCAGGCCGATGCCCTGACGCAGCTCCTGCATGGCGTCGATGTTGTCCATCCAGTACTCGTCCACCACCCGGAGCATCATCACCCGCTCCAGCTC
>CALWXZ010000123.1 GCA_944385625.1 uncultured Flavonifractor sp. | reverse complement strand
GCGCACCGGCAAGATGCCGGACAAGCCGGTGGCCCTCAAAACCATTGTCACCACCGAGATGGCCCGCAAGGTGGCCGAGACCAACGGCCTGCAGTGCTACGACACCTTCACCGGCTTCAAGTTCCTGGCTGAGAAAAAGGACAAGCTGGAAAATGCCGGCGAGGGCAAGGTGATTTTCGCCTATGAGGAGAGCTATGGCTATATGCTGGGCGACTATGTCCGGGACAAGGACGCCGTTACCGCCTCCCTGGCCCTGACCGAGATGGCGGCCTGGTACGCCGGACAGGGCATGACCCTGTACGACGCCCTGCAGAAGTGCTATGAGAAGTACGGCTTCTACGGCGAAAAGACCATCAATCTGGTAATGCCCGGCCTGGACGGTCTGAAGAAGATGGCCGACCTGATGGCCGGCCTGCGGGAGCACCCCCCGGTGGAGATCGCCGGCGTGGCGGTGGCCCAGCAGAAGGACTACAAGGACGGCTCCGTGGTCAACGTCTCCGACGGCAGCAGGACCACCATGGAGCTGGCCGGTTCCAACGTGCTGCGCTATGAGATGGCCGACGGCACCAGCCTTATCGTCCGTCCCTCCGGCACCGAGCCCAAGGTCAAGGTGTACATCCTGGCCAACGGCGCCACCAAGACCGAGTGTGACGAGAAGGTGGCTAAATACGCCGCCTGGGCCGATACCCTGAAAAACTGATTGCAACCGTAAAATGCCGCCCCCGCTTGTGTAAAGCGGGGGCGGCATTTTGCACTTTTGTCTACTCTACCACCACTACCCGGACCTTGCCGCCGTCCTGGGGCGCGCGGTCGTAGTAGATGGTGATGTTGTCGGAGAAGGCCCGGGCCTGGTTGAGGGCATCCATGGGGTCCTCTGCCGCAAACCACTGCTTTGTGGTTTTGTTGTAGCACACCACGCTGTCCGAGATGGGCAGCACCATGTCGGTGGTGGTCACCGTCTTGGCGGTCATGTCAAAGGCGCTGCGGCGCACGCCGTCCAGCTCCTTGAGGAACACATAACCGGCGATCTTGCTGTTGCCGTTCAAGGTGCTGAGAGAGGCCGCCACACCCCCCACCGCGTCGCGGGGCACGTCCACGCCGCCCACTAGCTCCACCTTGACCTCGCCGCTCTTGTCCGCGGTGGTCACAAGCACGGTGGAGTTGACGATGGTCCCCATGCTGGAGGAGGTCTCCACGGTGCCCTTGCTCATAAAGCCGTAGGTATACAGGTCCCCGGTCACATCGTCCAGCACCAGTACGCTGTACCGGCCGGCGTAGTCCTTGCCGGCGTACAGGATCTTGGCGGCGGGCACGCTGGAGGCGGTGATCTGGCTGTACTTGACGGGCTGGAGCTTGCCGCTGCCCACCTTCTCGTACACCGCCACGTTGTCGGCCAGGGCCACACCGTCCAGGGTGCGCTTCGCCACGTCCAGCTTGCCGGTGACCCCCGCCGAGGAGCCTCCGGTGAGCCGGCTCAGGGAGATCTGGCCCAGCTTGTAGGAGGAGACGGTGACCAGCTCGCCCATCAGTCTGGCGGCGCTGTCCCCCCGGTAGGAGGTCTGGCCCTCCACCTTGCCCAGCACGTCGCTGAGCAGCTGTACGGTGGCCTTGCCCTCCTCATCGATGCTCTCCACATAGCCCACGGCGTTGCCCTTGGCGGCGGCGGTGGTTACCGCACCCGCCACCTGGCCGTCGCTGGTAAGCAGCAGGGTCAGGGTGTCCCCGATCTTGAAGCTGCGCAGGTCCTCCACCGCGCAGGGCAGCACCGGCAGCTCCACCCCCATGACCCAGATCTTGGCGGGGGTGTCGGTGTTGGGGTAGACGTTCTCATACATCCCGGTGAGCCGCAGGTCGGAGATATTCATGATCCTGGCGGCGCTGTCGTAGGTGGCCACATCGTACTGGCGGATATCATTGACGGTGGCGGGCATCCCGTTTTTATAGATCTGGTAGCTGCTCTGCCCCCCGGCGAGGGCGGTAAAGGGATTGCCGGAGGGTACGCTCCGGGCCACCATGGCGGTGTCGGAGGCGGAGGCGGAGCGGAGGAACACATAGTCCACCTTGCCCTCCGCTGTGTAGTAGAGGGTGGCGGGGGTGCCCGGCTTCAGGTCCTGCCACAGCTCCTCGTAGACCTTCTTCTCCCCGTCCTGATAGACGGTGGTCTGGGGCGGCAGGTCCAGGGTCTCGCCGCCGGTGAGCCGCACCTGGTTGTAGGCCCACTGGGCTACGTTGACCGCCCGGCTGGTGATGTTCTCCCTGGGCTGGAAGGCCAGCAGCTTGTCGTCCTTGTCCAGCACCACGTCGCCCTGCATCCCCTCCAGGCTCTCGTCCAGGCCTGCCCGGTCGGTCTTGTAGGTGCCGGTGGTGGTCTTGACTGCGGTATTGGAGCCGGCCAGGGTGGCGTTCACATCCAGCAGGATGCCGCCGTCCTCCACCCGGCAGCCCAGGCCGGTGAGGTAGAGGCTGTCGCCCCCCTTGCTCTTGGCAAAGAGCAGGTTATAAAACAGGATGGCCGCCTGACCCCGGGAGATGGTGGAAGCCCCCGTCAGCGGCAGGCCGTCCAGCAGTCCGGCGGAGCTTGCCAGGCCCATATAGCCGTCGTACCAGTTGAGGCCCCCGGCCACGTCGCCGTAGCCGTAGCCCAGCACCCGCATGAGGATGGTGACCGCCTCGCCGCAGGTGATGACCCGGTCGGGCCGGAAGGAGCCGTCCCCCACGCCCATGATAAGGCGGGTGCCGCCGCCGGCATTTTCTCCGCCGCCGGCGGAGTCCCCCACGGTGATGGATGCGGCCAGATTGATGTACCCCCTGGCCCAGTGGGTGGAGCCCACGTCGGTAAAAATGGTGCGGCTGCGCTGGGCGGGCTCCTCGTCCCCCCGGCCCATGATCTCCACCGCCATTTTGCAGAACTCTCCCCGGGTCAGGGTGCCCGCCGGCCGGAAGGCGCCGCCGCCGGTGCCGTTCACAACGCCCAAAAGCCGCAGCATCTCTGCGGCATTGGCCTGGGCGGGATCGTTGATGTCGGTAAAGGCGGTGCCGCCGGCGGCCGAGGCGGAGGGCAGCACCAGCACACTCACCAGCAGCGCCACCGCCAGCAGGGCGGAAAGCCAGGTTCTCTTTTTCATGATCTCACTCTCCTTTAGTCGGCCCGCAGGGCCTCCACCGGCTGAAGGCCGGAGGCCTTGATGGCGGGATAGAGGCCGAAGGCCACGCCCAGGGCAACGGAGATGAAGAAGGCCCCCACCGTTATCCCGGCGTTGGGTATCAATATGGTGTGGAAGGACAGCTTTCCCACGATCAGCGTACCGATATAGCCCACGATGATGCCGAAGATCCCACCGATGCCGCAGATCATGCAGGCCTCGATGAGGAACTGGGCGATGATACTCTTGCGCTCGGCGCCGATGGCCTTGCGGATGCCGATCTCCCGGGTGCGCTCGGTGACGGTGACCAGCATGATGTTCATGATGCCGATGCCGCCCACCGCCAAGGAGATGGCGGCGATGCCGCCCAGGAACCGCTGCTGCAGCTTATCCTGCTCGGCCCCCTCCTCCTGGATCTGGTTGGGGGTGGTGACCGAATAGTAGCCCGTGTTGGGATCGATGAGGCCCTGGAGGAATCCCTTCAGCAGGGTGATGGCCCGGGTGGTGGACTCGGCGTCCCTGGCCTTGGCCACAAAGGTGTCCATGCTGATCTGGCCGTTGAGCACCCGGTTCATGGTGTAGGGCAGCACGATGTAGCGGTCCATGCCGGTCATGTTGTTGGGGTCCTTCTCCTGATAGACCCCGATGACCTCAAAGGGAATGTTGTTGATGGTGATGGTCTGCCCGATGGGGTCCATGTAGTTGAACAGCGCGTCGGCCATCTGGGAACCCAGCACGCACACCTGGTTGTAGCTCTTCACATCCAGGTAGGCGATGTCCCGGCCCCTGGCCAGGGTGAAGTTGTTGCACAGGGAAAACTGCTGGTTGCCCATTACCACCTGGGGCATCTCCTCCCAGGCCGTGTTATAGTTGTCCAGGGTCTTGGCGCCATATTTGATGATGGTCTGATCGTACATCTGCACCACCGGCGTGACCCCCAGCACATATTCGTCCATCTCCATGCAGTAGTCGTACAGCTCGTCGGACACCTTTTCGCTGTTCCAGCTGCTGGCCTGGATGTTGATGATATTGGTGCCCAGGCTCTCGTAGAAGGCCCGCATCTGCTGATTCTGGCCCTGAGCGTAGGACACCAGGATAATCACGGCGGCCAGGCCGATGATGACGCCCAGCATGGTGAGGGCGGAGCGGGCCTTCTTGGCCGCTATGGACTTGACCGCGATCTTGAATGCCTGGCCCAGGTTCACAGAAAAGCCCCCTCTCTGTCTCCGTCGTAGAGGATATGTCCGTCGGAAATGCGCACCACTCGCTGGGCGGTGGCGGCGATGGAGTTGTCATGGGTGATGAGGATGATGGTGGAGCCCTCCTCATGGAGCCCGTGGAGGATCTCCAGCACGTGCTTGCCGGTGTGGGAGTCCAGGGCGCCGGTGGGCTCGTCGGCCATGATGATGGGGGGCTGGGTGGCGATGGCCCGGGCGATGGCCACCCGCTGCTGCTGGCCGCCCGACATCTCGGTGGGCCTGTGGTCGGCCCGGTCGGCCAGCCCCACCCGCTCCAGGGCGGCCTCCACCCGGTCCCACCGCCTGGAGGCGGGCACCCCCTGATAGATCAGGGGCAGCTCCACGTTCTCCCATGCGTTGAGGGCGGGGATCAGGTTGAAGCCCTGAAAGATAAACCCGATCTGCTTGTTGCGGATGTGGGCCAGCTGCCTGTCGGTCAGCTCGGTCACGTCCACCCCGTCCAGATGGTAGTCCCCGTAGGTGGGGATGTCCAGGCAGCCCAGGATGTTCATCAGGGTGGACTTGCCGGAGCCCGACTGGCCGATGATGGCCACAAACTCCCCCCGGTCCACCGCCAGGGACACCCCGTCCAGGGCCCGGACCTCGCTCTCCTCCCCCTCATGGTAGATCTTAAAGAGGTTCTTTACGTCGATCAGCATATCAGCCACCCCAACTGTCGGCGCTCTGGGTGGCGTAGCCGATAAAGACCTCGTCCCCCTCGTTGAGGCCCCGCTTGACCTCCGCCCGGCTGGTGTCGTTGATGCCGATCTCCACCGGCACGGCCCAGAAGCCCTCGGGACACTCCCAGGCGGGATCGGGCTCCAGGATGGCGTTGGCGGGGGCCTGCTGGGCCTTGACAAAGACGATGGTCCCGATGTCCGAATCGGAGGACCCGGAGCCCATGCCGCCGCTCATGCCGCCGTCGGCGGAGCCGCCTCCGGCAGGCATGACCACCACGCCCAGCTTGCGCACGGAGATCCCGCCGCCGGAATACCGCTGCGGTATCGCCGCCGCTCCCTCGCTGTAGCCCATATCGCCGTCCACAATGGCGCCGCCGTCGTCCACCATCATGTCGCCGTCGCCGGGCAGGAATCCGTCGTCCATTTCACCGCCTTCCTCGCCGCTCTCCCCGGCAGGGGGAGCGTCCAGGCTGTCAGGCAGAGTGACGTTGCTGAAGCTGACGTACTTGACGGCGGCCACCGGCACCGTCAGGCAGTTGTCCACCTGACTGGCCACGAAGGAGTAGCTGATGTAAGTGCCCGGGATCATGGAGCCGTCAAAATTGTCCACCTTGACCACCGCGGGGATGGAGGCCACGCCGTTTTCTCCGGAGGCGGTGAGCGAGACGCTCTGCACCACCCCTGTATAGGGGGTGCCGTACTGGTCCAGGTCCACCATCATGCCCACCTTGACATACTGGGCGTTGCGCTCGTCCACGCTGATCTCCACCGTCATCTGGGAGGTGTCGGCAATGCTGATGCCCTGGCCGCTCTCCACCTCCCCGCCCTCGGTGAGGCTACAGGACAGGACGGTGCCCGCAATGGGGGAGACGCCGTTATATTTGCCCAGCTCGTCGTTGGCCTCCTTCAGCTTCTCCTGGGCGGCCTTCAGCTCCTCCTCCTTGGCGCCAATCTCCTGGTCGGAGTCCTTGGCCCCCAGCTGGACCAGCACCTGGCCCGCCTTCACGTCGGCGTAGTTCAGCAGGCTGAAGCTCTCCACCGGACCGGAGGCCTTGGCCTTGACCACGGTGGTTTCGTAAAACGACAGCTTGCCGTTCTGATAGGGGTAGATGGGGGTGCCGTCGGCTGCGGTGAGGGCGGCGGAGGCCTCCATCCCCTCGGTGAGGGTGCCGGGGTTGTCCAGCACAAAGACCACCTCAAAGTGGGTGGCCCCCTCGGGGGAGACAAAGCGCACCTTGTTGATCTTCTCCACCGTGCCGGTCCGGCTGCCCATGATGGAGGGAATGGTGATCTGGGCGGTCTGCCCCACCTTGATGCTGTTTTCATAGGCGTAGCTGTAGTAGAGGGAGAGGCGCAGCTTGGTGTCGTTGACGATGGTGGCGATGGTATCCCCCTCGTTCACCGTATCCCCCGCCTGCAAATTGGCCACCTCCCGCAGGTTGCCGGCGTGGGGAGCCTTGATGGTCAGCTCCCCGATCTTGTCGTAGACCGCCTGGAGCTGCTTCTGGC